>NZ_JBYFCJ010000001.1:257186-334981 GCF_057652235.1 Arsenicibacter sp. R0_47 | reverse complement strand
TGGTTTTTTTTAAAACATAAATTCAAAACAACAAAAAAAAAAATATACAAACATTTGGGGGCCACGCGGGTATGTCGCCCCACCACTATTTATTTACAAACCAGAACAACCCAGCAACAATCAGAACAAACCAGAACAATCAGAATAAACCAGCAACAACCAGCATCAAAACGTTTTGATGTTAGTTTTTTCTCCGAATCTGTCTTTTTCGTTTCCGTAAACCAGCCGGAAATGGCGCTATTTGCATCGCACATTCAGGTGCAGCGGATTGAGTAATCCGCTGTAAACCGAAGCAACGCCTCCATGAAACCGATGCATGTTCTTTTCGCCGGCCTGTTCACCTTATCAGCCTGTATCAGTCCGCTTTTTGCACAACAGAAAAGCTATTCTCTTGACTTTAAAGGGGATAAATACGAGACACAGACAATATCCATTAATGGTACTGATCATAAAATCAGGGCCTTTGAACGGATTGTTTACGTAGCGAACCCTGTCGATACAACGTTTCAGATCCTGAACATTTACGTTCCGGAAGGCTATTTCAACGGCGAAACCATTAATGGCTATACCGCCCGAACCGCTCCCATCTTTTTCCCGAACCGGGTCGGTGGCTACATGGCTGCCCAACCGGCTACGGCCACCAACACGCCTGCCGGCAGACCCGGCGGGAATGGTATGCCCCCGCAAGGTCCCGGCGGACCACCCAATGGCATGGGCGGTAATCGTGGTCCGTCAACCGTTGCACTGGCCCTTGCGAAAGGCTACGTAGTGGCGTCAGCGGGTGCGCGCGGCCGCATGACTAAAGATGCACAAGGGATTTATACCGGCAAATCGCCGGCGGCACTCGTTGATCTGAAAGCGGCGATCCGCTACCTGAAATACAACGACAAGGCCATGCCCGGCGACGCCAACAAGATCATCTCAAACGGTACGAGCGCGGGTGGTGCCATGTCGTCGCTGCTGGGAGCAACCGGCAACAACAACGATTATGAACCGTATCTGAACGCCCTGGGCGCGGCACCGGCTAAGGACGACATCTTTGCGGTATCGGCCTACTGCCCGATCATTAACCTGGAAAACGCCGACGCTGCCTACGAATGGCAGTTCAACGGGGTAAATACCTACCGGCGCGGTGGCCCAATGCAGGGCACCAACACGGCCGGAACGGACCTTACACCTGAGCAGATTTCGGTGTCGGCCCAATTAAAGGCCCTTTTCCCCGCTTACCTGAACAGCCTGAATCTCAAGACCCCGAACGGGCAACGCCTCTCGCTCGATAACAACGGCAATGGTTCCTTTAAAGAATACGTCAAAGCGTACGTAATCGCTTCGGCGCAGAAGGCGCTTGATAGCGGAAAAGACCTGTCGGTCCATTCGTGGCTGACCAGCTCGGGCGGCAAGGTTACCGGCCTTGATTTCGATGCCTTTGTGCGGTATCAGGAGCGGATGAAAACCCCGCCGGCCTTTGACGCCCTTGACCTTACCTCGCCCGAAAATCAGGAATTTGGCACCGCAACGATTGATAAGCAGCATTTCACCGCCTTTTCAGCCAGCCACTCAACTGTGCAGGCATCACGTGCCGATGAACAGTTTGTGCGGATGCTGAATCCGATGTACTATATCGGCGCGGCGGGCACGCAGACGGCTAAACACTGGCGCATCCGTCACGGCTCGAAAGACAAAGACACCAGCCTGGCCATTCCTGTTCTTCTTGCCACCGCCCTCCAAAACAAAGGGTATAGTGTTAATCTGGAACTACCCTGGGACCGCCCCCACAGCGGTGATTACGACCTCGACGAGCTGTTTCAATGGGTGGATCAGCTTTGTAAATAACCGTTTCTTTTGTTGCTGAGGGTTCTGGTAGTTGCTGAGGGTTGCTGGTGGGTATTATTGCCCCTTTGTAGTGGTGGCACGACTGTGGAGCGGCCGCTTTGTGAAGCGATCACAAATAGTCGTGCCACCACTTATTAACTACCAGAACCCAGAACCATCAGCAACCATCAGAATCTGGAACTATTATTCCAGCGCGAAGACAATCGGCAGGTTGTAGCGTACCCGGACGGCACGGCCGCTTTGTTTGCCGGGTTTCCAGCGTGGCATTGCTTTAACGACCCGGATTGCTTCTTCATCACAGCCAAAGCCAATGCCGCGCGGTACCTGCACATCGGTCAGGGTGCCGTCGGTGCCAACAATAAAGCTGACAAACACACGGCCGCTGATGTTAGACCGCGCCGCCTGACCCGGATACTGCAACGACTTTTGCAGAAACTTCGCCAAAGCCTCCATGCCGCCCGGAAACTCCGGCTGCTGCTCAACAAACAAAAACGGTTCATCGGATTTAGGCGGGGCCACCTCAACCGCCTTCTCCTGTACGGTTGGCGCAGCCGACTCGACCGGCGCAATGATTTCCTCCACATCGCCCGTCCCTTCAACGGTCTGCTCCCCGGGTTTGGCCTGAGCTAATTCGTCGATGGTAGGCGGCAGATTTTCTTCCAGCACCTCCTCGTCCGGTAAGACAACCGGCGGCAGATCACGCACGGTGGTTTGCTGCGGCAGCGGCTCCTCGGCGCGGATCGGGATGGGCTCCTCCTTAAGCTCCTGTACCTGAATCGGCGTCATATCGACGGCAATCATCTGCTCGTCTTTCGGCAGTTTATCCGCAAAAAGCCGGTAGACCGTCGGCATACCAATCCCCAGTAAAAAGATGGCGCTGCCGGCCAGCAGGGCGCGGTTGATAGTGCTCCGATATCCCCGCCGCAGGGCAAAAGCGCCATATGCCTGATTACGGTTAGCGAAGATCAATTCGTCGAGTGTGTGCGTTGTTTCCATGAATCTGTTGTTTTCCGATGGATGCAGCTGCCTCTGAAATTGCATAAGATAGTTTAGCAGTGGTAGCACGAATTAGAGTCGTGCCACCACTATGTAAATCGCCAAACCAACACAATAAAAACAGACCGAACGGGGCTCTGTCATTAAAATAATACAATTTCCCTCTAATGAATTTCTAATTTCATTCTAAAAAGTCTCTTAGTTCTCTGTGCCAATTTTGTACCATCGATTTATGGAATTATCCATCCAACTAACTCAATTAGGTATGAAAACGATAGGTGCATCCATATTAGCTTTTGGCTTGTTAAGCGTTGTCGCTGTACCCTCATGGGCACAGACAGTCAACGCAAAGCCACAGCAGCAGTCAACTACCACACAACCCGCTACTGATCAGAAACAGCCGGCTATGCCAGCGGTAAAACAACCGGCAACCGGTGCTCAGCCGGCCACGCAAGCAGCTCAGCCGGCCGCACAGGCACCTGCCGCTAATGCGGTAGCCTCGCAGCCGTCACCGAAAGCAGCCAGCGAAGATCCCGTTGAGCAAGGCTTTGATGCCCTGCGCGACGGACAACTTGATGAAGCAAAAGCTATTTTCGACAAGGAAGTAGCTGCCGATAAAAAAGACTATCTGGGTATGGTTGGTCAGGGAAGCGTCGCGCTTATTAAAGGCGATGTAAATGCGGCCAAAGAAACATTTGCCACGGTAGAGAAAAAAGCCAAAAAGAAAAATCCGGACTGGCTTTACCACATGGCCGAAGCCTATACCCTGACTGAGAATAAACAGTATGCCGATGAAGCGCTGCGTTTGATTAACCTGGTGCTGGAAAATGAGAAAGCGGAGAAAAAAGCTGAATACTATCTCGTAAAAGGGGACGCGTTCTGGCTTAAAAATCAGGGTGGTGACGCCGTATCTGCCTATGAAGCAGCCTTGCAGCTACAGCCACAAAATCCTTATGCCCTGACTCAGATTGGCCGGATTTTCAAGGCCTCAAAAAACTATAACAATGCCCGTGATTACTTCGTAAAAGCCATCGGTCTTGACTCAACGAAAGCTGATGCGTACTACGAACTGGGTGACCTGTATACGATGGGCCGTAATTACCGCTCGGCGGCTTTCAATTACAAAAAGGCAATCGATAACTCAGCGAACGTGCCGGACAGCACCCTGCTGAATTATACGAAAATGGCCTTCCTTGCAGAGGATTACAAAAACATGATGACGTATCTGGACAAGATTAAAAACAAAGATGCCATTGTGAATACCAATCCTGTACGCCGGATGTATGCCTATGCCTACGTAACGGAAGATTACAAGCAGTATGATAAGGCGCTGGAACTGATGAAGCAGGTGCTGGAAAACAACGACGTGAAAAAAGATTCACTGGTCCGGACACTTGATTACGCCGCTATTGGTCAGGCATATGCTAACCTCGAAGGTCCCGGCTACGACTCGCTGGCAATCGACTATCTGAGCAAAGCCAGCGACGAAGACACAGCGAAAACGTTCTATGGTGATGTAGCTAATCTCTATTACACCAAGAAAAAGGACTATGCCAATGCAGCTTATGCATACGAGAAGCTAAACAACTGGAAAGAAAAACACAACCAGAAGGTCGCTAGTCAGGATTACTTTAACCTGGGCCGGAGTGCATACTTTGGGTTTACCATTAACAAAGACAGTACGCTGATTACCAAGGCTGATTCAGCATTCGCGAAACTGGCCGAAGTAAATCCGACATATGGCGGAGCGTATCTCTGGCGGGCACGGGCAAACCGGTATATGCCGGACTCTATGGCCAATGATCGTGCCGTCGGGTATTATAAAACCCTGGTCAACTTTGCCGATACGGTTTCAGCCTCGTCGCCGAATAAGATTACCCCGAAAGACCTGGCTGAGGCCCATAGCTTTATCGGGTATTCGTACTACAATCAGAAAGATGTAGACAATGCGATGGTTTCGCTCAATAAAGCCATGGAACTGGACCCAACCAATAAAATGGCAACTCAGTTGATTGACAATATTAATAAAAGCAAGACAGTTGCTAATTCCGGCAAAAAAGCCCCCGCAACCAAGCGGACAGCCCCCGCAAAAGCGAGTAAGCCTAAGGCCGGAAATGACGATTCTCCCGGTGGTGGCCGGTAGTTTATGATTGTACCTAAGCCGGATAGCGGCACGACTGATGTTGTGCCGCTATTTTTATGCCCTCGGCACGACCATCACGACCTCTTCCTTATCGATAACTACCTGTCCTTCAGCCAGTCCTTTTGGCTTTCTGACAAACTTTTTCGGTGTTACGATAACCGGGCAAAGGCTGTCGTTTTTTCGCTTCGAATACCAGGCGGCGAGTTCGGCGGCCCGTTCGATTACCGTTTTCGGAAAGGTTTTGCCGGCCTGATATTTGATCAGTACATGCGAGCCCGACACATCGCGGGCGTGCAGCCATAAGTCTTCCTTAAAGGCATAACGCTGGGTCAGCAGGTCGTTATTTCTGGCGTTCCGGCCGATGAGAATCGTAAACCCTTCGTACTTTAGTTCTTTGAACAACTCAGCCGGTCCTTCGGCAATGGAGTCGGTCAGCAGCCCGTGTTGCTTGATGTATTTCCGCAGGTTTTTCAGCCCGGTCAGTTCATTCAGCGCGGCCATGTGCTGCCCGATCTGCGCGATTTCCTGTTCCCGGACCGTAATCTGCTGTTGCAGGTGATCCTCTTCTTTTTTCTCGTTTTTAGCTTTCCGGTAAAACAGCTCGGCGTTTTTCTGGGGCGTCTGGTCGGTTTTGAGCTTGATCGTCACCGGCTGATCGCGGTAAAAATCGTACAACGTAACCTGATCCGGCGACCGCTGGCCGGGCGGTTCCGGAATATCGTGCAGATTAGCCATCAGGATATTGGCAACTTCCTCATTCTTGATGCTTTCTTCGCGGCCGATCAGCCGCTGCATATTGGCATCAATCTGGGCACTGGCCCGTTTCAGGCGTTTTTCCAGCAGCCGCAATACGTCGCCTTTTTCCTTGTCGAAGAAGTTCTGACCGGCATAGGAAATAAAAAAGCGGTTCGTGGCCTCCATCGGCTCGTCGAATTCGCGGATAATTTCGCCAACCGGAAGCAGCGATAACGTGGGCTGGTGGTCAACTTTAGTCAGGTAGTAGCGGGGCTGTTCGAGCTGACGGACAACGTCCTGCAACAAGGTCCATTTTTCAGCCGGTGTTTCGCGGAGGGGTAATTCTGTAGTTAGCCAGGCATTAACGATTTTACCGAAGGTCGGAAACAGCTTACGATGGTCATATCCCGCCTGCTCATAAGCCCCGAATGACTGGTCAATGGGCCGGTCGAGAGCGCTGAGCCGCAACTGGTGATCGGTCTGGAGCTTCTGGTTGAAAACGTCTTCTACGGCATCACCGTTAAAGGCCAGAAAATTAGGCCGGTTGCCAAAGAATTTGAAGAGAAAGGTATACCCGTCGGCCAGTTCAATTGCCAGGCACCGTTCATTCAGAAATGACCGGACACCCGTCACCGGCTTATCGTACAACTGCTCAAACAGATCGACGCTGTTGGTACGGGCCCGCTGCACCACATCTGGAAACAACAGTCCCGAAAAGTCCGGTTTCAGCGTTGCTTTGATATAAAACGGCTTGTAATAGTTATTTTTTCCCCTCGCCTGCGCAAACACCAGCACCAGCTCGTCGCGCTCCTGGCTGAAGCACTCCATAAAGGTTAACCCGTACAGATTTTTTTCTAACAAGGGGGCCAGCTGACGAAGGAAATAGTAATTGGTATGCATGACCGACAGGATTCGTATGATTTAATGACTGACAGGATTGACTGAATTGACAGGATACGTATGATTCAATGATTGACAGGGTCATTTGGTAAAGTCTTGAAAAAGAATCCTGTTTATCCTGTAATCCTGTCTGAACAGAAAAGATGACCCGTATAAAAGCGAAAAGCGATCCCGAGTTGTCGGGACCGCTTTTCTAGTGAACAATAGGGCTAATTACTTAGCTGAATCAGCTGACATTGTAGCAGCCGAATCAGTTGCCATTGTGCTGTCTGTAGCCATTGTTGAAGAATCAGCAGACATTGTCGCTGTAGTGTCAGTTGTAGCTGCACCTTCTTCAGTTTTTTTCGATTGGCAAGCTGTAGCCAGAGAGATCATTGCCATTGCGAAGAATGCGTATTTTACCAGAGCTTTCATGAGTTTGTAGCGTTTAAACGTTAATGATAAATGTCAACCTTAATACCCTATCTGGAAATAGGTAACCCATTAGATTGAGAAATATTTTATATTTTTTTTTGGGTTACTATTTTCAGGGCGGCGTATTAATCTATGAAGGTAATTAATGAAGGAAAATAGCGGGTTAAGATCGCCCGGCACAGGCGCTAACCGGTTAAGGCTCACGGATGATGAGCTGCTGGCGGGTCTGGCTGAAGGCGCAGACGGAGCACTTGCTCAGCTCTACCAGCGGTATTTTCCGATGGCACTGCACTTAATTGTCAGTAACAACGGAAGCGAAGACGACGCCAAAGATATTTTTCAGGAGGCCATGGTGGTGCTCTATGAAAAAGTCACCGAAGGCTCGCTGGAACTGCACTGTCAGGTAAAAACCTACCTGTATTCGGTGTGCCGGCGGCTGTGGCTGAAACAACTGGCCCGGAAAGGCCGTTACACGCTCTACGATACCGAGCGTGATCCCGGCGAGGGCGAGCCTACGGTTGCTATTGAAACCGACCTGAGTGACCACGCGCAGCGGGACATTCAGTTTGAGGTCATGGAATCATCGCTGACGAAGCTGGGAGAGCCGTGCCGCACGTTATTAGAAGATTTTTATATCCGTCACCTGTCAATGCAGGAAATCACGGATAAGTTTGGATATACGAACCCGGACAACGCCAAGACGCAGAAGTACAAGTGCCTGCAGCGGCTGAAGCGATTGTTTTTTTCGGTGTATAAGGAGGATTGACCGATGGAAGAAGATCAGGACATAGAAAAAGCCCTTGAGCGGTATCGCCGCCGGGTTGATTTACGGAAAAAACTGGATCAGATTCACGCCAGCATGGATATGGATGCCATTCAGAACAACCTGCAATGGCAGCAGCAAAAGCGTCCGACCCTGATCCGGCAACTGTGGCAGGCCCACAAGCAGACACTGGCCATCGCGGCTTCGGTGGCGCTGGTGACGACGTTTGCTACCCTATTCACCGTGTGGCAATACCGGTCAACGCACCAGCAGCAGGCGCAATACAGCATGTTGCGGCGGGATGTACAGGCGATTAAACAATCGCAGAACCAGATTCTGAGCAGCCTGAGCGCACGCCGCCGGGCGGCCTTTAACTCGACACCGGCACGGGTAGCCGGCACCAGTTTTCTGGTGGCCCCGAATGGCTATCTGGTTACCAACAACCACATTGTACAGGGCGCGGACTCCATTTATGTACAGGATCATAAAGGAGATGTGTATAAGGCACGCATGGTGTATACAAACCGTGGCTATGATCTGGCCATTTTACAGATTCAGAGCGACAGCTCGTATAAACCACTGCCGACGCTGCCCTACAGTTTTGAGCCACGTCCGTCGGATTTAGGCGAACGCGTTTTTACGCTCGGTTACCCGCGCGACGAAATTGTGTATGATGAAGGCTATCTGAGTTCACGCACCGGTTTCCGCAACGATTCGTCGGCCTATCAGGTGGCGATCAGTGTAAACCCGGGGAACTCCGGCGGCCCGCTTCTCGACGAAAAAGGCAACGTAATCGGTGTCATCAGCGGGAAACAGGTTTCGACCGAAGGCGCTTCGTTCGCCATCAAAACCGATTACCTCTTCCGGGCCATCGGCGATATTCCGGGCGATTCGCTGAAAGGGGCGTCGCTGAAACTGAACCGGAAAAATACGCTGGCTAAACTGCCACGGAAGCAACAGATCAAAAAAGTACAGGAGTGCGTGTATCTGGTGAAGGTATTTAAACACTAAGCAGCAGCATTCTTTCCCATAAAAAAAGCGGACAGGCTAAAGGGCCTGTCCGCTTTTTTTATGGGAGTACTGACATCACACAGTCTGGAGGTACATGGCTTCGAGTTCGCTGGCAGTCAGATGCATCGCCTGCAGCGTTTCGACCAGCTGCCCCTGACGCATGATGCCGATATGTGTCCCGATTTCTTTCGCCCGGAAAATATCGTGTGTGGCCATCAGGATAGCGGTTCCCGACTGTTGCAGGTTCAGTAAAAGGTCCGAAAACTCGTTGGCGGCTTTGGGGTCGAGGCCGCTGGTAGGTTCGTCGAGCAGGAGCACTTTCGCTTCTTTCGCGAGCGCAATGGCAATGCCTACTTTCTGCCGCATCCCTTTCGAATAGAGACCCAGCCGCCGGTCATGCGCATCGGCCTGCAAACCGGCGCGGTTCAGCAGTGCACGCAGCTCATCCGGCGTGTACCGGAACCCCGCCAGCGAGGCAAAAAAACGCAGATTTTCGACGCCCGACAGATTAGGGTATAACATAACTGTCTCGGGCAGGTAAGCCAGATACTGTCTTGCCTGCTGCGGATGCTGCGCTACGTCAAGGCCATTGATCAGCGCCTGCCCCGACGTGGGCTGTAGAAAACCCAGAAACAGGTTAATTGTCGTTGTTTTACCGGCCCCGTTCTGGCCAAGCAGACAAAAAATATCACCGGGAGCCACCGCCAGATTCAGTGACTGAAGCGCCGGACGGGCATTTGACTGGTATTGTTTGGTTAGTGCAATAGCTTGTAACATAGCGCTTACAGATTAAAGACGATACAGGTTGCGGCGGAAGTTATACCAGCCTGATACGGCAAATAACGCGGCAAAGAGCAGCAGCGGCAACAACACACGCCCCGCCGCCGGCCTTACCGGATCCGAAAAAGTTTCGACCCCGATCCGATTCCAGCGTATGGCTGACACCGGCACATCCGTGAAAATTTTCGGATAGAAATACAGTCGTTTCTGCTCATGAAAACGAGACGTAGCGTCCAGAAAACGGAGTTGATTCCCCAATCCCGAACGCGCCACATCATTGAGCTGGAGCTGGGTATGCAGCGAAGGCAGCAGACGCCCTACCCACTGGCTCACGGTTTCGCGCATCCGAAGCTTTTCCTGCAACCCGGCCGATTGGCTAGCAGCATCATCGTCGCCCATCTGCTGCATCGCGTAGTACCACTGCCAGCTGAACACATCGGCCGCGAACGGAAACCGCTTAAACTGAGGATAATGAGCGTTGAACCGGTTCATGGTCGTTTGTTTGTCCATGTCCCATTTTTCGTGGTAGCCTTTCCGCTGCCGGACCATGGTATCAAATGCTTCGGGCACCGGATAGCGGCTGGCAATGTAGCTGTTGAGCAGGGCAGGCAGAACAATAACCATGCTTAACCACATCGTAACGAGTACAATGGCATTTACGCTCGACTGCCGGTTGAGCGATACAACCCAGAAACAAAGGCCAAACCACGCCAGCAGATACAACACCGAGGTAGCCGCATACAGCGCCAGCGCCCCGTCAAACGGAATGTCAGACCAGAGCACAGCAACAGCCAGCAGCCCCAGCAACACGCTGTAGATAACAACTATCCGGACCGCAAAAAGCCGGAGCAGCAACCCGAACAGATGCCGGCTTTGTACGGCCATAAGTTTCCATGTGCCGTTTTCCTTTTCTTCTGAAACCAGATTGTAGGTAAAGGCAATGATCAGCAGCGGAAAAAGGTAAATCAGTACAAAGCTGAAATCCAGATTACCCGACAGCAGGTTGGCGGGGTTTGTCAGATCTGCATCATATTTCTGTCCTTCGAGCCCGCGGATGGTTACCCGCTGGATGGACGGATTTACATCACGCTGACCGATAGACAGGGCGTTGATCGGAGCGGTTTCGTTGACTAGTGCAAACTGGGTGTAATAGAGCATCAGCCCCAGTTCACCGGCATGGTAACGGGCATTGCGGCTGATTGATTCGCGCTGATACCGGCTGGTTTCAGTAACATGCTGCCGTTGCCGGTCCAGAAACTGATTACCGATATTGAGGCTGATCAGGCCGGCGATCAGCAGAAAACCTACACCCAGCCGCATCGGTGTGGTCCGTATGAAATTGGTAAGTGCCAGAAAAAACATAATCAGACAGCGTTGAACGTTTTAGACAGGCGCAGTAGCAGTACAACCAATAGCAGCATCCAGCCGGCGAAAGCGGCCAGCGCTACCGTTTCGTGGACCAGCACCGCCCCGACCGATGGCGATTGGTAGTGAAAATCCGGAATCTGCGCCCAGTATTTCCGGTCAATGACATAGGGC
Organism: Arsenicibacter sp. R0_47; assembly: GCF_057652235.1. Taxonomy (NCBI): domain Bacteria; kingdom Pseudomonadati; phylum Bacteroidota; class Cytophagia; order Cytophagales; family Spirosomataceae; genus Arsenicibacter; species Arsenicibacter sp. R0_47. The sequence continues at coordinate 323,867 of NZ_JBYFCJ010000001.1, read as the reverse complement.
TTATCGGTCGGAGCGAGCTTTTTGTTACTCACCAGCCGGATCTGCAGATCGTTCAGGGTCTGGGCCATGTCGTAGCGATAAGCCTCCGCCTGCCGCTGAAAGTCCAGATAGGTACCGTAGTCGGTGCCTGCCATGGCCATCGACAGTTTTTTCACGGCCATGTAGGGGTCTGCGAAAGCCATAATCCCCGCAAACCGGTTTTGTTTTGCAAACGTCTGCTGGAGCCCGTCGAAGTGGCGGTTATAAATCGCCGCGCTGATTTTTTCGCCTTCTGCCATCACAAATCCGCTGTAGTTAAATGATAGTTGCTGAACAGAATCGGCGTGGTTGGCGGCCAGCAGCGAATCCTTCAGCGCTTTGTAGTGCGGATCGTCGGGATTGTGGCTATCTCCCTGCCGCACAATATCCGCATGGATGGCGGCCTCAAACTGCACTTTCGACGGTGCCGGATACAAGGCAGATCCCAGCGCCTGCGACGCACGTGGTAACACAATCGTCAGCGTCAGCCAGAGGCCGGTCAAGGCCACCAGCGCCGTTTTGGCAGTCGGGCTGGCGGCCGACACCAACACCGTAATGACGCAGAAAAACGCCAGATACCCCGTGTAAAACACGCCCAGGCACAAAAGCCGGATCACTTCATCCGGCCAGTAGCCCTCCTGCCGGCCCGTCAGCCAGAGCCCCGCCGCCAGAAGCATAACCGGCCCGAATACCGTCAGCGATACCGCCAGCAGACCGAAGCTTTTCCCTGCCAGGAGCTGCCGCCAGCTTACGCCCTGGCTCAGTAACAACCGCAGCGTACCGTTTTCACGGTCAGTTGCGATGGTGCCGAAACCCAAAAAAATAATCAGCAGCGGTACCAGCAGTTGCAGGATCATGGCCAGGCTGATTTCTCCGAAGCGCAGTGTCCCCGTCGACAAACCGGCGTCGGAAAAATTGACGGAATTCTGCCGGTGTGCTTCCAGAAAAACAGCATTACCCAGAAAGCTTTCCATACCGGGATCGAATACGCTCAGCGCCGGTTTCGGGCGAAAGGCAAAGTGGCCGTAATGAGCCATACGGTGCGGGTGTTTATCCGGATTCTCAAGCCAGTCTTTGCGGGCCTGTTCCTGATAGTCGTGCCGGATTGCGTCCTGCTTTTCGCGGCGTACCCAGCCCGTTACGGCGGCATAGACCGTCAGTAAACCAATCACAAGCAACAGCGCCCGGATCGCCTTGCCGGCAAACGTCATCTGCCAGAACTGACGGGCAATAATCCATTCTGTATACATAAACCAGTGTTAAAAACGATACGTCAGCGTCAGCATACCTGATCGCGGTGAACCGGGGAAAAGGCGGAGGTAGTTCTGCGCACCAATCCAGTATGTCCGGTTAAAGAGATTATTGACATTGAATGCCACCTGGACATTACTCTTCGACGGTGTGTAATAGACCGCCATGTCGAAGAGTGTATAGGCCGGTACCTCAAAGGCGCGCGAGAACCACGGAATTTTGCTGCCGCTGTACTGGAAGCCCAACCCAATGCCCAGATCCTGCAGCGACGATCCGGCCGGGAAGTTGTAGCGCGTCCAGAGGTTGCCGCTGTGTTTGGGCGTATTCTGTTTCCGGGCACCAATGAGCGCCGCCTCACGGTCATTCACAATCACGGCATCGATGTAGCTGTACGAGGCATTGATCTGCCAGTCGGACATCAGATACCCCGCTACATCCAGCTCAAACCCGCGGCTCCGTTCGGCCCCGCGTGTCACCAGTAAATCCGGATTGACAGGATCGTTGGCATTCATAAGAATATTCCGCTGGTTGATTTCATAGACTGCTGAGGTAATGTAGAGGCGGTTTTCGAGCAACCCGGCTTTTACACCCAGCTCTTTCAGATCGCTCTGCAACGGATCGAACAGACTGCCGGCCGGAGCAGTCACCGGCATCAGCGTTACGGTGTTGGCCTGCGGCTGGTAACCTTTCAGGTACGTGCCATACAGATTCACACGCGGGTTGAGGGCATAGGTCATACCCAGCCGGGGCAGCAAGGCTGTTTTCCGGACTGTAAGGGTGCCGGGCGCATTGTAGTTGGTAATTTCTTCGTACCATTCGTTTCGCAGGCCAAGCAACAGGGTCAGCCGCTGCCAGGTCAGCTGCTCCTGCACATACACCGCTTGCGTTGTGGTCAGGGCCGGTTGCAGCGCTGTACGGACATTCATCACGTAATCGTTTACATTCCGGATACTATACACCGGATTTTTCAGGTCAAAATGGGCAACATTGGGCCGTGGCATTACCACCCCGTCTACGGTCATGGTCTGGTAGCTGGCAGCGCTGGCCGGCACAAACGACGACGCAACGGAACCATTTGTCAGCAGATATCCGCGTGCTGCATTCTGACCGCCGCCTTTCAGCTTCTGCCACCGGTTAAGGTCATAACCAGCCAGCAGATTATGCCGGAGCGGACCGGTATTGCCCGTAATGTTGAGGTAGCTGCTCAGGTTGTCGACGTTCCAGAACTGCTTCCGCTGCACAAACTGCATCGCGGCCTGCGACGTTACCGGCCTGTTGTTAATATCGACCGCAAAGGCGTTGGTTGTCCGGTGTTCCTGTAAATCTTCCGTCCAGTTCTGTTTCATGTACGATACATTCAGGCTGATATTGTCGGTAAACCGGTGAGCCAAATTACCCATAATGATCATCTCCTTCGACTTGAAGAAATCGTTGGAAGCGCCCAGATTCAGGCTGATGGGTGTACTGTTGAGATTGGTTACGCCCGCCACGGCACCGAAAACCGGCTGTCCGCGATCCAGATTGCCGGCCATGTTACTGACAATCATTTCTGCATTCACCGCCGTTCTGGTATTGGGAATGTAGGAAAACGAAGGCGACACCAGCAGGGAATTGTTCCGGACCAGATCGCGGTAACTGCGGGCCTCCTGATAAGCGCCGTTGAGACGATAAAGCAGCGTTTTTTTCTCGTTCAGCGGACCGGTAAAATCAAGTGTTCCGCGCATGGTACTGAAGCTGCCTACACTCATACTCACTTCTTTCCGGCTGATAGCCAGCGGCTTTTTAGTTACCAGGTTAATACTGCCACCCGGATCAACCGACGAGAACGACGCACTGGCGGGCCCTTTCAGTACCTCCACCCGTTCGATATTTGTCGTCAGCGGCTGCAGAAAATAATATTGCCGGGTACGCATGCCATTGATAATCTGGCCCTCTTCGTTCTGACTGATGCCACGGATGGCATACTGGTTGTAGTAACTTGACGGCGCCACACCACTTACAATTTTTACCGCATCAGCCAGCTGAAACGCCTGCCGGTCGGCAATCAGTTCTTTAGTAACCGTATTGACCGACTGCGGAATGTCTTTATTGCGCGCGGCAATTTTCATGGCCGAAAACGAATAATCACTGTTATATTCCTTCGACGCCCGCCCGACGACTTCAACCGTTTGCAGTTCGGTAATTTCCGGTACAAGTTCAATAACAAATGAGCGCTCCTTGCCCCTGACAGTGATGGTCCGGTAACCAACTCCTGACACCTGCAGCAGCCCTTTTGCTTCTATCGTAAACTGCCCCTGATCATCGGTTGTGATCCCGGTTTCGGTACCGGCCACCTTAACGGCTGCCCCTGCAACCGGTTTACCTGTAGTAGCATCATGCACCAGCCCGGTTACCCGCTGGGCATAAGTACATATAAAACACAGAATAAATAGAATAGTAAACAATAGCCTCATAATGTAGCGATTAAATTTGAAGAGTGGTTTATTGAAACAGTGAGGGGGATTTAGTCAGCAGCCAGCACCTGATTCATGCGTGTTTGCATGGCCTTGATATTGGCCAGTACTTCGCACTGCAGGTCACGCATCTGATCGGCGGGTAAATCCTTAAGCGTAGCATCCGTATGGTGATGATGTTCGTGTTTGCCGTGATCGTGATGGTGTTCATGCTCCATCCCGGGCACCTCAACATAAGTTACTCTCCCAGGTCTCAAAAGCGGTCTTGAGGCTATCCAGCGTCGCCACCTGCTGTTGAGCCCAGGGAGTAATCTGCATCATCAAAACTGTTTTGAGGGAGTCAATCCGGTCGATTTCCGGTTCAAGCTTTTCCTGAATATCAGTCGCTTCCTGATGAAAACGGGCAGCCTCTTCCAGCAGAGCTGCCTCCTTTTTCTCTTCATCAGACGTACAGCCAGTCAGTGCTCCCGGCACCAGTATCCCACAAAACAATTTCGTTACCATAATTGGTTGATGATGAATTGAGGAACAAAGTAACATCATTTGCAACATTGTTGCAAAAATTAATTTATGGATTCTTTACGCCGGGCTAGTTCATCCAGCCGCAGCATCCGGTTTACCGCCACGCCGGCTTTACTCCCCGCCGCCACCGCCATCGCGACCTGCCGCATAAACGTCGTACAGTCGCCGGCGGCAAATACACCCGCTACATTGGTTTGGCCCATCCCGTCGACCGCAATATGCCCGGTCTCCGAATAAGCGCAACCAAGCTGCTCCGCCAGGTCGGTATGGTGGATAAACGGCACGCGGCTGAATATGGCGCTCAGCTCAATCGTCCGGTTATGTGCCAGTTGTACTGCCTGCATAAATCCATCCTCGTGGCGAATAGCCTGCACCTCGTCTTCGACTACCGTAATTCCCAGCTGCCGGACATCGGCCATCTGGTCAGCGGTCAGCGTCGACGGTCCGTTGGTAAACAGGGTCAGGTTGGGGCTCCACTGTTCAATCAGCAGGGCCAGTTCGTGGGCCATATCTCCGTTGGCCAGTAAGCCGATTGGTTCGTTCCGGACTTCGTAACCGTGGCAGAACGGGCAATGCAGCACCGAACGCCCCCAACATTCGGCAAACCCCGGTATGGGCGGCATCTGATCGGCCACACCCGTTGCCAGCAACAGTTTCCGGGCAGTCAGCCGGTCTCCTTCCTGTGTTGTGAGGGTAAAGCCTCCGGCAGTTTGCTCAGCCGTGATCACCGTCCCGCCGATCAGGTCAACGGTAGGGTAATGCTGCACATTCCGGCGGGCTTCTACCCCTATTTCGTTCGGTGGGCGGCCATCGTGCGTCAGAAAATTATGCGACGCCGGGGTCTGCCGGTTGCAGGGCTTTCCGGCATCAATGACGACTACATGCCGCATCGAACGGCCGAGCACAAGCGCCGCGCTCAGCCCGGCAAAACTGCCGCCGATAATGGCGGCATCGTATGGTTCTTTCATCGTTTTGTTGTTATTGCCAGACCGGGAACGGATCGGTAAACCGCCCCATTTTCTCCATGTGCAGGATCTCCTGCTCCGTACAGAGACAGTCTGTCAGTTCGCTTATAATCTGTGTTTTATCCAGGTCCTGGCCAATAATGACCAGTTCGTTCTGCCGGTCGCCGAAACGCTTGTCCCAGCGGGCTTCAATCTGTTCGCGGTGGTCGAGGAACGCGCCGTACCGTAACCGCTGCTGAAACGGCATCGACGCCCACCACACACCGGCCTGCTCGGCCCGAAGGCTCCCGCCTGCCTGACTGAAATTCAGCGCTTCGTCGGGGCGGGATGCCAGCCAGAACAGTCCTTTGCTGCGAATGATGCCCGCCGGAAAGTGTTCGCTCAGGTAGTGCCAGAACCGGACCGGATGAAACGGCCGGCGGTCGCGGAACACAAACGATCCGATGCCGTATTCTTCCGTTTCGGGGGTATGACCTACGCCGTTTTTGTAGTTTTCCAGCTCCTGTATCCAGCCTGCCGACTGCGAAGCTTCGTCAAAATCAAACAGGCCGGTATTCAGAATCCGAGCCGGATCGACCTTACTGAACTGGCTTTCAATAATCTGCGCCTTCGGATTTAGTTTTTGCAGGATCGACCGTAGTTCACCTACCTGATAGCGCGGCAGCAGGTCGGTTTTGTTCAGGATTATGACGTTGGCAAATTCGATCTGATCAGTCAGCAGGTTTACGATGGTACGTGTGTCGGTTTCATCGTCGTTCAGTGACCGGCTGTGTACGGTATCTACAGAACCGAAATCGCGCGGGAAGTTGTAAGCATCCACGACCGTTACCAGCGTATCCAGCTGCGAAAACCGGGAAAGATCAATGCCGTTTTCCGCATCGACAAACGAGAAGGTCTGCGCCACCGGCAACGGCTCCGAAATCCCCGTCGATTCAATCAGCAGGTAATCGAACCGGTTTTCGCGGGCCAGTTTCTCCACTTCCAGCATCAGGTCTTCGCGGAGGGTGCAGCAAATGCAGCCGTTACTCATTTCGACCAGTTTTTCTTCCGTCCGCGAGAGTGTATGCTGCTGCTGCACCAGTTGCGCATCCACGTTTACCTCGCTCATGTCGTTGACAATAACAGCCACTTTCAGGCCTTGCCGGTTGTGCAGGATGTGGTTGAGCAACGTGGTTTTACCCGCGCCCAGAAACCCGCTCAGTACGGTTACAGGTAGCTTTTTCATACAGTTCCAGTGATAACTCACGGGCAAATGTATGGACTCTTTTTCTTAAATGCAACAATGTTGCATTTAAGAAAATTAAGGTGCCAGTATGAGCTTACCGCCCGCGCTGAACCGCAGCTGCCCCGCCGTGTCAACCTGTATCTGCTTTACCTGCACCGGGGCCGAAATTGTTACCACATGTCCTGCCATCAACCGGACACGGCTGCTCACCGCCGGAACCGTTCCGCACAGCCAGGTCGAGGCGGCTTGCCAGTCTCCCGACTGAACCGACTGACTGACAGTAACATCTGTGCAGAGGAGTTTTGTCATAAAGGCCGCTGCCAGCCGGATATAGGCCGCCTGCGTATAAATACCAATCTCCGTAATTTCGTAGGCGTTGTCCGGATAATCCGTATTCCAGTCCTTGTAGGCTTTTTGCGCCGGTTGCCCCTTAGGCGGTATCAGCGCGCCGCTGTAATCCTGATTCGGTCCGCCGATCAGAAAACCGGGGAAGGGACCGGTTGCCGATGTAAGGGCATTGTCATAGGCTGTGCCGTCCCAGAACCAGCCGTGATAGATTTCATTCTGTGAGTTCGACGCACCCAGGGCATTCATCTGACTCAGGTAACATTTCGCATTCGGATTCAGGCCATGCAGGTAATGCAGGTAGCCCAGCGCCGCCTGCTGCAACGCTGTATTATTTGCCGGACTAAGGTTATTTATTTTTAGCAGCTGAAGCTGAACAGCGGCCTGTGCTTTCTGCTGATTTGAGTTCCACGGGTGGTAATTCAGGTATGCCCGATAGGCATCTGTGCGGTTCACAAAGGCAGGCAGTAATTTTGACGATGTTGTGATAAGAGCCGTAAATTTAGTACGGATTGCGGTGGCATGAGCGGGCGTCGCGTCCGGTGCGTTGGCGTAGGTCAGTAACGCGTCGAGTACCACCTGCCAATCGGGGAAATAAGCATCCGAACCGGCCGACCACTGCATCTGGCTGGTTTGCGCGTACAGGGTTTCAAATGCTGTTTTGTAAGCCGCACCGGCCGTGGCGCCAAACAACCGGAATAAATAGGCCGCCGCCACCGTCGGGTATGAAACACTGCGGTAATAACTGCTGTTGGCCGCATCGCCGTAAATGCCGTTGTCAGGGTTAAAACTACCGCCACCATTTATCAGAAACGGCGTATTATCAAAAATTACGTTCGGGTTTGCGTTTGCCCAGTTCCAGGCCTGTTGGGCAGCTGTCCTGAGCGTATTGGCATAGGTTGCCGAAAAACTGCCGAATACGCTGGCCGCATGGGCAAACACGGAAGCAACGGCATAGGTCGTCAGGGTGCTGGTGCCTCCGTAAAACCGCTGCCGGGTATCTGTACCGGGCGGGCTGCTTATGCCATAGCCTTTGATACTGACCTTACACCGTACCCGTCCATCGCTGTCCTGCATTTTCAGCAACCAGTCCAGCTCGTACGCGGCCTCATCGAGCGGCGCGGGCAATGTACCGGCAACGGCTGTCCACGAGGCCGGATTTTCCTCATAGGCTTTCAGCAGGTTATGGAGCGCCTCTGCTGCATAGAGCGCATACTTGTTAAAGTCCCCGGCATCATGCCAGCCACCCGACATATTCCGTTCTTTGGCTACATTAGACGGATCCGACACATCGCGGCAATGCGTATCCTGCAAATTGCCGAGGTGGCAGGCTGCATCCTGCCAGATTTTACTACCCAGCTGCCCGAAACGGGCCACCCCGCACCGCTGCATTTTCAGAGCCACCAGTGCCTGCCGCGCCGGAACATCATATACATTGTCGGCAATCACAAAGGGGTACGAACGTTTGTTTTGCCCGACGTCGCAGACATAGTATGTACCGGCCATCGTCACCGGCGAAAAATCAAACCACCACACCCTGTCGCCCGACTGGTTATGCGTTGCGCCCCCGTTCCAGGCCACGAGTGTTCCGCTGAACACTACACTGTTGTCAGCTACCCGCCGAAGCTGATACGTACTGCCCGGCGTGTACTGGCTTGTCTGATTGTACTGACTCACAGCAGGATCCGGACTACTGATGACTGCAACCTTCTGCGCGGCCGGCAAATAACCGAACTGATCTGTTTTGATGTGATCGTCGATAACAGCGGCGGCCGTTGTCGTAGTACTGCCAACTGTCACAACTACCTGTCCGGCAGCTCCCTGACACAAACCGGCCGTACAATAGGCCGTATAGGTGGTGGTTGTGACCGGTGTGACCGCAAGGGTAGCCGCCGTTGTGCCGGTGTTCCACGTATATCCCAGGCCCGCCGGACAAGCGGCCGTCAGCGAAATTGTTTGCCCCGCCGTTACCGACGCTGATGACGGACTGATGACCGGCACCGGCACAGAATAACTGCCTTTACTGAACGGACTCAGGTACGACCAGATCTGTTGTTCGGTGTTATAACCCGAATTGGCTACGGTTGGCCAGGCATGCCCCAGACCAGCCCGTTTCAGTGCCAGCAGTACAACCGGTACCGGACTGGTACAGAAATCATACCGGGTGATGTCAGCCGTATTGGTCGAAATCACCGGCGCGGCATTCGCACAGGTCGGCCAGGCATACGAGGCTTCGGGCCAGATCCAGCCACTGTTCAGGTCAGGAAAACCAACCTCCGTGTCGGTTGTGGCGTGGATGTGCAGTACGGGTGTCCGGGAAAATGTGCCGGCAGCAAACTGGCTGTTCAGGTAGGTATCGTTGCCCCACAGACTGGCAGCTACCGGCGCAATACCGGCAATACGGCCCTTCGAGGCATTGGCGATCGTCAGGTAATACGCCATGAAGCCCCCACCCGAATGGCCGGCTACATACACCCGGCTGCGGTCAACGCCGAAACGCCGGTAGAAATAATCGATCAGGTCTACGATAAACTGCACATCATCAGGCGCGTTGGCATCGTTGCCGTTATCCCCTGATCCCGTTGCATTATCAGCAAATTTATTCCACTGTACCGACCCTGCCACCGGTAGTGCATCCGGATATACGCTGATAAAATTTTGCGCATCGCCCACGGCATTAAAGCCGGTATAGTTCATGATCCCGGCACCGCTTCCACCGTCGCCGTGCAGTACAATCATCAGCGGAAGATTACAGGCAGGTGTAGCAGCAGGCAGGTGGTAGGTAAACGTGCGCGTCCGTGGATTACCGGTTTGCTGGCTGCTGGTGACGGAAATACTTCCGGTCAGCGTGGTCGCCGCCATCGGGGCGGTCAGGTTGCGGGCAGATACCATACCCGAAAACAGCCATAGGGTGCAGAAGATTATCAGGCTTTTCATTGTTGCGGAATTTGCGGTTAGAACAACGCTTGTGTGCCTGCCGGAATACGGCTAAGCAACGTTCTACCAGAAACTTACAACGGAAACCTGAGACATAGCCACCCTACTGAGCCAATGGCCGGTTTTCACGCGTAAGCGGCAAGATACCCCTTCCGGAAACAGGTCGTGGCCCGACCTGACAGGTGATACTGTCTGATCGGACCACGATTACGGTGTATGCTTTACAGATTATTTCTGCGCCTGCAACGCCGGTGCTTTCAGGTATTTATCAAACCAGTCCAGATAGCGGACAAAGCGGTCTTTCTGGTAGCTTGGCGTTGTAATGCCGTGGAATGAGTTCGGGTAAATGATCAGCTGCGCCGGTACCCCCAGCGACTTCAGCGCCTGATACATCTGCTCGCTACCCGCTACCGGCACGTTAAAGTCTTTTTCCGACGCCATGAACATGGTCGGCGTTTTGATCTTATCGGCTTTCAGGAACGGATACGACAGTTTCAGCCACTTATCCAGATTTTTCCACGGAGCACCCAGCTCATTTTCGTACTGGTTAACGTACTGGTCAATACCGTACATGGTCAGTTGCAGGGAACTGCCGGCTCCGCTCGCTGCCGCTTTGAAACGCAGGTCGGTTGCGATGGTGTAATTGGTCAGGATACCGCCGTAGCTCCAGCCACCGATGCCTAAGCGGTCGGGGTCGGCAATGCCTTTCTGCACCAGCTGGTCAGCCGCGCCTAAAATGTCGGAAACTTCCTTGTTGCCCCAATCGGCGTAAATAGCCTTGCAGAACTCCAGCCCACGGCCGCTGCTGCCCCGGTAGTTGACGCCGACCACCGCATATCCGCCCGAAGCCAGAATCTGCCGCGATAAGTCAAACCCGTAGCTGTCCTGCCCGACGGGACCGCCGTGGATAAAGAAGATAGCGGGTAATTTTTGTCCTGCCACCGCATTTGCGGGTTTAAACAGCAGGTTGGACACCTGCGTGCCATCTTTGCTGCGTGAGGTATAGCCTTCAACCGTTGCCAGTGCCAGCGGTGCCACAAACTCATCCTGTACCTTTGTCAGCCGCCGGACCGTAGTCCCTTCGACCGCATAAATTTCGGTTGGCAGTTGCGGCTCGCTCATCAGCGTAGCCCAATAGCCTTTCGGATGGCGCTCCAGATCACTGAACGCACGGTCACCACCGGCCACGACGCTCAGCTTACCGTCGGCGAGGGCATAAGCGCCCACATACGTCCGGCGGTCATCATCGACCAGCACCTGAATGCTTTTGCCATCGGCCGACCACCGCGGATTGCGCACCGGCCGGTCAAGGGCCAGTGACAGCAAACGGGGTTCGCCGCCCTGCACCGGCACCACCGCCAGCACTGCCTGATCGTACATGATAAAGCTGGTCGCCGCCGTCGAACGGGTATAGGCAATCTGTGTACCGTCGGGGCTCCAGACCGGATTTCCGTCGCGGCCCGCCCACGTTGTCAGTTGCCGCATGGCAGCGCCTTTTTGGGCGGCAATCACGTAGATATCGGCATTTTCGTTTTTGTCGGGGTCAGCGGTGCGGTTGCTCACAAAGGCCAGCTGCTTGCCATCGGGCGACCAGACCGGCGATGATTCATCGTAAATGCCTTTTGTGAGTGTATCGAGCGTTTTTTTCTCAACGTCAAACAGGAACAAGTGGGCGGCGCGCCGGTCGAGATAACCCTGAATATCCTGTTTAAACTGGTACCGGTCCATGACATAGGGGGTCCGGATTTTGGTCTTCGCCGAATCAGAATAGTCCTTGTCGCGGATCACCAGGGCAATCCGTTTGCCGTCGGGCGCCCATTCGTATTCTTCCAGCTCGCCCTTCAGGTCGGTCAGTTTTTTGCCTTCACCACCCCGCCGGTCGAGCAGCCACAGCTGGCTGCCGCTGCTCCCGTTCCGCGACGACGTAAACGACAGATAACGGCCGTCGGGACTCCAGCGCGGCGTTGATTCACCGTCAGGGCTGTTGGTAAGCTGTACCGACTCCTTACCGTCCCAGCTGATCATCCAGAGGTCGGCATTACGTTTGTCTTTGCTCACATCGACCGACGACTGTACAAAAGCCACCCAATTGCCATCGGGCGACACCTGTGGGTCACTGATCGTCTGTAAACGGGCCACGTCAGAAGGATTGATCGGACGTTTGGCCGGTGGCTGGGCACAGACGCTGCCCGCCATCAGCAAAAGCGGAAGAATGTGTTTCATATTGGGGTTTGTTGCGAAAGAAACCCCTAAAGATACCAAGAAAAGAGGGACGATTTAGTTTTTCCTGACCACGCCTTCCAGCGCCCCCAGAAACAGCTCAGCGCAGCGGCTGTGCCACTGCCGGAAGCGCGCATTGGCGGCCGGATCATGGTTGGGGAGGTAGGTCATCAGCCGGTCCAGGTCAAAACTGTCGGAGGCGATGCCCACGCCCACACGCTGCCCGTCGAGCGCATTGCCTTCCTGCTCATAATGGTTGGGCTGCGGAATCATCAGCACGGGCTTACCGAGGTAGAACGCCTCGCATACCGACTCAAAACCCGCCGTTGTCACTACCGCGCGGCAATGCTGCATCACATCCAGGAACCGTTTGCCGTCGATGGCATGGAGCGTGAGCGTATCATCGACAACCTGCTCCGGTTCGGTCACGCCCGAGTGGAAAAAACGCAGCGGTACATCGGGACGCCGGCGATGGGCTTCTTCTACCTGCATTCGCAGACCCGGCTGCGTCACATAGGCCAGCAGGTACGGTTCAGTGGTGGGTGTGCGGTCGAGCACCTCCTGCCGCAGCAACGGCGGCACTACTTTCAGCTGCTCAGCAGGAACGTCAGGCAGTTCATCAAACGACAGGGCGAGTTTCAACCGGGCACCCCATGCGTTGATGCGCGACAAGAGCAGAAACGCCTGCTTGTCCAGTGGTTTGTCCGGCGGAAACGGAAACGCAGGATGAAAGGCCAGGTACTGGTGCGCAACGGTCACAACCGGCACCTTGAACCGGTAGCGGGCATAGGCCAGCCCGCCCAGAATTTCGTAAAAATTCACTACCACGTCGGGGCGGTGCCGCCGGATGGCATCGCGGATCTGCCGCAGGCTGCTGAAGTAGACCTTGCTTTTCTTAAGCGAATTCAGCACCGACGTACCGACTTTCAGCTCGTTTGTTTTTGTATCAAATATAAGTGCGGGGCTGTTTACTGCCTCAATGGGAGCCGGAAAGGCATCGGCAAAAAAAGCGGGGACCGGCCGTCCCTGCGTCACCCCGACCAGACCACCCACGAGGTCGTGGCCGGCTGCCTGCACGATCTGCGCCAGCGCCAGCGCCTGTGTCATGTGCCCCCGCCCCTCGCCCTGCACTAAGAATAGAATACGCATATTTATTGAGTGATTGAGTGAATGAGCAATTGGGTGATCGCTCATTCACTCAATCACTCATTCACTCACTTACATGGCCAAATTAGGGATTATGGCAGGTTTTTCAAATGTCAGGTTGAGGGCAGGAACCGTTCCGGGGCTTTTTTCTTCCTGATCGGCCGTATAGTAGATCAGATTCCAGTTGCCGTCGTAATCCTCTACCAGCGCACTCAGCGTTTCGACCCAGTCGCCGGAGTTCATGTAAATCATCCCGTTGGTATAGTTATGAATGGCGGGCTGGTGGATGTGGCCGCAGATAACGCCGTCGCAGTTGCGGGCTTTGGCCAGTTCGGTCAGTTTGATTTCAAAGTCAGAAATGTAGTTAACGGCCTGCTTGAACCGCTTTTTGATTTCCTGCGATAAGGAATAATAGGGCAGCCCGCGCCAGGTCCGGTAGCCATTGTAGAGTTTATTGATCCAGAGCAGAAAGGTATAGCCGATATCGCCGAGGTGGGCCAGCCACTTCATGTGCGAGGTAATGGAGTCAAAGACATCGCCGTGGGTGACATAGAACAGTTTATCCCCCGATTGAAGCACATAATCCTTCCGGATCGAGAAGTTTTTTCCGAGCCGCAGCGGCATGATCTGATCCAGAAAGTCATCGTGATTTCCCCGCAGGTAAATGACTTTAGTATCGTAGCGGACAATTTGCTTCAGTACGGTCCGGAAAAAGGCGGTATGCTTTTTTTTCCATGCACCGTATTGCTTCAGCTGCCAGCCATCAATAATGTCTCCGTTCAGGATCAGTTTCTGGCAAGAGTATGTTTTCAGAAATTCTGTAACTTCCTTTGCCTTCGAACCCGACGTACCGAGGTGAATATCGGAGAGCACAATGGTGCGAAAATGCCGTTTTGGTTTCATGTCCGAAAATACATACTGCACATTACCCGCGTTTTATGGCACTATTATGAAATTGCTAATAATCAACTCCTTCGGTCGCCGGTGAACGTTTTTGGCCGATCTGCGGTATTGTACACTACAGAGTGATTGTGTTTTTTTATCTATGGAAAATCCCGTTTTGATATTTGGGGCCGGTACCCTTGGGCAAACGGCGCTGGACATTTTTCAGCGCAACAATGTCGTGGTATATGGCCTGTTAGATGACGATCAGAAGCTGCGCGGACAGGAGTTCGGTGATATTTCGGTACTTGGCGATACGGATGATGACGGCTACCTGAAGCTGATCGGTCAGAAATGCGAGGCTTGTGTTGCCATTGCCGACAACCGTGTGCGTAAACAATTAGTGAAGATGCTCAATGAGCGCCGGAAAGTACAGCCGGTGAATGCCATTCATGACACAGCGTTGCTGGCCAGTTCGTCGGGCATCGGTCATGGCAACCTGATTGCGGCGCGCGTGGTGCTGAATCCAACTGTAACCGTCGGCAATCACTGCATTCTTCAGGCAGGTACGATCATTGACGCCGGCACTATCGTCGGCGACTATGTGCACATCGGAACCGGTTGTGTCATTAACAGCGGCGTAACGATTGAAGACGGTGCCTTTATCGGCACGGGAGCCGTTCTTGTGGCGGGTGTAACGATCGGAAAAAACGCCCGGATCGGCGCCGGATCAGTAGTGGTTGAAAACGTAGCGGCAAGCAAAACCGTATTCGGCAACCCCGCCAAAACCCTGTAGGGGCGACCCCACGTGGTCGCCCTGTTGTACGTGGTCGCCCTGTTGTACGTGGTCGCCCTGTTGTACGTGGTCGCCCTCTTGTACGTGGTCGTCCTCTTGTACGCGGTCGCCTAAGAACAAGTACACAATTCCGTTACACACGTAACTGCAAAAAATATGTTAATTTAAATTTAGTACAGGTAATATTTTTTCCGGTCGGAGTAGTTTCCGGCCGGAGCTTAAAATGAGTTAAAACCATTCTCGCGTTTGAGATTTTCAACGTCATTTATGTCTTTGGGCCTTGCCGATACTTCTTTATCTTTCAGTAAGTCTTCCAATCCTATAAATGAGATTTCGACACCATCAAAGTAAAAATGCTCTTTTCGCCGGAATGCATCCCAGAATCTTATGGGTGCCTTAATAACAGGAAGAATATCAAGACTATACTCCTCTAAGTCATACCTGAAAAACGAATTTTTAGGATCAGGAGAAGTATCTTCCCGAAATTTAGATACAACTATGCCGAGCTCCTCTAAAGCATTCAGAAGATTGTAATAGTTTTCGTAAGTAGGATTATACCAGAAATCTATATCAGGCTTATCAACGATTGCTCCGGATTGAGTCGTAGACTTTCTGTAATAACCATGAAGAGCTACAGCAGTACCACCGATAATCATATATTCTACTGAATTGCGGTCAAAAATACTGCATATATCCCGGATTATGCCCGCGTATTCCATAGACTATATCAGATTTACTACTCTTTCTTCGAAGATGATTTTGATTTCAGGTACAGGAGCCTTAACTCCGCCAAGGATGTTTCAAATTTTGCGTGACGCTCCTTAATACCGGCAGTGTCCGCTTTAATTGGCTGCACTTCTGCTTTTAATTCACCAAAGTTTTTATAATGCGTTAGTTTCTTCATACACGGCTGTGGCTGACATGAAAACATAACAGGGCGACCACGTGGGGTCGCCCATACGGGTTACATTATTCAACGTATAATTCGACGTTGGCCAGAAAATCCTGATACGTCTTTTCGATGCCTTCTTTCAGGTCGGTTGTGTGTCGCCATCCCATGTCGTGCAGGCGGGAAACATCCATCAGTTTGCGCGGTGTACCATCCGGCTTTTCGGTATTCCAGCGGATTTCACCGGCAAAACCAACGGCGTCTTTCACCATTTCAGCCAGTTCGCGGATGGTCACATCCTCGCCCGTTCCGATGTTTACAAACTGCTCACCGTCGTAGTTCTGCATCAGAAAGAAACAGGCATCGGCCAGGTCGTCGGCGTGCAGGAATTCGCGGCGCGGCGAGCCACTACCCCACACCTCAACCGTTGGCTGGTCATTGATTTTGGCCTCATGAAACTTCCGGATCAATGCCGGCAGCACGTGCGAGCCCTGCAGATCGTAGTTGTCATTCGGGCCGTAGAGGTTTGTCGGCATAGCCGAAATAAAGTTCGACCCGTATTGGCTGCGGTAAGCTTCACACAGCTTGATGCCCGCAATTTTGGCAATGGCATAGGGTTCGTTGGTCGCCTCCAGAAATCCGCTCAGCAGATACTCTTCTTTCAGCGGCTGAGGTGCCATTTTCGGATAAATACAGGACGAGCCCAGAAACATCAGCTTTTTCACTCCGTTCCGGTAAGCAGCATGGATGATATTGGCTTCAATCATCAGGTTATCGTACAGAAACTCGCCCCGGTACGTATTGTTAGCCAGAATACCACCTACCTTCGCAGCGGCCAGAAATACGTAGTCAGGGGTCTCGGCAGCGAAGAATTCGTTAACCGCTTCCTGATTCCGCAGATCCAGTTCCGACGAGGTACGCATAATGATGTTTTCGTAACCGGCGGTCTTTAGTTTCCGGACCAGTGCAGAGCCTACCATCCCCCGATGACCGGCTACATAAATTTTTGCTTGTTGTTCCACGATGGCTGAAAATCAATGGCAGTAGTCTGCCGGTGTGCTGACAACTTATTCGAAGTCAGGCATTATTTTTGTAAAATAAATCACAACGTCACGGCGTTGCAAAACTAAGAAACTTCCGGCGGAGTGCCGCCCTCAGGAATCAGTTTCATGCGCCGTGCCTGCGACTATGCATAAAATTATTCATCTGACCTTTTTAGCGTCTTGTTTACTGGTTAGCGTACCGGTCTGGTCGCAAACCACACAACCGTCGGCCTTAACGACCGCGGGCGGACCGCCTGTGCCTCTGAAGGAGCGCGGTAAGAAAAAGTCGATTCTGTCGAATATTCCCTTACCATCGACCTCCGGCTCGGTCTCTACCCCGTCGGCCTTGTCGGGCCTTGGCCTGCCATCAGGCAGTTACGAAACGCCTAAAAACGTCGATCAGCTGGTTACCGAAACCTTACCCGATCTGGGTTTAAAGATAAAGCAACTTCGCAAGAAGAAAGATTCCGACCGGGCAAAGAAAAAGCAGTCCAAAACCGACTACGATGGCATTGCCATGGTGAAAGCCTACAATAAGTTCGGCAGCGGTGACCGTACAGTGGTCGAAGAGTTTTACATTCTCCGGCAACATCAGGACTCCCCGAAGTTTGTCCAGACGTCAGACACCTACTGGTTCGACGAGAAAAACCACCGGGTTACCAGTGCCATTCCCCGCGACGGGACCGACCGCCGGCCCTTGCTTCACGGACCCTACAAGCGCTACCAGAACGGCAACCTGATGGAAGAAGGCTTTTACTATCTGGGCACCAAAGACGGCCGCTGGGAAAAATACGACCAGAACTTCCTGCTGGTGGATAAGAGCCGCTGGCACCACGGTTTTCCGGCCGAAGCACGGATTGCCTGGTACGATTCGGCCCATACGAAAATCAAGGAAGTAACGCCGGTCGAATACGGCCAGGTTAACGGCACGTATTACGCTTTCCATGAAAACGGAAAGATTTCGGTCACCGGTAAGTACGACCATGGCGTGAAAATCGGCCGGTGGACGGAATATTACGCCGGTACCACCCGTCAGTTCCGGAAGCGGCTGATGCAATACGGCCGCGACCGCTGGGATACGGAGTTTGAGCCGTTTATCATCAGCGAATGGGACGAAAAAGGCAAAATCACCTACGATGCCAAAGATAAACCCGCCGAAACCGAAGAGGAATCGACTACAAATAACTAAACAAAAGGGCCCGTTCTGATCAGAACGGGCCCTTTTGTTATAAACGCTGTTCGGGACGCGGATTGGAAATCCACGGTTAGCTTATTCCGGATTTGTAAAGCCGGAACAGCGTGTCTGTTTACGCCACAGTCGCTTCTTCAGCCGCGTAGGCTTCAGTCGGGATGCAGGCGCAGATCAGGTTCCGGTCACCGAAGGCCGAGTCAATGCGGCTTACGGTTGGCCAGAATTTACGGCTCTGTACGTACGGCAGCGGGTAAACCGCTTTCTGACGGCTGTACGGACGATCCCAGCTATCGCTCAACACCACTGTAGCGGTGTGTGGGGCGTGCTTCAGGACGTTATTTGCCTTATCAGCATTACCTTCTTCGATCTCCCGGATTTCGTTCCGGATGCTCAGCAGGGCGTCGCAGAAACGATCCAGCTCCGTCTTCGACTCCGATTCGGTTGGTTCGATCATCAGCGTACCGGCAACCGGGAATGACACTGTCGGCGCGTGGAAGCCATAATCCATCAGCCGCTTGGCGATGTCTTCTACCTCAACGCCTGCCGATGCTTTGAACGGACGGCAGTCAACGATCATTTCGTGTGCGCAACGGCCGTTTGCGCCTGTATACAGAATGTCAAAGTGGCCTTCTAACCGCGCCTTGATGTAGTTCGCGTTCAGGATAGCCCGCTTGGTGGCGTTCGTCAGGCCTTCGCCACCCATCATCGCAATGTAGGCGTACGAAATGGTCAGGATGCTGGCCGAACCATACGGGGCAGCCGACACCGCACCTTTCGGTGATTTCACAGCACGTTCAGCCGTACCGTTCAGTTCAACGTGACCCGGCAGGAACGGCACCAAATGTTCTGCCACACCAATCGGGCCCATACCAGGACCACCACCGCCGTGCGGAATACAGAACGTCTTGTGCAGGTTCAGGTGGCAAACGTCCGCGCCAATGGTAGCCGGCGAGGTCAGACCCACCTGCGCATTCATGTTGGCACCGTCCATATACACCTGCCCGCCAAACTTATGGATGGTCGCACAAATGTCTTTAATACTTTCTTCGAACACCCCGTGTGTCGACGGATAGGTAACCATCAGACACGACAGGTCGTTGCTGTACTGGGCAGCCTTCGCCTTCAGATCAGCCACGTCGATGTTACCACGTTCGTCACATTTCACGATAACGACCTTCATGCCGGCCATAACGGCGCTGGCAGGGTTTGTTCCGTGTGCCGACTGCGGGATCAGGGCTACATTCCGGTGGTCGTCGCCACGGCTGAGGTGGTAAGCACGAATCACCATCAGACCGGCATATTCGCCCTGTGCGCCTGAGTTCGGCTGCAGCGACATGGCGGCAAAACCGGTGATCTCGCAAAGCCATGCGTTCAGATCCTTAAACAGCTGCTGATAGCCGGCTGTCTGATCTTTCGGCGCAAACGGGTGCAGGCGACCAAACTCAGGCCACGTCACCGGAATCATCTCGGCCGTAGCGTTCAGTTTCATCGTGCAGCTACCCAGCGAAATCATGGAGTGCACCAGCGACAGGTCTTTTTCTTCCAGCGACCGCAGGTAACGCAGCATTTCGTGCTCCGTATGGTGCGTATTGAAGACCGGATGCGTCAGGTAATCTGACTGACGAACCAGCCGCTCCGGCCAGCTAATTTCCAGTTCACCGGCAATCCGTTCAACATCAGCCTTGATGCCGAATACCATCAGCAGCTCAGTTACGTCTTCCAGTGTTTTTGTTTCATCAAAGGCAATGCCTACGCGCTCTTCATCGGCATAGTAGCGCAGGTTAACCTGCGTTGCTTTTGCCGATTTTTTCAGCGAGTCAACGTCGTCAACCTTTACCGTGATGGTATCAAAATAGTTTTCGTTCAGCACCTCATAGCCGTTGCGTTTCAGGGCCGTTGCGAATACCTTAGTCAGGCCATGCACCTTACCGGCAATCGTTTGCAGCCCCTGAGGACCGTGGTAAACGGCGTAACTGCCGGCCATAACAGCCAGCAATACCTGCGCTGTACAGATGTTAGAGGTCGCCTTTTCGCGGCGGATGTGCTGCTCACGGGTCTGGAGCGCCATCCGCAGGGCCGGTTTGCCTTCAGCATCCTGCGACACGCCGATAATCCGGCCCGGAATCTGACGTTTATAGGCATCACGGGTGGCAAAGAACGCCGAATGCGGTCCACCATAGCCCATCGGTACGCCGAAACGCTGGGCAGAACCCACAACCACGTCAGCACCCATTTCGCCCGGAGGCGTCAGCAGTGTCAACGCAAGCAGGTCAGCCGCTACAGCTACCGTAATATGTTGTTCGTGCGCCGAAGCAATCAGGTCAGTATAGTCGAACACGCTGCCATCCGTTGCCGGATATTGCAGCAACATCCCGAACAAGTCAGGATAGGTCAGATTCACCTGACGGTGATCGCCCACAACGACGTTTACCCCGATCGGCGTTGCCCGCGTGATGATCAGGTCAATGGTTTGCGGGTGACATAGGCTCGATACAAAGAATGTATTTGCGTTCTTTTTCGAAGCCGGCCGCGTGGCATACAGCATGTGCATGGCTTCGGCCGCCGCCGTGCCCTCGTCGAGCAGGGATGCGTTGGCAATCTCCAGACCGGTCAGTTCAATAACGACCGTCTGAAAATTCAGCAGTGCTTCCAGACGTCCCTGTGCAATCTCTGCCTGATACGGGGTATAAGCCGTATACCAGGCCGGATTTTCCAGCACATTGCGCAGAATAACGTTTGGCGTAATCGTATCGTAGTAGCCCGTACCGATGTATGATTTAAAAATCCTGTTCTGCTGGGCTAATTTTTTGAAGTCAGCCAGGAAGCGGTATTCGCTTTTAGGCGCTGGCAAATTAAGTGGGTTGGCAAGCCGGATACCTGTTGGAACGGTCTGATTGATAAGCTCATCAATGGAGTCGACCCCTACTTTGGTGAGCATGTCGGTCACGTCCTGATCGACTATTCCGTTATGCCGGTTCTCAAACAGATCAGTTTGCTGAAGATTAATTTTCATAAATCAGTAGAAACGGAGATTTCTATCAAAACTCAAAGTTACGACAAAAGGTGCGGACTCTCAGAGCCTTGTTTACAATTTCCTGTTTTCCAGCAATAGTCTCTTTGCTCATTCCTATGTTAACAATAACGCCGCCCCCGGGTATGGAGGCGGCGTTACGTTCTGAAACGGCAATTATGTATCAGTCTTTTTTGTATTGCTGAATGATTTTGTACAGTGCCTTTTGTTTTTCCAGTTCCGGGAAAAACTCAAACAGCTGCACATGCGCTTCATAATCAATGGTCAGGGCTGCTTCCAGATTCAGAAGTGCCTCCCGGTACAGACCGGCGTGAATGAGGTAAACGGCTGCACGATAGTACAGATCGGCCTCCTTCGGCAACTCCGAAATGCCCTGCTGAATGATCTCAAATGCTTTTGTGAAGTTCCCCTGATCGAACGGCAGCAGCGACCACACCAGATAAATATCCGGATTGGCAGGATCTACCTCGGCTGCCTTTTCAAAGGCTTCCACGCTCGATATGACATTACCGATTTTGTATTCGGTTTCCGCCAGCGCCAGGTAATACTCCCCGTTCTGGTCGTTCAGCTTAATGGCTTTATTGATAAACGGCAAGGCTTCATACCACTTACCGAGTTCGCTCATGCAGACACCGATGCCAAACCAGGCCTCGTCCCACAGCTGATCCAGCCGGACAGCCTCGCGGTATTCGCGGATAGCCTCCTGTAGCTTGTTCTGCTTTTCGAGGCTCGCGCCGAGGTGGCAATACGTATCCGAGGTTGGCTCTTCGTGCTTGAGGGTATTCCGGTAACACTGCTCTGCCTTTTCAAACTGGCCGAGATTCATGTGCGTATTGCCCAGATTGAACCATGCCGACGCAAAATCGTCTTTAATGATGGTGGCATAGTCATAGGCTTCAGCCGCCTCCTCAAACCGTGTCAGCTTGCTGTAGGCAATCCCGATGTTATACCAGGCGTTGTACGAATACGGGTCGCCGTCGATCAGTTTCTGATAATACGGCAGACTACCTTCGAGTTCACCCGTCAGGTCAAGGCAAAAAGCCAGTTCATACAGCGCATTCTCGTTATTGATGTTCAGATCAATTGCCTTTTTGTACTGCTCGATAGCTTCGTCGTACCGGCCCCAGTTCTGGTAGCTCTGACCAATCTGAAAATAAATATCGTCTTTATCGTCCGTACGGTCCAGCAGCTCTTCCAGCAGTTGCACCGACTCTTCAAACCGACCGGCCATGTTCAGGACAGTACCCTGCATGTACTGAATATCCAGATCGCCGGGGTTAAACAGGCCCGCCCGGTCGAGTAGCTCAAGTGCTTCATCGAACTGGGTCTGGTTAGCCAGAATCTGTGCCTTGTCGAGCATCAGTTCCAGGGCATAGGGGTAGTTATCCAGACCGGCCTCGGCGGCGAGCAACGCCTTGTCGAGGTCACCTTCATTCAGATAATGTTCTACCAGGCGCTCATACACTTCCAGATCAAAAAACTGACGCTCGCGACGGGCTAACATCAGTTCAAATTGACGGAGAGATTCCTTGATATCGCCTTCTCTTTCCTCAAACTCTTGCTCCATGTCCAATTGATTTACGATGTACAATTTACGAGGTGCGAGCTATGAAAAAGCAACCGCAACAGGATCGCCATTCGTCGTTCGTTATTCGCAAATCAGTTGATAGGGGCCGCACAACAGCCGTGCGAACTATCTAATAGCAGTAGAAAGATATGCGTTTTAAATGATTTCACCAATTACCGCAAACTAATTTTCGCCGTACTGCATGGGGGCAAATCACCTGCTCCGTCAGCCGTTTATGACCGCTGCCGCAGCCTGAATCGTGTCCTGTAATGCACGATACTGAAAATCAATCACCTGCCGGATCCGGCTCCCGTCAAACTGATAGAAACTACCGGCCGAACGGGCCGTTTCGCGCGTAACCAGCGGCGATGTACCGGTAATCCAGGACCACACAGCCTCTACCCGCCACGCAATTTCTGACAGAACGGGCGACACCGGAACGGATGGCGGACGCTTCTTCAACGCTACTGCTATCTTATCTAACAATTCTTTGTACGGAATAGTGCCGGCATTCAGAATGTAGCGTTCGGCTGTAATGTCGCTGACCATCAGTCTGAACATTGCGTCGACCACATCCCGGACGTCAACGTAGTTCACCAGCCCGCCGGGATAAAACCGTTTTTCGTCATACACGTATTTAAACAGCTGCATACTGCTCCGGTTCCAGTCGCCCGGCCCGAATACAACCGACGGATTAACCATAACGGCATTGAGGCCCTCGGCAACACCACGCCAGACCTCCAGTTCGCCCCGGTATTTTGTTTTGGCGTAGTTCGAGTTCAGCGGTGAATCCTCCCATTTCTGCTTTTCAGAAATCAGTACGGGCTGACCCGCCGGCTGATTATTCGTTGCCGGACGCCCCAGGGCCGCTACCGAGCTGATATAGCCCAGTTTGCGGATACCGGCGTGCAGACAGACATTGACCACATTAGCCGTGCCTTCAACATTGACCTTTTCCATGTAGGCGCGGTCTTTCGGAACAAACGACACAACGGCAGCGGCATGAACCACATCAATACCTGGCCGGATAGCCGCCTCCAGCGACGGGATATCGGTAATATCGCCCTCGTGCCACTTGATCTGATCAGCAACATCAGTGAGCAGGCCGGCATCCCTTTCCGGTCGCTTCAAGGCTTCCACCTGATAGCCTTCCCGCAAAAACCGCCGGGCAATATGACTGCCGATAAAGCCGGTCGCGCCGGTAATAAAAACGGTTTTAGCAAATGACGTCATGTAGCTGTTGCTCTTCCATGCTGCGAAATTCGGTATTTCCCCTAAAAAAACCACTGCCGGCAACGGATTGGTTGCCGGCAGTGGTTTGTAATTTTTTCAGACAGGATGCAGACCTGTTGCTTTTTCTTTCCGGCACGATTAATCCCGTACCCTTGCCCGCACGATCAGCGAACGTAAGTACCGAAAATATAATCCCAGACCGGCGATGACACGCCGTAGTTACTGTCGTGGTTTTTGTAGTGGTGTACACTGTGGTTAATCCACAGCCACTTGAAGAAATTCTTCGGCGGGGCGTAGGCATGTACAATGAAGTGTACGGCCAGATAGCCTGAATAACCGACCAGGAAACCAGGGAAAAACGCATAGGCTGCTTCACCCATCAGCAGGAAAAATACGCCGAAGAAAAACGCAGCTACGAAGATAGCCAGTGCCGGCGGCATTGCCAGACGGGTTTTGTCTTTCGGGAATTCATGGTGAATGCCGTGAAATGTGTACTGAATTTTGGCCCGGCGCTCTGTTTTCGGCTCCAGGTGGTAGAGATACCGGTGCAGTACATATTCAAACAGCGTAAAGGAAACAAAGCCCGTAACAAACAGCCCGCCAATCAGGGCGCTGCTCATGTCTGTGTACGTAAACGCATACCAGCCCAGAAAAGCTGACAGGGCAAGCCACATTGAAATAGGCACTGAAATATGCGTACGTGAAAGTGCTTCCAGAACAGGATTGTCGAATAGCTGGCGGGTACCGCTATTTTTAGGCCGCGCATGTGCCGCCCGGAATCCGGGGCGATCCATGGTGGCTCTCTCAGTAGTTTGTTCCATAGTAGTTTTTATAAAGTTGAATGATCGCAAATCTAAAACCGTTCTTGGTTTGATGTTATGACAACTGTCAGACTTGCTTACAGGTTTCATAACCTTATTAAAATTATTAGATGACCATCCGAGGTAAATCCTCTGTTACAAGACAGCTGAGATCCGGAATACCCCTACGCTACTTTACAACTACCTGATCATCAACCTTCGCCTTTATAGCGTCAAAGTTCCCTTTAGGCAATTTGGGCCGTATAATCAACCGCAGCGAGTTATCGTATGTCACATAGTTCCACATCCAGTTAATTAATATTAGCAAACGGTTCTTTACGCCGACAATGGCCATGAGGTGAACAAAGAGCCAGACAAACCACGCCATGACGCCGCTGAAGCGCAGAAACGGCAGATCAGCCACGGCCAGACCACGTCCGATGGTGGCCATAGTCCCGAGATCTTTATAGACAAAATCCCGCATAGCTTCCCCCTGCTGGCGGCGGATAAGGTTTTTGGCCAGGTGGTTGCCCTGCTGAATGGCCGGCTGCGCAATCTGCGGGTGGCCGTTCGGCCATTTTTCTTCGGTCATCAGCGCTACGTCGCCTACGGCATACACATCCGTAACGCCCTGTACCTGATTATAGCGGTTCACCGTCAGCCGGTTGCCGCGCCCCAGCGATTCGGCCGGTAACCCGGCCAGCGGATTGGCCCGTACGCCGGCTGCCCAGATCAGGTTGTTGGTCCGCAGAGTATTGCCATCGGCCATAAAGACCGTACGGCCGTCAAAGTCTTTTACACGGGTATTCAGGCTGACATGAACGCCCAGCTCTTCAAGATATTCCTGTGATTTCCGGTGTGCATTTTCCGACATCGGCCCCAGCAATTCCCCGCCCGACTCGATCAGGTAAATCTGCATCATGTCGAAATTCAGTTCGGGATAATCGCGCGGTAACACCGTGCGCTTCATCTCGGCCAGCGTACCACACAGCTCAACGCCGGTTGGCCCGCCGCCGACAACGACCACGTTCATCAGTCCCTGCTTTTCATCTTCGTTACCGACACTCAGCGCATCTTCGAAGTTTTGCAGAATCCGGTTACGCAGTGCAATGGCTTCGGCAACCGACTTCATCGGCAATGCCCGCTCAATGATGTTCTGCATCCCGAAAAAGTTGGTATCCGCGCCCGTGGCAATCACCAGGTCGTCGTATTCAACAGGGCCGAGTTCAGTATCAACGACTTTATCGGCCGGCCGTACGCCCGTTACGGTTGTAATCCGGATATGCACGTTTTTGCAGCCGCCAAACACCGCCCGCAACGGAAACAGGATGGAATTAGCTTCCAGGCCCGACGTAGCCACCTGATAATACAGCGGCTGGAATTCGTGGTAATTCTGCTTGTTGAGCAAAATCACCTGAAAGGCGGCGCGGCGCGATAACCGGCGGGCGAGCTTCAGGCCCCCGAATCCGGCACCAACAATGACAATGCGCTTCCGGCCGTCACGGGGAGGTATGTTTGGATTCATAACTTGTGTTTCGTTGATCGGACAAGCCACAGCGGCCGTTTCAGCAACCGCTGCCTATACCGGATAAACCCGCAGCGACTGTGCTTGTTCAATTACCCGTTCGTAATGGTTCTCGTATAAAGGCAGGATTTTAGACAATTCAAACTCTTTGGCACGGGCCAGTGCATTGGCCTTGAAGGTCGGCAGGTTGTCGTCGTTGAGGACATACAGAGCATTTTTCACCATATCATCCACGTCGCCGACATTACTCATGAACCCGGTCACACCCTGTATATTCAGCTCAGGCAGTCCACCGGCGTTCGACGTAATCAGCGGCACTTCGCAGGCAAGGGCTTCGAGTGCGGCCAGCCCGAAACTTTCATTTTCAGACGGCATCAGGAAGAGGTCGGCTACCGACAAAATTTCCTCCACCGCATCGAGCTTACCCAGAAAACGGACATCATCATGGATACCCAGTTCACGGCAAAGCTGCTGAATCCGGTTCCGCTCAGGGCCGTCACCGACAAGCAGTAATTTGGCCGGCATCTGCTGGCGGACATGATAAAACGTCATCACCGCATCGTCGATCCGTTTTACCCGACGGAAGTTTGAGGTGTGTACGATCAGTTTTTCCCCGTTCGGACAAATGGCCGTTTTAAAATGGTCTTTCTGCTGCCGCTGAAAACGGGTCAGATCAATGAAGTTCGGTATTACCTCAATTTCACGGTTGATCTTGAAGTGCCGGTAGGTGTCTTTCCGCAGATCTTCCGATACCGACGTAACGCCGTCCGATTCGTTGATACTGAACGTGACAACCGGCTCATAGGAGGCATCCTTGCCCACCAGCGTAATATCCGTACCATGAAGGGTCGTAACCACGGGCACACATTTACCCCATGACCGCAAAATCATTTTTGCCATGTAGGCAGCCGATGCATGAGGGATGGCATAGTGGACATGGAGCAGATCCACGTTTTCATTCATAACCACATTCACCATCTCGCTGGCCAGCGCCGATTCATAGGGCGGGTACTGAAAAAGCGGATACGACGGGATATTGACTTCGTGGTAGAATACGTTCTCGTTAAAAAAATCGAGCCGTGGAGGCTGCTGATAGGTAATAAAATGGACCTGATGGCCATTTTTGGCCAGTGCTTTGCCTAATTCTGTAGCTACCACACCACTACCACCAAAGGTAGGATAGCAAACAATGCCGATTTTCATGATTGAGCAACATCATTTTTCCGTAAAAAATCCCATATATGACCGTAAACAATTTGTTAATGGTATGGAACGGTTTATCTTAATAACCTTAATGTGTTATTTTTGATTGATTAAGTAGCATATATCAGTATCCTGGCATGACCCGCAAACTCCCTCTTTCGGCATATTTTTCTGGTTTATTGCGGCTGGTACGGGTGCAAAATCTGCTGATCGTGGTCTTAACGCAGTACCTTGCCCGCATTTGTCTGATTGGTTCAATGACTAACCGGCCGGACCTGAGTCCGGGGTCGGCCCTGCTCGATCCGCAGATGCTTTTGCTCACATTATCAACCGTTTGTATTGCGGCAGCGGGGTATATCATTAACGATTACTTTGACATTAAAATCGATATCGTCAATAAGCCCGAACGGGTGATTATCGGCCGGTACCTGAAGCGCCGCGTGGCCATGGGCGCCCACCAGACGCTCAATATTATCGGGTGCCTGATCGGCCTGTATCTGAGCCGGTGGGTATTTGTGGTCGATGTGCTCTCAGTGACGTTATTGTGGTTTTATTCGGCCCATTTCAAACGGCAGCCCTTTATCGGAAACGTCATTGTGTCGTTTTTAACGGCCCTATCGCTCATTATTCTGGCCGTGTATTACCGGCGTAATGTGGATTTACTGATGATTTACGCCCTGTTTTCGTTTGTGATTTCACTCGTCCGGGAAATTATCAAGGACATGGAAGATATCCGCGGCGACGCGCGCTTTGGCTGCCGGACCCTGCCCATCGTCTGGGGACTGCGCCGGACCAAATATTTCCTGTACGGCCTTATCGCCACCTTTATCCTGATCCTGTTTCTGATGGCGCGTTCGCTGGGCAATCTGCACCTGAGCCTTATTTTCACGGCGCTGCTCCTGCCGGTGGGGTATCTGGTTTACTGCTTACTGCTGGCCGACAAAAAGCGGGATTTCCGCCACCTCAGCGATCTGTGTAAAATCATCATGCTCCTTGGGGTTGTCAGTATGATCTGGGCTTAACGGGCCGGGTAACCATCCGCCTTGTTACCGTTTCCTAAGAAGCTGTAGAGCTGCGTTGTAACTTCGGTTATCTTGAGCCGGTTAACATTTCCATAGCTCTATGAAACGCTCCTTTCTTTTCACGTTTTTATTGATCGCCGTTGCGTCTGTCACCACGTATGCACAGACATGTATGGGCATCACCCTCAAGGCCGGTATGGGCTGCGAAATGGTTACCTACAATGCCAAAGATAAAATGACCGGCAAAATGACGTATAACGTCACCGATGTGCGCCGCGACGGTGGCAATACGGTTGTAAAAGTCGATTTTGAGTCAACCGATGAAAAAGGCAAATCCGTACAGAAATCGACCCTGACCTACACCTGTTCAGGCAATGAACTCGTCGCCGATTTATCAGGCTTTATGCAGAACGGCCAGAATCAGGCCTTTAAAGACGGGGAAGTACGGCTGAAAACCAACCGGCTGGTGTATCCGGCCCTCTCGGCAGGGCAGACGCTGCCGGATGGTAAACTGGAAGCCGACATGTATAACAACGGCTCCCTGATGGTTGAAATGAGCATCGATATGACCAACCGGAGCGTGAGCAGCAAGGAAAACCTGACCGTACCGGCGGGGACGTTTGAGGTCTTCAAAATCAGTTCAGACATGACCGTGAAGTCGAAAGTGATGGGCATGAGCATTCCGGCCAATCTGAAGGTCGTGACCTACCGCGCCAATAATACCCTGTTCGACATCCGCTCTGAAACCTACAGCAAGAATGGTAAGCTGTATGCCTATACCGTACTGAGTAAGGTATTTTAAAAAAGGGTGTAACGAGACCTGACGGTCTCGTTACACCCTCCACTCTTCTGTTTGCTTACTTAACTGTCAGCGTGAATTTCAGATTTACATCGTCGCTGCCCGGCGTGGCAGTACCATTCTTAACAGGCTGCCCATTGACCGGTGGCTGGTGACGCAGCTGTACATTGAGGGTTCCGGTTCCGGCCGCACCTGCCTTCGCCGTTGAGGTCAGTCCGACCGGATAGTTCCGGCTGTCTTTATCGGTAATGGTAACCGTCAGCAAGGAAGCCGGTGACGGTGTGTATACCACCAGGTGTTCATCTTTCTTCTGGTTAATTTCAGCGGTGATGTCGTCGGCCGGAGATTTGCTTTCGTCCTGAAACGAAATAGCCAGATCGTAGGTTTTACCGGCCGTCAGCGTAATGGCGTCGAACTTCGTCGGAGCCTGCCCGCCATCGCCGTCAATATCCCGGTAAGTAAAGGTCTGGGCGTTGGTCGTGCCCTGTTCCGTGAACTTCAGGCTCACAGTTGTAATCAGTTCATTTTCATCGGCCGGCTCCGGATTATTGGCCCTGTCGCAGCCGGTCAGCAAAAAAAAAGTCGCGCAAAACAGGGATGCTCCTGCTACATAACGGCGAAAAGAATTAGCACCAGATTTTCTCATAACTTCTTCGTATTCAGATTGTAAACCAGTAGTTCAGTCACTCGGAACTGTAATGTCCTGACAAATAACGGAAAGATTTTTCTATTTTTGCAACGCCGTTGCATATTATTTGCAACTTTGCTGCAAATATTTGAGTTAATAGTACCAACGGACGAAAGAATTGACGTAAATTTGCGGTGATGAAAACGGAAGCGGAATCAAATAAAGCGGATTACATTGGGATTACAGGCTCGGTATTGTGCCTGATTCATTGCCTGATTACCCCTGTGTTGCTGATGACAACCAACTTCTTAAAAGATGACCTGGTACGAACGAGCTTTTTAAGTCTCGACTATGTCTTCATCGGTGTCAACATCATTGCGGTGTATTTTGCTACCCGCCATGCCCCCAACACTGTCCGGACAAGCCTCTGGGGTTTTCTGGGCCTTTTCACCGTTGCCATTCTGCTGGAAGACGTTAACCCGATCTTTGAGTACGTGGGCTATGCCGCTTCGTTAGGTCTCGTTGGCTCTCACCTGTTCAATATCCGCCACTGCCGTCTGGAACACGCGCACTGAGCGAACTGATATACATAAAACGCCCCCTGCCGGTTGGTTCCGGCAGGGGGCGTTTCGTTGGTGGGGCAGCGATACCTTACTCCGGCCATTTGCTGTCCTTCATCGCTGTCAGGGTAACTTTTGACGGATCAAGGACTACATGTTTAATCCGCTCCCGTTTCCAGGTATAGGTAATATGCACCAGTCCGTCTTTGGTCTGGATAACGGCCGGATAGGAGAATTCGGCTTTCGGTTCGTTTTCGAGTACATTGGCAGCTTCCCAGACCTTGCCGTCTTTTGAGAACGCTACGTTCAGTACCGACCGGCGACCCCATTTTTCGGCCCCGTCGGAGATATGGTTATAGATCAGCACATGCCGTCCGTCTTTCAGCGTTACGGCATCAATCCCCGAATTTGGATTCGGCAACGGCGTATTTTCGAGCGCCGACCAGGTTGTACCGCCATCGGTTGACCATGTGCTCAGAATGTAACCGCCTGTCCCCCGGCAAACCATCTGTAGTTTTCCGCCGGGATGGATCAGGATGCTTGGCTGAATGGCTCCGGGCTTACCGCTGTTGAGCGGCGGGGTTGCCTGCCACGTCTGTCCTTTGTCGGTTGAGCTTTCGACGTGCAGCCGCCAGCCATCGTGTTCGGTACTGGTCGGACTCAGGAGCTTACCGGATGCCAGCAACTCCGGTTTGTTTTTGATCGGGCCGAGAATCCCGTCGGGTAGCCGCTTCGGGGCCGACCAGGTTTTTCCGCCGTCGGCCGACCGGATTTCCATCCCCCACCAGGTCGACGGACTAGGGCCGACCTTGTAGTAAAGCACCAGCGGTCCTTTCGGAAACTGGAACAGCACGGGGTTCCAGCACGGATACCGCTTGCCGTCGGTCTGCACCCCGTTGGCCACTTCGACCGGTGGGGTCCAGGCTCCTTTCACCTGCCGGCTGACCCAGATACCCACATCCGGATGTTTTTCGTGCGTTCCGCCAAACCACGACGTAACCAGACCGGACGGCGTTTCGGCAATCGTCGAAGCATGGCAGGACGGAAACGGTGCGGTCTCGTAAATAAATTCACTTTTCACAATACCCGGGCCGGTTTGGGCCGATAACCAGGCCGGCAGTAAACACATTAAAAGCAGAAATACGTTAGATTGCATGGCGGAGCGATTTGTTGAGTTGCTTTGCTTGATCAAAAGACACGTATGTACCGTTTTTTCCTCTTCATCACCCTCTTTCTGGCGCTGAGCGGTTCGCTTCAGGCACAACGTTACACCTTTACCCACGACGACACGCTGCGCGGCAGCATCACGCCCGAACGCGTATGGTGGGACCTGGCCTATTATCATCTACAAGTACGGATACAACCGGCCGATAGTACTATCAGCGGCAGCAATTTAATTCAGTATAAAGTCCTGAAACCATCCCAGACGATGCAGATTGATTTGCAACGGCCGCTTCAGGTGACCAGAATCGAGCAGGACGGGCAGGAGCTTTCATTCCGGCGCGACGGTGATGCTTTTTTCGTAACCCTGAAAAAGCCACAGCAGACCGGCAAAACCGAACAACTGACGGTGTTTTATCAGGGCAAGCCACGGGTTGCTAAACGTCCGCCCTGGGATGGCGGCTTTCAGTGGACCCGCGATGCCAAAGGCCAGTGGTTTATTGCAACTTCCTGCCAGGGCCTGGGCGCCAGTGCGTGGTGGCCCTGCAAAGACCACATGTACGACGAACCAGAATCCATGCTGATCAGCGTGACGGTGCCGGAACCACTGATGGATGTATCGAACGGGAAGCTCCAGCGGGTTATTCAGAATACCGACGGTACCCGCACGTTTGAATGGGCTGTCAGTAACCCGATCAATAACTACGGCGTGAACGTTAATGTGGGCAACTACGTATCCTGGTCCGAAGAATATACCGGCGAAAAAGGCCCCTTACAGCTCAGTTTTTACGCCCTCGCCGAACACGAAGCGCAGGCCCGTAAGCAGTTTCCGCAGGTAAAAGACATGCTGAAAGCGTTTGAACACTGGTTCGGACCGTATCCGTTCTATGAAGACGGCTACAAACTGGTCGAAGTACCCTATCTGGGCATGGAACACCAGAGTTCGGTCACCTACGGAAACGGCTTCCGCAACGGCTACCTCGGCCGCGACCTCTCGCAGACGGGCTGGGGCCTGCTGTGGGATTTCATCATTGTCCACGAATCCGGCCACGAGTGGTATGCCAACAACATTACCTACCGCGACATTGCCGATATGTGGGTGCATGAAAGCTTCACCAACTACTCCGAAAACCTGTTTACTGAATACTACCACGGCAAGGATGCCGGCGCCACCTACGTGATCGGCACCCGCCGGAATATCCGTAACGACAAACCAATTATCGGGGTCTACAACGTCAACCACAGCGGCTCCGGTGATATGTACTACAAGGGCGGCAACATGCTGCACACCATCCGTCAGCTGGTCAACAACGACGAAAAATGGCGCGGGATTCTGCGGGGTATGAACAAAACTTTCTACCACCAGACCGTCGAAGGCAAGCAGATTGAAGCGTTTATGAGCCAGCAATCGGGCATGAACCTGCAACCCGTATTTGATCAGTACCTGCGCGACACCCGCCTCCCAACGCTCGAATACCGCATCAAGGGTAAAACGCTGGAATACCGCTGGACCAACTGCGTGGCAGGCTTCGACATGCCGCTGGAGGTATGCCTGGACGACAATGGCTCGACCCAGCGCCTGAAACCAACCACAGCGTGGCAAAAAATGAACACGGCCGGCAAAACACTTACGGCCGACGCCGATTATTATGTGCTGGTGAAAGAGGTAAAGTAGCCTTACATCGCCGTTACCGTAATTTCGACACGGCGGTTGGCGGCGCGTTCGGCCCCGGTCCCGCTTTTGATCAGGGGCCGCTTGCCGCCGTAGCCTTTAATGGTAATCTGCTCTTCGTTAATACCTTTCCGGACAAGGTAGTTGGCCACCACTTTGGCGCGGTTTTCGGATAAATACTGGTTCAGGCGCAGATCACCCTCAAGGTCGGTATGCCCGGCGATCTCGACATGTATCCGGGGATACTGCTTCAGGCTGGTAGCCAGCTGGTTCAGCTCAGTAAAGGAAGACGGGTTAAGGATATATTCCCCTTCTTCGAACGTTACTTTCCGGAGAATGACCGTGCTGCCTAACGAAAGCGTCATCTGCGGCACAGCCGCTTGTGGCAGTACAGGCTGACTGGCCGCTATCGGTTGGACCACATTAGGTTGCACCGCATTAGGTTTTGTAGGAGTTACTTTTGGTGGCACCGCCCCGGGTTTCTCACGCGCGGCGATTACCGGCGTTTGGGCTGCCGGAGCCGTTTTGGCCGGTGGCGGCGTATCCGGGGCGGCTTCACTGAAGAAAAAGCGGCCCGGAATAATGGAACGGGTTGAGATAAAGCCGGGTGCAGTGTATTTCGCCTTTTCCCTGAAATCCCAGTCCAGATCAGCGTACCCGTTGCTCTTCTCATTAATGTATTCAATCAGGATATCGTAGTATTTACCGGCTTCCATCCGGAAAGGCCGGCCGGTTACCTTTTGCTTTCTGTAGCGCCACTCGTCCATCACCCGCATACCGCCAATCGTCACCCGGATGCCATCGTCAACCACCGACGTAAGCTGGTACTGCCCGGTAGCCGGTGCCAGCAGAAGCCCCGTCCAGCGTGCCGTGAATGGCCGGATTTTTAAGCCTTGAACAGGTTTTGTAAAACCGTCGAAGGTGAAGTTAATGACGGGGTCAACGCGGGTAGCGACCTTTTCCTGAAACGCATTGCCATTGAAATACTCTCCTTTAAGCCCGTCTCCCGTTTGTCGCAATGGCTTTTTAGCCGAAGGGCGCTGCCCCAGCAACGGCAGCGAAAACCAGAAAAGCAACAGGAAAAATGGCAGGGATTTCATAGCGTTGTCGTTTTCACTACAAACATAGTTAAAAAACGACAAACATAGTAACGACAAGGCTTGCCTTGTCGTTACATTACAAATCCTATGCATGCGGCATCAACTGAAGCCGTCTGGTCAGCGCGTCGGCGAGGGGACGTAAAACTTCCAGTTGGTTTTATAGTCGCGGGAGAGTTTCTGGTTAGTCATCAGCGCACGAATCAGGTCGACGGGCAGCGAGTTCTGCTGCATGATTGTATCGTGAAACTGCTTATAGGTCATTTTACCGCTATCGACCAGTTCTTTTTTGAGCGCGTAGAACTGGAAGCCACCCGTCATATACGCCAGCTGGTACAACGGCTCATAGCCCCCGACAAACGACCGGCGCACTTCTCCTTCGGCATTGGCCCGTTCGTGGCCTACACGGTCGACCAGGAAGTCGATGCACTGCTGCGGCGTCCATTTGCCGAGATGGTAGTTGAGCGAAAAAATAATCCGGGCACACCGGTGCATCCGCCAGAACAACATCCCGATCCGGTCTTCCGGCGACTGCGGGAAGTTCATGTCCCATAAGATCATTTCCCAGTACAACGACCAGCCTTCGGTCCAGAACGGTGTCCGGAAGCGGCGGTAGGTCTTGTAGCGGTTGTTCATAAAGCCCTGCAGGTGGTGGCCGGCAATCAGTTCGTGGTGTACCGTAGCGCGGGAGAAGTGCGGGTTATTGCCGCGCATACTCATCAGCTTGTCTTCGTGCGACATGCCAGCGGTCGGGTACGAAATCAGGATGGTTTCGCCGCCCAGAAAAAACGGACTGAATTTCTGCCGCTCCGGCGACATCATGGCCATGCGCCACGTCTCCTCTGCAATCGGCGGGATCGTAATCAGGTCTTTTTTCTTCAGAAAATCAACCGACTCGTTATAGAGCCGCAGAATCAGCTCCGGCTGCTTCCCCACCGGCACCACGCTGTTTTTTACCTTTTCCTGCGCCTGTTTCCAGTTATCGCCGAAGCCCATTTCGCGCGACGCTTTCAACAACTCACGGTCGCACCAGGCAAATTCGCGGTTGGCAATGTCGATGAGCTCTTCGGGCGAATAGGCGATGTATTCAAACTCCAGCTGCCGCAGCAACTCCTCGCGCCCGACAGCCACGCCCGCAATCCCGCTGCCATCATCTTTAAACGGTGCCGCAACCTTAGCTTTGTTCGCAAAAAACGAGGCATACGACGCCAGTAAACTATCGGTTTTCTGGTACGGCGCCGGTACCCACCACGTGAATTGCGGGTCGTAGGCATTGTAAAACTCAAACACACTTTTGAGCGCCGACCGCAGGCCACTGGCAGTTCCTTCGGCGCGCTGGGCCAGCGCAACGTCGATTTTGTCCTGCTTTTCGACCATTTTCTTTGTTTCGGCAATCTCCTTGCTCAGCTTTGCCAGCTCGGTAGCAATCTGCTCCCCATTGACCGAAGCCCCCCGCCGGCGGGCCTTTTCGAGGGCATACACCTTATCGGCAAACGGGAACCACGGCTGAATCTGCTTTACCTCCGTTTCCTCCTGCGCCAGTTCGCGCAGCGCCACGTTCAGGTTCCGCTGAAACAGCAGGTAATCAATCTGGCTATCGACGGGTAGTTTGTCGAAGTCCATTTTACGGAGCTGTGCCAGGTATTCGGTCGTATGCCGCTGCATGCGTTCGCGCCGTTCGGGCGAATTTTCGACAACATAAAACCGGCTCAGACTGCCCTGATCGGCATTGTACTGGGTCATGAGGTGATGCACCTCACTGGTCTGGCGATACAGCGGACTGATGGGCGCAGGCTGGGCATACACCGCAGCACCGGTCAACAGCAATGCCGCGCATTGCCCCCCGTAGGGGCGACCCCACGTGGTCGCCCTGGTGATCCCCCCCAAACGGGCAGCCGCTCTAAATAAATGTAACATCATGTTTGTGAATCAGTGAAGGTAGTGAGTACTGGTTAAGTAGCTGGTAATCTACAATTTTATCCCTAAAAAGCCGCCTCAGCGCACCATCCATTCCATGATGCCGCTGGCAAACTCCTTCGGCAGCTGCACATCGAGCCGCAAGGCACTGGTCCGGACCGGCTCAAACAGGATTTCGTTATAGGCATCCTTTGCCGTGCCGTAAGTACCTTTCGCCTGCACCTCCTTCCAGTCACCGGCTTCCGTGCGGTACAACACCTTCCACGACGCCGGTACGCGGCAACCGCCCCACGGGCCGTCATCAAACCAGTACACCTTTGCCGACGAGACGGTAGCCGGCTTCTCAAATGTATACTGCACCCACTGCAAAGTGTCTTTTTTCGGCCACCAGTGGTAGTACAGGTTGTCATGGTCGTTTGAGTTTTTAGGCTCAGCCTGGTCGTTGATGGCCATCAGTGTTTTTGTCACGTGCGAGGCGGTAATCTTGCTGGTTGAAGCAATGGTTGGCGCGGGCAGCGGGCGGGATGCCGTTGCTTTGGTACCAAACCAGACCGCCATTTCGCCCGAACCACGGTTGGCCCACGCGAAGTACGGAATCGCCTGGAAACGGGCGTCGGCCACGGCAATGCCGTTATCGGTCGTGCGCCGCGATTGCTGCGCCTGCCCGTCGATAAGCGTTACCCCGCCCAGGACGTCCGGCCGGTAGCTGGCGGTTAACTGCGTTTTCGGCGAAACAATCAGGTTCAGGACGTGGCCGTTGGGGAAGTCAGGCCACTCGGCGCAATACACAATCGGACCGCGTTGCAGGGCCACTTTATCGACATCGGCCGCCACCTGTATGTTAGCTACCACCTGCCGCACCGGCATCGGCAGTTCCAGCTGAATCTGATCGCCTTTTTTCCACTCCTGCCGGACAATGGCATAGCCATCAACCAGTTTATAGGCCACCGCTTTGCCGTTGACCAGTAGCGTAAACGGCGTTTTGTCCTGATCGGTAAACCGGTACAGGTCGCCCGGCAGCGGTTGGTTCTGCGCCCAGCCCGGAATCCGGATGGCCATATCAAACGCTTTCCGTTTGGCCGGGTTCAGCGTAAACTGTACCGACCCGCTCCACGGATAGTCTGTTTTCTGGATCACCTCCAGTGCTGTTCCGCCCAGCTGCACCTGTGCCGTACTGTTGATAAACAGATTGGTATACAGGCGGCTATCGGTCTGGGCATACATGTAGCCCGGCACCGACGGAATAAACCGGCAGACGTTACTCGGGCAGCAGGCACAGCCAAACCAGGCGCTCCGCGCATGTTGTCCCTGCGATTCGAGCGGATTCGGATAGAAGAAACGGTCGCCGCTCAGCGATACGCCCGAAATCATGCCGTTATACAGCGTCCGCTCCAGTACGTCGTAATATTTTGCCTGTCCGTGGAGCAGGAACAGCCGGTAATTCCAGTAGATATTCCCGATTGAGGCACAGGTTTCGTTATAAGCCGACATATTCGGCAGCTCATAATCAGCTCCGAAGCCCTCATGGCCGCCTGCCGCGCCGATGCCGCCGGTCAGGTAAAATTTATCGTGGATAATGTCTTCCCAGATCCGGTCAATGGCGTTCAGGTAGGCTTTATTGTCCGTAATGGCGGCCACATCGGCCATGCCCGAATACATGTACGTAGCCCGTACGGCATGCCCGACGGCCTCGGTCTGATCCGTTACTTTTTTATGATCCTGACTGTATTCTTTTCCCCGTCCGCGCACATCCAGGAAGAACTTTGCCAGGTCCAGGTATTTCTGCTGTCCGGTGACGCGGTAGAGCTTAACGAGCGCCATTTCCACAATCTGATGCCCTGGCGCATAATCCAGCTTGCCAGGCCCGAACTCGCGGCAAAGCAGATCGGCGTTTTTCGTAGCAATGGCCAGCAGCGTTTTTTTGCCCGTTGACTGGTAATGCGCCACCGCCGCCTCAAACAGGTGCCCGCTGTTGTAGAGTTCATGGCTCAGGTCCGATTCCTTCTCCCAGCGTGCCGTACCGGCCCACGCGTGCGGGTGCGCCGGATCAATCGTACGTGTCGTGTACAGGTAGCCGTCGGGTTCCTGCGCCTTGCCGACATAGGCAATCAGGGTATCAATCCGGGCATCGAGTTTGGGGTCAGGAAAGGTTTGCAGCGAGAAACTGGCTCCTTCAATGATCTTGTAAATGTCGGTGTCATCGAACGGGTATTCGGTACAGAACTTGCCCGGCTTTAGCTTTCCCGCAACCAGGAAGTTATCGACACGGCCGGTTTTGTAGCACTGATCAAGCGCAATCGGGATCGTTACCTCGTGGTTGCGTTTGATGCGCGGCGCCCAGAACTGATCATTGACCTTAACCGACGTAAACGGCACCGGCCGGATCGGGTAATCATTCCGGTTGGTTTGCCCGAGCGACAATGCGGTGCCCAACAGCAGGGATACGCCTGTCAGAAAGTACGTTTTCATGCGTAGAAAGGTTATGTATTTATTTCACTGTCAGTGCTTTGTTCGCCGCTTCGAGGCTACTCCACGACGGTGGTTCGATGCCCATCAGATGCCGGACAAAGAAATCACGCCGTTTGTGTTCGCCGTAATCCCCGCCGGTCGAGTGCCCCATGTTCGGCACCATCAGAAAATCAAAGTCCTTGTTAGCCTTGACCAAGGCATTAACCAGCTGCATGGTCGACGCCGGATCGACGTTATCATCTACCTCGCCCACAAACAACAGCAATTTGCCCTGTAGTTTATGCGCGTTGGTCACGTTCGAGCACTCATCGTAGTGCGGGCCGATCGGATAGCCCATCCATTGTTCGTTCCACCAGATTTTGTCCATGCGGTTGTCGTGACATCCGCAGGAAGAAACCGCCGCTTTGTAGAATTCCGGATAGAAAAGCAGCGCCCCCGTTGAGCTTTGCCCGCCGGCCGATGTGCCGTAAATACCAACGCGGCTGATGTCCATAAACGGGTATTTCTGCGCCGCCGCCTGCATCCACAGGATACGGTCGGGGAAGCCGGCATCTTTCAGATTCTGCCAGCATACGTCATGAAACGCCTTCGACCGGTGCGAGGTGCCCATCCCGTCGAGCTGCACCACGATAAAGCCCAGTTCGGCCAGTTCAAACATCGACCGGTTATTGGTCATGAACGACTTCGGGGTAAATGAGGCATGCGGCCCCGCGTAAATGTTCTCAATGACGGGATACTTTTTGGCCGGATCAAAATTCGTCGGCCGGATGATGATGCCCCAGACATCCGTTTTGCCGTCGCGGGCTTTCGACACAAATACTTCCGGTTCGCGCCAGCCCAGTTTTTTCCATTCGGTAATGTCGGCCTTCTCCAGTTCCATGAGCACGCTGCCGTCAGCAGCGCTGCGCAGGACAGTCACCGGTGGCATATCCACGCGGGAATAGGTATCAATAAAAGTGGTATGATCCGGCGAGAATGCTGCCGTATGATTAGCGTCTTCGGTGGTCAGGGCCGTCAGACCGCTGCCGTCAAAATTCACGCGGTAATACTGGAGAAAATACGGATCCTGCCCTTCAATCCGGCCACCGGCCGCGAACAGAATCGTTTGTTTGTCTTCATCTACATGGATAACCTGCCGGACCGGCCAATCGCCTTTGGTAATCTGTTTTTTCACCTTGCCGTTACGACCGTCGATCAGATAAAGGTGGTTCCAGCCGTCGCGCTCCGAGGCCCAGATAATTTCCTTACCGTCGGCTACATCGTGGCGGAAGTGTTTGCCACTGTAGTCAATAAACGTCCTGCTTTGTTCGTCGATAATGGCCCGCGCGGCACCGGTTGTGCCGTTGACCTCAATGACCCGGAAAGCCTGATGCCCGCGCTGGTTGTACTCAAACGTAAAGGCGCGGCTGTCCTTGCGCCACTCCAGCCGCGAAATGTTGTATTGTTGATTGAACAGCGCATCATCGACAGGAATCTGCCGGCGTTCGTCAATCAGAAAGAGCTGCGGCCGGCGTACCGGCAGCGCATCGCCCGGTTTCAGGTATTCGCGGTTTTCAAGCTTTGGCTGTAGCTGGTCTTCCGGCGACGACCGGACAAAATAGATCAAATGCTTCTGATTCGGCCGCACCTTGTTGGTGGCCAGTTTTTTGGAATCGGGCGACCATTGCAGGCGGCTGGAATAATACTCACCTTCCGAGCCGTCGAAGCTCAGCTGGGTTTCCTGACGGGTTTTCTGCGCCCGTATATATACGTTGTAGTTGCGGATGAAGGCAACATAGTTGCTGTCGGGCGAGATAACGGTCTGATCACTGAGTTCCGGCGCCGATGCACCCCAGTACCGGGGATTGCGCCCCTCCGGTTTAGTTTCCCCTTTGTTACGTAGTTCGCGGGTAGCCAGGGCATATTGCCAGGTAATGCCATCGACGACAAATTCGATTTCCTGATCGTCTTTCCGGTAGGTTAACTGATTGAACGGCAGGCTATACGGAATATATTTCCGGCGGGAATTATCGGACAGTTTCTGTGCCAGATCGCTGTGATCAAAGGCAGGCTGGCGGGTGCGCGCCTGCGGATCAACGGTGATAAACTCTTTACCCTGTTCAGTCTGAATGGTATACCAGCCGTATTTACCGGATGCGGACCAGTTAACGGTATTGGGTGCATGATACACTTTATCGCGCAGTTTAGTACGCAGCGCCTCAGCGCGGAGATAATCAGCCTGCTGACCCTGAGCGAAAGTCAGTGAGGGGATTAATATAAGGAGAAAAAGATAGCTTAAGCGGCGGCAACACCGCTGTCGGAAAACGTGTGAACGCATGTATGGGTTATGGTTAAGTGCTTATTCCGAAAAGAATTTGTAAACTAATTTCTACACAAAATTTACAAAAAAAACAGCTATCCAAGGCAGTTAGCTGTTTCTGTCAGTCCCTTAACATCTTTTTGTATAGTTTCTCGTTGTACACAAAAGGTACATCAAACTTACTCTTTTCCCCACAACATAGCTTTGCCTGCTTTACCGAAGTTTGGTAGTATTTTATCGCCCTTTTGCTCAAATAAAGGCAATAGCTGTTTATATATGCTCATTTTGGCCGGATGTAAGCTTATTTTAAGGAGTAATATCCGGCCAAGACGATAGGTACACACAGCTTAATATACCATTAACCGCTTGATATTATTTCTTCGGTTAAGGTCGGGCACAGTACATACAGGATCAATAGCAATAAATCTGGCTTTGGGTACGAGAGTAACTCTGACCGGTGGCTCAAGGGGCCCGACAAATACCTCCGTCCGGCTCAGTATGTGCTTTTCTTCATCCAGCAACGCTACCTGTATCCAATCCAGAACCGGAACACGTTTTTGATTACCCATGCCATCGTCTTCCCACTTATCTGCTAAGGCATTAAACTGGACAACATCATCCTGTTGGGTCAAAAATGCAATCTGCCAATCGTACCAATTCCGCTTTGTAAAGTAAGCCAGCTGATAAGTTAGTGAGTCGGGCAACTGACTAGTCAGTTGCTGCAGTAATGCCGGCGTAGTAGCCTTTTCCGGTTTACCGGCTCCAATCGTTGTGCTGTAGAAGCTTCCGATACTTTTATTTAATTTTTTATAACCCCAGAGTTGCCCCAGATCATGCAGGGCTAAACTGGCTTTATGAATATCGGCATATGGTTTTCGCGCACTTTCGGTTAGCGTCGGTTCATACCCTTTTTCCCGTCCGCGCCCTTTCTTATACAGCCTGAAATGTTCCTCCATATGTACGGGTAGCTTTAGTTCACCATATCGGTTAACCAGCGCTTGTAAGGCCAGAAACTCTGCGATACCATGCTGGATGACCCCTGTTACCGGCTTATCAACATTCTGGGTTCCCAGCCATTGCTCAAATACCAGCCGAGACAGAAGCAGGTAGGTTTCGTCGGGTCCCTCCCGCGCAATGTCGGTAAACCAGCCCCGTTTCTCCGACAGGTAAATCCGCCCCCCAGCCATCGACAGGGCCGGATCGCCCTGAAACGGCACCTCCGCAACCGTCAGCGACGGATAGGGATACTTCCCTAATACTGCCGAACCAGATTGCAGCGCGTCGGTAATTGCCTCTTTGAACAGCGACAGGTTGTAGGTATGCTGTGCATATACTGTGACGGGAATAGTTCCCTGAGCAGTCCGGATGGTATAATCCAGCCGCTGCTGATTAGCCGGCGGTGCCCAGCGTTGCGGGATAAAGGCCGTTGCTGGCTGTATATCGGGTAAACGCAGCATAAGGGCGCTAACGGCCAGGATCGGTATAGCTACGGCCAGCAAGGCAAGCCGGTACGGGCGGTTTACCCGTTGTTGCCATTGCCGGAGCCGCGCGACA
Organism: Arsenicibacter sp. R0_47; assembly: GCF_057652235.1. Taxonomy (NCBI): domain Bacteria; kingdom Pseudomonadati; phylum Bacteroidota; class Cytophagia; order Cytophagales; family Spirosomataceae; genus Arsenicibacter; species Arsenicibacter sp. R0_47. The sequence goes on along the minus strand of NZ_JBYFCJ010000001.1, from coordinate 281,446 downwards.
GGATACGTTTCTATACCACGTAGTTGCCAGCCAAGCGCCAGCAGGAACAGCAATCCGGCTACCAGCCACCATAGCAGCGCATAGTAAGGCTGGATAGCGGCAGACAGGCCGTAGCCGGTCAGTTCGGAGTAATCTGCGGCGGCAGGCAGGAAGCTGTAGACCGGGACATCAACCCCGACCGCATCGGCCGTAACCAGCAACACGTACACCAATATGGATATAAACAGACCCAGGTACCGGTTCGGGATCAGGGTTGTGATCAGTACTGTCAGGATAATGCGTTGTACAAATCCGCCAAAACCATCCATCAGCAAATCACGGGCATAAAGCGCTCCGTTTACAGCTGACGCCAGCCCGCTCGCCAATTGAACGCCCACACCGGCCAGGCCTAAGCCCAGCGACAAGCCCAGCGCCAGAAGTATCATCGTCAATACCTTAGCCGACAGCGTTACCCAGCCAGGGAACGGCAGCGTATCATAAATGAGCTGAAACCGGGTTGTCTGTTCACGGTACATCAGTTCACCGGTCAGAACGATGAGCAACAGCGACAGGGCAATCCCAATCGGATGACGAAGCGCTGTGATCCTGGCCGTTAGCGGCAACAAAAACTGATCAGCGCCCTCTGTACGGTACAGATAGGCATAGGCAACGGTCAGCAGCATAACTGCCACCAAACTGAGTACTGCTACGGGCTGACGGAACAGCATCCTGATTTCCAGCCATGTAAGCCAGGCAGCCTGTTTCAAACGGGCGGCAGTTGTAAAAAGCGGCGTCATCACCGGCAGACCGGTTGTTTGCGGAATAACGTTCTCAATTACTTTAAGTGATTGTCGGCGGGACTGTGGTTGTTCTACAAAGTCCTGAAACGAAAATTGAGTATCCGCCTTGACGAGTAGCCCGAGAGCCGCCCCCAGCCACAGCAACCGGTTAATGATGAAGAAATCGGCAAATGGCAGGTAACCGGTATTTTGCTCAGTTGTCGACAGACCATCGACGGTGTCCTTTGTAATACCGAAGCAAAACGGATCGAGCATCAGCAGATCACTTTCGAAAGCCGCCTCCCGGTTCGATTCCATCAGCAGGAAGTACACCATGAACAGCAGCATCGTCAGGTAGGCCCCCAGCATCCGGCGGGTAACTATTGTCAGCGAAAAGGACATGGCCGTTACCAGCAGGATGTTCTGTGGCACGACCCGGACAAACGCATCGAGCAACGGACCAATGTGCAGCGGACCGGTCTGATCCGGAAACAGCAGTGGTAAAACCAACACGCCAACCGGATAGAAAAGGGACAGTAAAAGCACGGTGATGTATGTCCCCGCAAATTTTCCGATCAGATAGGTATGATCTGACATCGGCAGGCTGTAGAGATACCCCGTTACCTTGTGGTCCAGGTCTTTGGTAAGCGACTGCCCCGCCAGAATTGATGCCATGATGGCAATGGCCATGCCGAACGAGGCCATTACGAGGTAAAGGTTCGCCGGTGAGTTGATGAAGGTCTTATCGTTGGCGTAGTAGGAAAACAACCGCTGACTGTACCAGACTGCCTGTGCAGCAATAAGCAGAGCAAACACATAGGTAACCGGCCGGCGAAGATGGTAGTTGATTTCGAAGCGAATGAGGTGGTAGAGTGATTGCATACAGACAAGTAGTGACGGCGTAAAGAAACTGTGATTAAAAACGTTAGACGGTTTACGTTGTTGTTAATAACGACCGGAAGTATGTATTTTTGTTGATGTTAAATGTAAAGAATTATGGTTATTGATAAAAACACCATTAAGGCTGCTTTACGGGAGCTTTTGCATGAAGAACCCGAAACGTTTAAAAATCTGCTGAAAGAAATTCTGCAGGAACAGGTTCAGCCGACTGATGCTGAAGTCGACGCCTTAATGCAGGCAAACTTCAAGCGCTTTGATGCTACCTTTAAAGCACTGGCGTAATGCAGGTAAGGTATCTGACGAAAGAGCAAATTATCAAACTCAACCAGGCGACTATTCAGGAGCACGGCGGGAATTTTATGCCGCCCAAAAACTTTTTACACGAAGAAAATTTAGATTACCTCCTGGATGCAGTGCAGGCAGATATGTTTGGAGTGCCGCTTTACCCGACGATTACAGATAAAGCTGCGCTTCTTTGCCATAGCATTATCTGTAACCATATCTTTTCAGACGGAAATAAACGAACCGGACTTGGTGCAGCTCTGATTTTTCTCAACCTGAACGGATATTCCATGGCACCATCCGTAGACGATACTTTACTGACAGATTTCATTATCCGGGTAGCCTCCGGCCTGGTCGATCTGGATACTTGCAGGGCTTGGTTTACCCGATACGCTGTTACCAACCAGCCTCACTGACAACGTACACTTCCTAAAAAATTCAGGCCATTTTGTCGTTCAGGGCGTTGTATACGTAATCGTATATCAACGTTCATGAACAACAACAGGCTATGCATCCACAAAACATAACCCTCGACGATAAGCTCCACTGGTACAAAGACGCCATTATTTACGAACTGCACATCAAGGCATTCAGCGATGGAAACGGCGACGGAATCGGTGATTTTCAGGGACTTATTCAAAAACTGGATTACCTGCAGGAACTTGGCGTCACGACCGTCTGGGTGCTGCCCTTCTACCCCTCACCGCTGCGCGACGATGGCTACGACATTGCCGACTATTACAGTATCAATCCGTCGTACGGCGATCTCGATCAGTTCCGGCAGTTTCTGGATGAGGCTCACAAACGCAATCTCAAAGTCATTACCGAACTGGTCATTAACCACACGTCTGACCAGCATCCGTGGTTTCAGCGGGCCCGCAAAGCGCCCAAAGGCTCTCCGGAACGGGATTACTACGTCTGGTCCGACGATCCGACGCAGTATAAAGACGTACGGATCATTTTTCAGGATTTTGAAGCCAGCAACTGGACATGGGACCCTGTAGCCGGGCAATATTACTGGCACCGGTTTTTCCACCACCAGCCCGATCTCAACTACGACAGTCCGCAGGTACAGGCCGAAATCTTTACCATCATTGATTACTGGTGCGAAATGGGCGTCGACGGCTTCCGGCTCGATGCCATTCCCTACCTCTTTGAACGGGAAGGCACCAACGGCGAAAACCTGCCCGAAACCCACGAATACCTCAAAAAACTCCGGAAACACGTTGACGAAAAACACCCCGGCACCGTTTTTCTGGCCGAAGCCAACATGTGGCCGGAAGAATCGGCTTCGTATTTCGGCGATGGCGATGAGTGCCATATGAACTACCATTTTCCGGTTATGCCGCGCATGTTCATGGCCGTGCAGATGGAAGACCGCTACCCGATCACGGATATTTTCGACCAGACACCGGCCATTCCGGACACCTGTCAGTGGGCCATTTTCCTGCGTAACCACGACGAACTGACGCTCGAAATGGTGACCGACGAAGAGCGGGATTACATGTATAAAACCTACGCCAAAAACCCGAAAGCCCGCATTAACCTCGGTATCCGGCACCGGCTGGCCCCGCTGATGGACAACGACCGCCGGAAAATTGAGCTGCTGAACAGCCTGCTGTTTTCGCTCCGTGGTACGCCGGTGATTTACTACGGCGACGAAATCGGAATGGGCGATAACTTTTACCTCGGTGACCGCGACGGCGTGCGCACCCCGATGCAGTGGTCGCCCGACCGGAACGCCGGTTTTTCGGCCACCAACCCGCAGAAGCTCTACCTGCCCGTGATTCTGGATCCGGCCTATCACTACGAGTCGGTGAACGTGGAGACGCAGCGGCAGAATACTTCGTCGTTGCTGTGGTTTACCAAACGCATGATCAACATGCGGAAGCGGTTCAAGGCGTTCGGGCGGGGGGATCTGACGTTTTTGCCGGTTGAGAATCCGAAAATTCTGGCCTATACCCGGCAGTACGAAGACGAAACACTGCTGATCGTGGTGAACCTGTCGAAATACTCGCAACCGGCGGAGATTGATCTGTCGCGGTTTGCGGGCTACCGGCCGGTAGAGGTATTCAGCAAGAACCGCTTCCCCGAAGTCCGCGACGGCGTACCCTATTTCTTTACCATGGCGCCATACGAATATGAGTGGTTTGTGATGGAGCCGGTCAATACGGCCAGCCGCCAGTCCGACGAATGGCCGTCGCTGACGCTTAACCGCTGGGAGGACCTGTTGCCAAGCTTCGGCAGTGACCTCGAACAAACGTTGTTACCGGCCTATTTTGCCCGGATGAACTGGTTCAGCGGCAAAGACCGGAACCTGCACAGCCTGAGCATTGTCCGGCAGGCAACGGTTGAGACCGGCAACGGCTCCGTCGTTTTCCTGCTTATCGAAGCGACCTACAAGAGCGGTCTGCCGGAGACCTATTTTCTGCCGCTGGGCTTCGGCGCCGGTAAACTGGCCGCAACCTGTCCGGATGCCGTCATTGCCCGGCTGCGGATCGGCGACACCGAAGGGATCCTGTGTGATGCCCTGTTTACGGCCGACCTACAGCAAACGCTCCTGACCCACATGGCCCAAAACCAGCGGATCGGCGCCTCGGCCGGCAGCCGGTTGCTGTTCCAGGGGAAAGAAGCGCTGGCCAACCGGTGCGGCGACGAGACGCTCAAGGTGAAGGTACACACCTCGGTAGACGGCTATACGGGGCTGGCTTACGACAACTGCTACTTCCTGAAACTCTACCGCAAAGTGGATCCGGCCATTAATCCTGATCTGGAAATTACCCGTTACCTGACCGACGAAGCGCATTACAACTACATTCCGGCGTATCGGGGCGCCATTGAGTGGCAGCAGGAGAACGATACGATTGTACTCGGTATGATGCAGGACCTGATCGAAAATCACGGTAACGGGCGGACGTTCATGCAGGAGCGGATCAACAACTACATCGAGCGGATTCTGGCCCGCAACCGCGACGAACTGCCGACAAAGCTGGAAGGGACACTGACCCATCCGCTGGCCTTCGACGAGCTACCGGAAAACCTGAAGGTATTGCTGGGCAACACCGCCTCCGAAGAAGCGCGCCTGATGGGAGTCCGTACGGCCCAGCTGCACATGGCGCTGGCCGACAGTAAGCTGCCTGATTTCAGCCCCGAGTCCTTTTCGCTGCACTATCAGCGGTCGCTTTTTGCCGGGATGCAATCGCTGGTCCGTGAGGGGTATCAGCAGATTGAACGGCACCTGCACAGCCTGCCCGAATCGGCGCGGAAAGAGATTGATACCATTGTCGGGCATAAGGACGCCGTGCTGGATGTACTGAAGCGGATTTATACCCACAAGCTGGAAGCGACCAAGATCCGGATTCACGGCAATTACCATCTGGGTCAGGTTCTGCTCACGGGCAAAGACCTCGCCATCGAGGATTTCGTGGGCGACCCGACCCGCAGCTACAGCGAACGCCGGCTGAAGCGGTCGCCGCTGCGCGATGTGGCATCGATGATCCGGTCATTTTATTACGTTGCCTACGAGGGCATTCAGGCTACGCGGCAGGTGCAGGAAGCCGACATTACAGGACTGCTGCCGTTTGCGCGGTTGTGGGCCAAGGGCATGAGCGGCTTTTTCCTGCGGGCCTATCTGGATACAGTGGAAGGCTGCTCGTTTATCCCGGCCGACGAAACCGACCGGACGATGATGCTGGAAACCTACATGCTCGAGCGTGCCTTGTCCGACCTCAACACCGAACTGGCGAACCGCCCCGAATTCGTAACCGTTCCCGCCCGGATCATTCACCGGTTGGTGGTAGAGCGGTAAAAAGCAGGAGCCGGTTTGTGCTGCTGTGTGCAATATAAAACCGGCTCCTGTCAACATAAAAAGCCTACCGCAGCCATGCCCACCGCTTTGCCCAGTCGAGCAGGATGGCAGTGCGCCAGGCGGAAACGGTTTTAGCGCCCTGCTGTATGCCTTCGAACAGCTGGGCATCGGGGCGGTCAGTAAACCAGTTCGGGCCTAACCGGTAATCGTCAGGCGATGGTTTGCCCGGCCAGCCGTTCCGGACGACAAACTGTCCCTGCTGTTCGGGAAAACCGGCGATGTTGGCGGTCATCGTATACGTCAGTGTTTCGGCTTGTTTGGGTGAATACCGGATCGCATAATTCCCATCGCCCAGGTAATAGCCCGGCCATGTCTGCTGCCCGATCTTTGCCTTGACCGCCATTGTGAAACAGGCAGAATCCGGCGGCAGATTGATAACCGGTCCCTTGAACCGGAGTTCCACCACCGAATATACCGTCACAGTGTCGGCCAGCGTCGTGTTACGCCTGAAAACCACCCGCGGGCTATGCGTAAACCGCGTAAAGCTGCCGCCCCAGCCGGCTTTCAGCGGATTGGCAGGGTCGCCATCCATCATGTACAGCAGCGAAGGCGTATCCCCCATCTTCACGCTGCCTTTGTAGTAGTGTTTAAAGTCCTCGCCCAGACGGCCGGCACCACGGATATAGCGGTCGTAATAGCGGTCGTTCCGGAGGCTGTCCGGCGCGGCTGTGTCGGTAAAGAAACCATAGTACGACCCATTGGCTTCGATCAGCCACAGGTTCGGGAAGTGTTCAGCGATGTAGGCATAGCCGTTGGCACCCCATTTCTTGTTAGGTCCGCCAATCCAGTATACCCTAATTTTATCCTGAATATCCGGTGCGTCGTGTAAAGCCTGCGCTACATCGTCAAGACCACCCCAGACCAGTACCCAAAGCGGTTGACGCGAGGGTTTGCGGGCACAGTTGATGATCCAGTCAGAGCCTTCAGTGGCGGCGGCATACCCCTTGAACGGCAGCAGGCCGTGCCGCCCCTGCTTACAGATGGCCCGCAGCGCATCCGCCGACGGATAACCTTTGGCATGCTTAGCCAGTTTCGGCAAATCCTGCTCATACAGACCGATCATATCCAGCAAATGCTGCTTTGTGCCGTTCCCGTACGAAGGCGACGATACGAGCCCCTCAGTCGTAAAGAGGTTGCTGTACATCAGAAAATGCGCCATCGACTGGTTATCGTCCGGATCGGTGCCGCCGATGTCGGTGCTGATCAGGATACGCGGTTTAACCGGCACAGGCTGTTGTGCCCAAAGTACCGCAGGCACAACGGCCAGCCAGCAGGTTACCCACAGGTTCCGGATCATTTTGGTGCAGTCGTCAAACTTTGCTCCGAGGCACCCTGACCAAATTCGGCTTTCTTCTGCGCCTTTGTCAGATCGGTGCCGGTCACGCTGATTTGCCGGCTCCGTTCGCCGTTGATCGAAAACAACAGGCCCGCATTCGGGTCGTAAGTAATGCCGTCAAACGTCAGCTGCTGCCCGTTTTCAACCAGAATTACCGGCTTTGTTTCCTTCGTCACAAACTGCGCCTTCCGGATCTGAATCCCGCTGGCGTCGATCAGTTCAACACCTTTGTCGGCCTGTAGAAACAGCCGTTCCATCACGATGTTTTTGACGGGCATTTCGGGCAAACCGCGCACAAAAACGCCTTTTGTCGCACCGTGGCAGACGATATTCTCAAAATGCATATCGCGGAAAACCGGCGTTCCTTCGTTTACTACCGGCCGCATATCGCGCTCCCCGTCGGTCGCAAACTTAACGAAGTAGTACATGTCGAAGAATATGGCTTCCTGCGCGATGTCTTTCATGAAGATGTCTTTGGCGTAGATGTGCTCTACCACCCCGCCGCGCCCCCGGACCGATTTGAAGCGAAGGCCTTTATCGGTACCAATAAACGTGCAGTTATAGACAAAAATATTACGCGCCCCGCCGCTCATTTCGCTGCCGACCACAAACCCGCCGTGGCCGTTATAGACGGTATTGTTGCGGATCACGCCGTTTTCGGTCGGCATTCCCCGCTTACGGCCCTCTTCGTCCTTACCCGACTTGATGCAGATCGCATCATCGCCCACGTCGAGCGTACAGCCTTCGATCAGGAAGTTTTTGCAGGATTCAATATCCATACCATCGCCGTTGTGGGCGTATTCCGGATTTTTGGTGGTCACGTTCCGGATCGTCAGGTTCCGGCACATGAGCGGATGCAGGCACCAGGCCGCTGAATTCTGGAACGTAACACCTTCCAGTAATACGTTTCTGCAGTTGGTGAACACTACCAGATTCGGCCGCAGCATATCCTTCATATCGGCAAAATCCTGCGGGGTCTTGCCGTCGGTGAGCAGCATGCTGCGGTTACCGACGCTCGCCCGTTTGAACTGCTCGCTCGGATACCACGTTTTGCCGTCGTCTTTCAACACACCGCCCGACTCTATTTTCTCTTTCCACTGGCTTTCGGTCAGCTGATTTTTATTAACAGCCCGCCACACGTCGCCGTTTCCGTCGACAATCCCCTGACCGGTAACAGCGACATTTTCGAGATTTATCCCCGACACCGGCGACTGATTCCGGGCAGCCCGCTTGCCTTCGTACGTGCCCTCAACGAGCGCATACTGGCTTTTATCGGTTGTAAACAACAGGGTTGCCGCCTTTTTCAGGTGCAGGTTCACATTGCTTTTCAGCTCAACCGGCCCCGTCAGCCACAAACCGGCAGGTACCAGCACCACACCCCCGCCCTTCTGACTACACGCCTGAATGGCGGCATTTATGGCTTTGGTGTTAAGGGTATAGCCATCCGGTTTTGCCCCATAGGCGGTGATGTTGAGTGTGTCTTTCCGGAAAACCGGCTGCGTGATTTTCGGCAGGTTTTTCCAGCTGTAAGGGGTCGGGTTCTGCGCATGTACAAACTGACCGGCGGATAAGGCAAGGGTCAATCCAAGGCACGTTACATAGTTATTCATGGAAAATTTCATGGCTTATCTGTAAGTCAATTTTCTGCCCCGTCCACCGCAAGAGAACAGGCTCATTTTGAAAAAATAGATTGTAAAACGGACTGCTATTCAAAACAGGCTGTCATTTAAAACGGAATATCATTCCGTTCTACATATATCCATCAGGCATCCAGCCTCCCCGTCTTCAGGTACTGCCCGGGGGTTTTGCCGGTGATCGCCTTAAACTGGCGGTTAAAGTTCGAGAGGTTCGTGAAGCCACAGGCAAAGGCAATCTGGCTGATCGACTGCTCCGACTGTAACAGCAACCGGCACGCGTGTTCGACCCTGATTTCGTTAAGCAGCTGCGAAAACGTTTTCCGCGTATGAATCTTGAAAAACCGGCAAAAGGCCGTCGGGGTCAGGTTGGCCACGTCGGCCACATCTTCCAGCGTAATCGGCGAGGCATAATGCAGCAACAGGTAGTTAAACACCTGATCCAGCCGCTGGTGGTCGTCGGGGCGGCGGGGTTGCTCGTAAGCACTTGTCGACAGCACTTCCCGCGCCGGATGGCTGGCCAGTTCGTCCATCGCCCGCATAAGCGTCACCAGCTGCTCAAACGGCCGTTGCTGCGGCAGCGATTCCAGCATCTCGGTCAGGGCCGTCGGCTCCTGGCAGCGGAGTCGTACGCCATGCCGGGCATCGTTCAGCAACTGCTGCAGATGCGCCGTTTCGGGTAAGCCGAACAAACCTACCTGTTCCGGTTTAAAGAAAATGGTGTAGGATACTGACCGCAAATCCGCCTGTCCGCCATAATACTCCGGATCGCTGCGGAAGACGTGCGGCAGGTTTGCCCCCAGCAACAGCACGTCGTAGGGACGAAAGCGGTCAATCTTATCGCCGATAATCTGCGACCCTTCGCCTTCACGGATCAGGGTCAGCTGAATCTCGGGATGGAAATGTAAACGCCCGTAGAAATGTGCTTCTACGTCCTCCTGAACACGGAACGACCGGTCATCAACCGCCGGAACCCGAAACAAAAGCGCCTTCATTGATACTTGTTTGTTATGCAACTGCAAGATTACTGAAAATACAGGCAAAAAAAGTATTAGAATACATTAAATTCAGTTTAGCTCATCTGCTGCTTTTTCCGGAACTTTGATTTCAGGACTTATACAACCGATTACTCATGGCAACACCTGTTTCATGGCAGGGGGTTTACCCCGCTATTCTGACGCCGTTCACCGCCGACGACGAACTTGACCTACCCCTGTTCCGTAAAAACCTTAACGCTCAGATCGACGCGGGCGTACATGGCGTGATTCTGGGCGGCTCGCTGGGCGAAGCCAGCACCATCACCCGTTCAGAGCGCCTTCAGCTGCTCGAAACGGCCCTGGAGGTTAGCGCCGGCCGCGTTCCGGTGATCATGAACGTGGCAGAATCCATCACCCGCGAAGCCATAGCCGCTGCCAAAGAAGCGGAAGCCAACGGTGCCGACGCCCTGATGCTGCTCCCGCCAATGCGCTATTTCGCTGATTCGCACGAAACAACGGTGTTCTTCAAATCCGTTGCCGAAGCGACCAGCCTGTCGATCATGCTGTACAACAACCCGGTCGATTATAAGATCGCCATTACGGTGCCGATGTTCGAAGCCCTGGCCGATGTACCGAACATTGCCGCAGTGAAAGAATCTACGCGCGACCTGACCAACATCACCCGCATGCGCAACGCCTTCGGCGACCGCTTCAACATCCTCGGTGGTGTGGATACGCTGGCCCTTGAAGCCCTGTTGCTGGGCGCAGATGGCTGGGTAGCCGGTCTGGTTGATGCCTTCCCGCAGGAGACGGTTGCGATCTATGAACTGGCGAAAAGCGGGCAGATTGAAGAAGCGCTCCAGATTTATCGCTGGTTTATGCCGTTGCTGGAGCTCGACATTCAGCCAAAACTAGTGCAGTATATTAAATTAGCCGCCGCTGCCACCGGCATCGGTTCTGAGTATGTCCGGGCCCCTCGCCTGATGCTGACCGGTGCTGAGCGCGAGCGCGTCCTCGACGTGATCGAATCATCGCTGGCCATACGGCCGGCGCTGGCAGTCTAGCCGACTCTTATTCTTTTGTCTTCTGATGAAAACATTCTTCTGCATCGACGCCCATACCTGCGGCAACCCTGTCCGGGTGGTAACGGGCGGTAGCATCCCGCACCTGCAGGGCGCAACGATGAGCGAAAAACGGCAGCATTTTCTGGCCGAATACGACTGGATCCGGAAAGGGCTTATGTTTGAGCCACGGGGTCACGACATGATGTCGGGCAGTATTCTGTACCCGCCGTCGGATCCGGCCAACGATGCCGGGGTGCTGTTTATCGAAACGTCGGGGTGTCTGCCCATGTGCGGCCACGGCACCATCGGGACCGTAACCGTTGCCATTGAGCAGGGGCTTATTACGCCCAAAACACCGGGACTACTGCATCTGGAAGTACCGGCGGGGCTGGTCCGGATCGAATACCGGCAGGAAGGCCGTAAGGTGAAGTCGGTGAAAATCACGAACATCAAGTCGTATCTGGCCGCCGAAAACCTGACCGTGGAATGCCCGGATTTAGGCACCCTGACGGTAGATGTGGCCTACGGCGGCAACTTTTACGCCATCGTTGACCCGCAGCCGAACTTTCCGGGACTACAACACTACACCGCCGATCAGCTGGTCATGTGGAGCCGTGTGCTGCGGCAACGCCTCAACGAACACCACAGCTTTGTGCATCCTGAAAACGAGACGATCCGCGGCCTGAGCCACATTCTCTGGACCGGCGAACCGCTCGACCCGACATCGACCGCCCGTAACGCTGTTTTTTACGGTGATAAGGCCATCGACCGGTCACCGTGCGGCACGGGCACATCGGCGCGGCTCGCGCAGTGGTACGCCAAAGGCTGGCTGAAACCAGGCGAAGAATTTATTCACGAAAGCATCATCGGTTCGAAGTTTATCGGCCGGATCGAAGCCGAAACCGAATTGGGCGGCAAACCGGCGATTGTGCCGAGCATTGAAGGCTGGGCCATTATTCACGGGTTCAACCATATTTTATTCGACGAAGAAGACCCGTACGTACACGGATTTCAGGTTATCTAAACACAGCACCGGACAACGTTTTGTCCGGTGTTTTGCTGCTCTATGAACGTTACCATTATTGGTGGAGGGGTAAACGGGTTATTCTCGGCCTATTACCTGCAACAGGCCGGCCACACCGTCCGGCTCATTGAACGGAATCATTTTGCCGACAGCTGCTCGCACGGCAATGCCGGTATGATTGTGCCGAGCCACATCATTCCGCTCGCCCAGCCGGGTATGATCGCCAAAGGCATGCGCTGGATGCTGAAATCAACCAGCCCCTTTTACGTGAAGCCACGACTCAGCCGGGAGCTGATGCGGTGGGGCTACCTTTTCTGGCAACATTCGACGGAAGAGCACGTAGAACGGGCCATTCCCGTACTCCGCGACCTGAGTCTGCTCAGCAAGAAACTGTATCAGGACCTGGCGGCTTCGGGCACCGCTGACTTCGGCTGGCACGAGCGCGGGCTGCTGATGCTGTACCAGACGCAGGACAATGAACACGAAATGGGCGAAGAAGCCCGGATTGCCAACCGCGCCGGTATCGACGCACAGGTGCTCTCGTGTGCGGGCGTTCAGGCGCTGGAACCCGACGTAAGTGTTACCGTGCGCGGCGCCGTGTACTACCCCGGCGACGCACACATCAACCCGAATAAACTGATTCAGGAGCTGGTCGCGTACCTGCGGAAGCAGGGCGTTGCTATTGCCGAAGGGGAAGATGTTGTCCGGTTTGAGACACAAGGCAAAGCCATTCAGCAGGTGATTACCAACAAAGGCGCGTACAAAACCGATGCCGTGGTTGTTGCAGCCGGTGCCTGGTCGCCGGAACTGGCGAAACTGCTGGGCTTGTCGCTATCCCTGCAGGGCGGCAAAGGCTACAGCTTCATGCAGGCCGACCTGCCCGCGAACATCCGTGTGCCGGCCATTATGCTCGAAGCCCGCGCCACGGCCACGCCGATCGGCAACAGCCTGCGTTTTGCCGGAACACTCGAAGTGGCCGGTACCGACATGCGGGTGAATATGAACCGCGTACGGGGCATTTCCGAAGCCATCAACCGCTACTATCCCGAATTGACGGTTAAGCTGCCGGCGGCGGAATCGGTATGGCGGGGGCTGCGTCCCTGCTCGCCGGACGGTATTCCGTACATCGGCCATGTGCATCGTTTTGAGAATCTGGTGCTGGCAACGGGGCACGGCATGATGGGCGTCAGCCTCGGACCGGCAACAGGTAAGCTGGTTGCGGAAGCGTTATCGGGACAGACAACGAGCCTTGATCTGGCCCCGTTCAATCCGGAACGTTTCAGCTAGGTGCGTTTGTTATTCTATAAAACGAGGACACTTTTATGGAATCGACAACAACCGTACTCAACACGTTTGAACAGGAAATTACAGCGGCAGCGGCAGAACGCCGGTTTGTCCGTCTCGAATACATGACGGATCTGCACGAGTTTATTAAAGCGGATGTGCTGGTGAAAGGCCGCGCATCGCAGAATGATACCGATACACTACTGCTGGCCACCGGTCAGGAAGTGCCGGTTAAAAAGATTGTGAGCATCAACGGCGTTATTTCGCCGAATTATCCCGGATACGACAATTACTCGTGTAATTGTTAATTTGAACGGCCCTTCCAGGAAGTTTTAAACTTCCTGGAAGGGCCGTTCAAATTAATTAATCACCTCAAAACCGCAGTACGGCACCAGTACTTTCGGAATACGGATACCTTCCGGTGTCTGGTTGTTTTCCAGAATAGACGCCAGAATACGCGGTAAAGCCAGCGCGGAGCCGTTCAGCGTGTGTAACAACTGGGTTTTCCCCTCTACCTTATAACGCAGCTTTAACCGGTTAGCCTGATACGTTTCAAAGTTTGAAACAGAGCTTACTTCCAGCCACCGCTGCTGCGCCGCCGACCATACTTCCATGTCATACGTCAGGGCCGACGTAAAGCCCATATCGCCGCCACAGAGCCGCAGCACACGATAAGGCAGTTCGAGGTCCTGCAACAGGCCCTGCACATAGAGGCTCATTTCTTCCAGCGTCTGATACGATTCTTCCGGCTTGCGGATCTGCACGATCTCTACCTTATCGAACTGGTGCAACCGGTTCAGGCCACGTACGTGCGCACCCCATGAACCGGCCTCGCGGCGGAAACAAGGTGTATACCCTACGTTTTTGACCGGCAGCTGGTCTTCGCTTACGATCACATCGCGGTACAGATTCGTAATGGGTACCTCCGCCGTCGGAATCAGGTACAGCTCATCGGCAGTGGCAAAATACATCTGCCCTTCCTTATCCGGCAACTGGCCCGTACCGAAGCCTGAATCCTTGTTGATCAGGATCGGCGGCTGCACTTCCAGATAACCGGCCTCCAGCGCCTTGTCGAGGAAGAAGTTGATCAGTGCCCGCTGGATACGGGCCCCCTTGCCTTTGTAGACCGGGAAGCCGGCACCCGTGATCTTGATACCCAGTTCAAAATCAATGATGTTGTATTTCTTAATCAGGTCCCAGTGCGGCAAGGCATCATCGCCCAATACCGGTTTGTCGCCGTTTTCCAGCACCACCTCATTATCCTCGGCCGAGCGGCCTTCCGGTACGCTGCTGTGGGGCAGGTTCGGCAGGGTAACCAGTACGTCCATTACTTGCTGTTCCAGCGTTTTCAGGCTTTCTTCCAGTTCTTTCGAGCGGCTTTTAAGCTCAGCCGTTTCGGCTTTGGCGGCCTCGGCAGCTTCTTTTTGGCCTGACTTCATCAGCGCCCCGATTTCCTTAGCCTTCGCATTTGATCGGGCCAGCACGTCGTCGAGTTCTTTCTGTGTATCACGGCGTTGCTGGTCGAGCGTCAGTACCTGCTCTACCGCTTCGTCGGCATTTGCCACCCGTTTCTTTTTTAGGCCCGCGAGTGTCAGTTCTTTATTCTCACGGATGAAGGGAAGTTGTAGCATTGTTTAATTGGTTAGTAGTTGCTCGATGGCAGCTATAAATTCTTCAGTTTCCTCTAATAATGGCAGTATCTTTTCCGGTGTATACTGAATAATCCCCGCGTTTCAGATTGGTCTTCCATCGAGAGAAATATTGCCGTATAAAGGCGACGCCGGCCGTTTAACCCACTCACGCTTTTCGTGGACAATTGGGTTAATAATCTGCTCTGAAGCCAGTTCCAACTCTGTAAAGGTATCCCATATGGCGTATTCCAGTTTCTGATCGGGCGTCTTATCCGTCAATACCAGAAAATCCCAGTCAGAATTACGACGGTAGTCACCTCTTGCCCGGGAACCGAACAAATAAACTTCCGCCTCCGGATCAATTGCTAATATGCTTTCTTTTACCTGTTTCAGAAAAAGACGCTTGCTGATTTTTTTCATATCGCAGCCATTTACCGTTACGAAGTTACAGAATAAGCACCGGATAGCGGCACGGCAGCCGGTATAACAAAAGACCCCGGCACATGTCTGATGTACCGGGGCCGTCTGTTACAGGCCGAACAATCCTTCGTTCAGCGCATTCAGGGCCTCGGCCTTATAGCGGCCATGCATCAGCAGGGAAATATTGTGCTCAGTCCCGCCGTACGAAATCATCCGGATCGGAATATTTTTCAGCGATTCCAGCACTTTCAGGGCGATACCCGGGTGGTCGGCACTGAAATTACCTACCACACAGACAATGGCCTGATCGTAGTCCGGTTCTTCCAGATCGCAGAACGTCCGCAGCTCGTCCGTCAGCGCCTGAATATTCGTCGTATTGTCAATCGTTACCGACACCGATACTTCCGACGTCGCAATCAGATCGACCGGCGTTTTGTACTTCTCGAAAATCTCAAAAATGCGGCGCAGGAAGCCATAGGCGTTCAGCATACGGGTGGAGTGGATATACAGGGCCGTAATGCCATCCTTGGCGGCAATCGCCTTGAATACCTGATCCGACGACGTGCTGGTGCGCTCGGCAATCAGTGTCCCCGGCGCTTCCGGATCCATCGTGTTTTTCAAACGAACCGGTACGCCACGCAGCTTGGCCGGCGTGATCGTTGACGGGTGCAGAATTTTGGCACCGAAATAGGCCAGCTCTGCAGCCTCGTCAAAGGTCAGCTCACGGATCGGGAAGGTTTTTTTCACAATCCGCGGGTCGTTGTTATGCATACCGTCGATGTCGGTCCAGATCTGTACCTCTGCCGCACGGATGGCGCCACCGATCAGCGAAGCCGTATAATCCGATCCGCCGCGTTTCAGGTTATCGACCTCACCACGCGGGTTGCGGCAGATAAAGCCCTGCGTCACAATAATTTCCTTGTCATCGTGTCCCCGCATGATTTCGCGGAGCTTTTGTTCAATTAAGTCCAGTTCAGGCTCGCCATCGGCGTCAATCCGCATGAACTCCAGCGCCGGCAGCAGTACCGATGGTACGCCCTGCTCTTCCAGATAGGCCGCAAACATCTGCGTACTCAGCAGTTCACCTTCCGCAACGAGCTCTTTCTCCTGCTTCAGGGTAAACGGCCGGTTTTTTGTCAGCGAACGGATAAACGAGAACTCATTTTCGATAATCTGCTGGCCTTTTGCGAAGCCTTCAGACGTTTTATACAGTTCGCGGATAAACGAGTCGTAATGCGCCTTCAGGTGTTCCATCTTCTCGCCTGCTTCGTCGGGCAGGTTCGCTTTCAGCGACTCAGCAATCGACAACAACGCATTGGTCGTACCCGACAGGGCCGATAAAACAACAAATTTCCGACCCCCATCCGAGGTCACCAAATTGCGAATCGAGTGCATGCGTTCAGGCTTGCCCACCGATGTTCCGCCAAATTTCCAGACGTGCATTTTTAATTGAGTGAATTAGCGATTGAGTGAATGAGTGATTGCTGCAAAACCGTTTCGCTCAATCACTCATTCACCCAATCACTCATTAGAAAGTGAAACTATAAACCTGTTGTTGGAGGCCGAGCATTTTGATGGCGGTCATGGCGGCTTCGTCGCCTTTGTTACCATGTTTGCCACCTGCCCGGTCGAGTGCCTGTTGCTGGTCGTTGGGTGTCAGTACCCCGAAAATCACCGGTTTGCCGCTTTTCAGGCTGACATTGGTGAGGCCCTGTGCCACGGCGTGATTGATGTAGTCGTTGTGCTTGGTTTCCCCCTGAATCACGCAGCCAAGCGCGATTACGGCGTCAATATCATCGCGGTTGGCAAACCACTGCGCTCCCAGTGTCAGTTCAAAACTGCCCGGTACGTTTCCACGGATAATGCGGTCGGCCGAGGCACCATACGCCAGGAGTGTGTTATAGGCGCCTTCGAAGAGCGCTTCGGTTACTTCGTGGTTCCACTCGGCGACCACGATGGCAAACCGGCGATGGCTGATATCCGGTATGTTTTCTGTCGAGAAAACGCTTAGATTCTTATGGGCTGATGACATGATAACGATCTGTTTCTGTTTGACTGAATGAGCCAGGATACCTGCCCGTCACGGCTGAATCTCAGACTAAAAAAAAGGACAACGCCTGGCCGACGTTGTCCTTCTGGTAGTAGCTTATGTACGTACGCTTATGACTCGCCGGCCTGTGCTTCGAGCAAGGATTTATACTTCTTGGCGTTCACGGCATCAGCCGACTCAGCGTATTTATCAATAATCGTGTTGTACGTTTCGATAGCCTTATCGTTCTGCTTGGCCTGTTCGTAAGCAACAGCCAGTTTCGTCAGATAACCGGGCGTAAAGAATTTGTTCGGCTTGTAGTCCGCCGCTTTCTGGTAATAGCTGATGGCGTCGTCAAAGCTTTTCTTTTCCATATAGGCGTCACCAACCAGGGCGTAGGCACGCGCCTGTACCAGCAGATCTGATGAGCTGAAACCTTTCAGGTGCTCAATCGCATCGTCGTACTTACCTTCTTTCAGTAAGGCAACACCTGCGTAGAACTCAGCCAGGTTACCGGCATTTGTTGACCCATAGTTATCCGCAACAGACAGCAGACCCGTCGTTGCACCGGTGCCGTTCAATGCTTGTTTCAGCGAATCGGCTTCGAACTGATAAACAGGTTGGAAAAGTTTGTTTTGTGCTTCTTCATCCTGTGTACTCATATAATACCGATAGCCGAAGAATCCACCAACAACCACAAACAGGCCTACAACTATGCCTACAACAATGTTACGGTTTTCCTGGAAAAAGTCTTCCGCACGTTCCAACTGACCGGCCAATGCGTCCGGATCTTCCAGAAATTCCAGTCCCGTGTTCTTTTTGCTCATACAGCGTTTAATTTGGAACGCAAAATTAGGAACTTTTCGATTTTCAAAAAAGCTTCGGTTTCAAAAAAAGTGTTTTGGTACTTAGATATTTGGCTTTTTTCACGACGAAAACCGAATCGCTGCACGCTTCCGGAAATCTGCCTGCCGGCTGAACGCTTGTCAGACCACCCCGCTTACCCCGTCAGTCAGGTCCCGGACGGCCATCATTTCTGTAGTCCGGACCTCTCTGATCTGGTGCGGCAGCAGTGTTTCAACCGCAACGGATTCACCTTTGAGCGTTACAAACTCGACTTCGTATGCCTTACCTTCTCCGTATACCGTAACAATCGTACCGACGTCGCCCTTCCGGAGCCGGCTATTCGCCGGATTCTCTTCAAGAACAACCAATGAAAACTCTTCCATATCAATTGACAAATAATCTATCTGATGACAACTGACAGCCGGTACGGTTGTTTAAAATAATACTGAAACCGCTTCTTTCCCATAGCAAATAGCGGACCAGATTTTTTCAGGCACAAAAAAAGGCTGGTCTGCCGGCCTCCCTGCTGTGCAGTTGCGGCGATAGACCAACCTCTTGTCTGTATATACTGTGCCTATTCCATCAGGAACGGATAATCCTTCTGCACGTAAACGTCCTTGAACGCTTCGTCAGCCGCCGGATATGGCGACTCTTCGGCAAACTTCACTGATTCCTCAACGATACCCTTAATTTTCTTGTCGATAGCCGCCAGGTCTTCTTCTGTTGCCAGATTGCGCTCCAGAATAGTTGCCCGTACCTGCTCGATCGGGTCGCGCTGTTTATACTGCTCAACCTCTTCTTTGGTCCGGTATTTCTGCGGATCCGACATGGAGTGACCACGGAAGCGGTACGTACGCATTTCGAGGAAGGTCGGGCCTTCACCGGCGCGGGCACGGTCGGCAGCACGGCTCACGGCATCGTGTACGGCCTCTACGTCCATCGCATCAACCGGCTCCGACGGCATGTCGTAAGCTTCACCGAGGGTATACAGCTCCGTCACGTTCGAGGTCCGTGCCACGGAAGTACCCATGGCGTATCCGTTGTTTTCCACAACGAAAATCACCGGCAGCTTCCATGTCATCGCCATGTTGAACGCTTCGTGTAACGCACCCTGACGAACCGCACCGTCACCGAAGAAACAAATGCAGAGGTTTTGTGTCTTGTTATATTTTTCGGCGAAAGCCAGACCGGCACCCAGCGGAATCTGTGCACCTACGATCCCGTGACCACCAACGAAGTTCACTGACTTATCGAAGATGTGCATCGAGCCGCCTTTGCCTTTCGACGAACCGGTTTGCTTGCCAAATAATTCGGCCATGATCGCGTTCGGGTCAGAACCCAGTGCGAGCGGGATACCATGGTCACGATAGGCCGTAATCCACTTGTCATCTTTGGTCAAGGCAGAATACGAACCTGACGAACAGGCTTCCTGACCAATGTAAAGATGGCAAAAGCCCCGGATTTTCTGCTGACCGTATAACTGGCCGGCTTTCTCTTCAAATTTCCGTTGCAATACCATCGATTCGTACCAGTACATGTACCGCTCTTTGGGATGCTCAGTCTTTGCGGCGGCTGGCGTGTCGCCCTTTTTCGTTTTTTCTTTGACGCTTGCCATAATGCTTATTTCAGTGTCGGCCTTACTACTGTCAGTTGAACAATCCAACCGTATCTTTGTTGCCAATAGCGAGTTCAGTTCATCTGCCGGACAGACGAACAGGCTTTTACAACCCGGCTGCGAAATTACGCATTATCGGATTATTTAAGACACTTGACGGGAGACAATAGAAAAAAGACTGACGAAAACCGGAATTTTGCCGGTTTTCCACCGCTTTTGCTCCCCAAAAATCAGCGCGCATGCATCTGGAAAAGCTCAGCCTGACCAATTTTAAAAACTACGAAGATGGCCGGTTTACCTTCGGCCCGCAAATCAACGTGATTGTGGGACCCAACGGTAGCGGTAAAACCAACCTGCTGGATGCCGTTTATTTTCTGACCCTGAGCAAAAGCGCCTTCCAGTCGCAGGATACGCTGACAATCAACCACGACGCTGATTATTTTATCATCGACGGTTTTTTTTATAAGGACGCCGACGATGAAGCGGGCCAGAACCGCGTGCAGATTACGGTGAGTCTCCAGCGCGGCCAGCGCAAGGTGCTGATGGCCGACAAAAAGCCTTATGAGAAAGTAAGCGAGCATATCGGCCGGTTTCCGGTGGTGCTCGTTGCTCCCAATGATACCGACCTGGTGCGTGAACACAGCGAAGACCGGCGGCATTTTTTCGACGGCGTGCTGTCGCAGCTCGACGGGGATTACCTGCGTGATTACCTGATGTATCAGCAGATTCTGAAACAGCGGAACAGCGTTCTGAAGCTCTTTGCCGAACGGGGCAACGTTGACCATGACCTGCTGGACACCTACGACGAGCCCATGCTCGAACTCGCCGTACGGATTCATAAACGGCGGGCGCAGTTCGTGGCGGAATTTCTGCCCCAGTTCAGGGCACATTACACGTACCTGAGCGACGCCCGCGAGCAAGCGGATATTGTCTACGAATCGGAAGTAGGCAATCCGGACTTTGCCGCTCAGTTCCGGCAGAACCGGCGCCGCGATGTCGCCCTGCAACGGACTACCATGGGCGTTCATAAGGACGATTACTCGTTTTTGCTTGGCATGCCCGACGGCAGTACTACTGCCCTGAAGAAGTTCGGGTCGCAGGGCCAGCAGAAAACCTTTGTAATCGCCCTGAAACTCGGGCAGTTTGAGCAGCTTAAGCAGGAAAAAGGGATTAAGCCCATTCTGCTGCTCGACGATATTTTCGATAAACTGGACGACATCCGGATCGGCAAGCTGATCCGGCTTATGGAGGACCGGACGTTTGGCCAGCTGATCATTACCGATGCTCGGCCCGAACGCACCACCCAGCTTCTGGACGGTGTGCAGGCCGATGTCCGTTTTTTCCGGATTGGTCAGTAACCTTCGTTGTTGGCGACGGCTGCCTGGTCAGTAAGCCGGGCAAGCGGTGATGCCGACAGTGCCGTTTCGCTTTCCTTGCCCAGCCGCCGGTTTTCCCCGATGCCGCCCGGCTCCGGCAGCCAGTCGTTCACCAAAGCCAGCGCCTCCGCCGTCAGGTTAGGCATGAGCCCATGAACGGCATTCGCCAGTTTAGCGGGCCACGAGATAATCAGTTCGGCGTCGCCGTGGCGGCAGGCATCCAGAATCTGCCGGGCACTTTCCTCAGCTTCCATCGTCAGGAACGGCAGCGAATCCCCGATTTTGAACCATGCATATTCTTTTTCGTGCTGCCCCTTGAACGTGGCATTGCGCGGGCTTCCGGTCCGCATCAGGCCGGGGCATACGGTCGTTACCAGAATATTGCCGGACTGTAGTTCGGCCCGTAAACCCTCTGAATACCCGACCAGCGTAAACTTACTGACCGAATAGGGCAACAGGTGCGGCACCGATACCTTACCACCAAATGAGGCAATATTGACGATCCGGCCCATCCCCTGCCGGCGCATATGCGGCAGCACGGCGTTAATGGTGTAGTAGCTCGCCCAGAAATTCGTGTCCATCGACTCCCTGAAATCAGTATCGGTCAGGTGTGCTAAAGGCGATACGAGGATAATGCCGGCATTATTAATCAGCACGTCGATTTTGCCGAATACCTGAATCACATCGCTGATAAAGGTATTGACCTGATCGCGGTCGGTAACGTCGCAGGGATACGTCAGCACGAGCGGATTATAGGGCAGAATCTGCTGTTTAGCCCGTTCGAGCTCCTGAATGTCGCGGGCGCACAGAGCGATGTTGGCACCCGCCTCGGCCAGTTGCCGGGCCAGCACCAGACCGAGCCCGCGCGACCCGCCGGTGATAACCACTGTTTTACCGGTAAATTCCATGCGGCGGCGTTGCCGGATCAGCTGTTTTACCGCCCATACTGCCCCTGCTCCTGCGAGCCCCCACAACCATGCTTTTCCTGTACGCATACGCTTTTGTCCCGTTCGGATGATAGACCTACCCAATTCAACAGCCCGTCCGGACGAATGTTAGGCCATCCGGCTGGAAATGAGCGAATGGGCTGCCAGGGTATTTTTTGTCGCTCCTTCCGGCCGGAATGCTACCATCCCACGCAAATTTGGTACCTTTGCCGAATGATTTCGATTACCAACCTGTCGTACTATCTGGGTAGCCGGGCACTGTACGAAAATGCTTCGCTACATATCAAGCCTGGCCAGAAAATCGGCCTTATCGGTCTCAACGGAACAGGCAAATCTACGTTACTACGGATCATCATTGGTGAATACCAGCCCGACGGCGGCACCATTTCGAAGGCCGGTGACGTAACCATAGGGTTCCTGAATCAGGACCTGCTTTCGTATCAGACCGACGACTCGATTCTGTCGGTAGCCATGCAGGCCTTTGAGCGCCAGAACAAGCTACAGGCGATCATTGATGAGCTGCTGCACCAGATGGAAACGAACTACACCGACGATCTGGTGGACAAACTGGGCCGTGCTCAGGAAGAATTCGAATCCCTGGACGGATATACCGTGCAGTCACGGGCCGAAGAAATTCTGGAAGGTCTGGGCTTCTCGACAGCCGACCTCCAAAAGCCGCTGCGGATGTTTTCGGGGGGCTGGCGGATGCGGGTAATGCTCGCCAAACTCCTGCTCCAGAAGCCGTCTTTGCTCATGCTTGACGAACCAACCAACCACCTGGACTTACCCTCGATCCAGTGGGTGGAAAAATACATTCAGACCTACGAAGGTGCCGTGATTGTGGTCTCACACGACCGCGAATTCCTCGATAACGTAATTAATGTTACGGTTGAAGTATCAGGTGCGAAGCTGAATTATTACCCTGGCAACTACTCATTCTATCTGGAAGAGAAAGCCCAGCGGAACGAAATTCAGAAAGGCGCGTACGAGAACCAGCAGGCCAAAATCCGGCAGACCGAGCGATTTATTGAGCGGTTTAAGGCTAAAGCCTCGAAGGCCAAGCAGGCTCAGAGCCGTGTGAAACTGCTCGAAAAAATGGATATGATTGACGATGTAATCGACGAAAACGCACGCGTTAACTTTAAATTCAATTTTTCGACACAGCCAGGCCGCCACATCCTGCACCTGGACGATATCAGCAAAGCTTACGGCGAAAAACGCATCCTGACCCGTGCCGACATCAGGCTGGAGCGGGGCGACAAAGTGGCCCTCATCGGCGCCAACGGCCGTGGTAAGTCAACGCTGTTGCGGATCATTGCCGGTAACGAACCGGTGGAAGGCGAACGCCGGCTTGGCCACAACGTATTGTTCAGCTTCTACGCCCAGCACCAGCTCGAATCGCTGAATGTCGACGACAACATGCTGGAAGAGCTGAAGCAGGCCAACCCTGAAAAAAATGAAGGGGAGCTGCGGGGTGTTCTGGGTTGTTTCCTGTTCTCGGGCGACGATGTGTTCAAGAAAATTAAAGTACTGTCGGGTGGTGAGAAATCTCGGGTTGCCCTGGCAAAAGTACTGCTGTCACAGGCGAACTTCCTGCTGCTTGACGAACCGACCAACCACCTTGACATGCAATCGGTCAACATCCTGATTCAGGCGTTGGCGCAGTACGAGGGCACATACGTGGTGGTTTCTCACGACCGGTATTTTGTGTCGCAGATTGCCAACAAGATCTGGTACATCGAAGACGAACAGATTAAGGAATATCCGGGCACGTACGACGAATACGAAACGTGGCTGGAAGAACGGAAAGAGCAGGGCGTTAAAAATGCCTTTACTGACAATAAACCCGCTCCGGCACCGGTAGCGCCAAAACCGGCCGCTGTCGCACCAGCAAACGATAATGAGCGTAAGGACCTACAGAAGGCCCTGAAAAAAGCCAATCAGCAGGCAGAAGAAGCGGAAGGCAAAATCAGTCAGCTGGAAGCGCGCAAGGGCAAACTCGAAGCCGAACTCGCTGACCCGTCGACCTACGGCGACGACAAGCTGATGCAGGCCAAAAACGACGAATATCACCGGCTGACGAACCAGATTGATCAGCTGCAGTCCCAGTGGGAAAGCGCCATGCTCGAAGCCGAGCAACTGGAAGCGAAACTAGGTTAATTCTGAGATACTTATGCTAGTGGTGGCACGACGCAAAGTCGTGCCACCACATTTTTTTAATAAATAAAACACCAGAAGCCAACCCTGGCGGTGAGCTCAAAGCCGGGGG
>NZ_JBYFCJ010000001.1:0-257176 GCF_057652235.1 Arsenicibacter sp. R0_47 | reverse complement strand
TCCCCACTTCTTTTCTTCTAATTTTTTTTTTTTGTCTTTTATTTTGGTTTGGGGGGCCACCCCCCTCCCCCCCCCCACCACTTTTTTTTACTCCTTCACACACCGGAAGCCAACCGTGGCGTTGCGCTCAAAGCCGGAGGAGATATAATTGCCGGTCAGCGTCCGGCAACCACGCCCGCACCCTGCCCCAACAGCACCTGTCCAGGGCGTTTTTGCGTATGGATTCCGTTTTCAATAACCGACACGCCGTTGACAAGGACAAACGAAAATCCGGTTGAATAGGCGTGCGGCGCTTCATAGGTCGCGGCATCACCCACCGTTTTTTCGTCAAATACTACGATGTCGGCGGCATACCCTTCTTTGAGCAGTCCTCGGTTTGCCAGCTTAAAGCGCTGGGCGGGCAGAGAAGTCATCCGGCGGATGGCATCTTCCAGCGGAATAATCTGTTTCTCACGCACATACCGGCCTAAGACACGGGCATTGGTACCATATCCGCGCGGATGCGGCATACCGGAATTGAACCGGCTCACGCCCGCATCCGAGGCAATCATGGTGTTCGGATACCGCATGATGTTAGCCACATCGTCTTCCGACATGGTATGGTATACCATCTGAATCCGCTTCATACCCGACTTTTCGATCAGGTCCATCACCAGATCGGCCTCGGTGGCGGCATTGGCCTTCCGGCCCAGCTTCCGGTTTATTGTTGAGATACTCATGCCGTTGAACGTGGTGTCGGCCGGCAGATAGGCGACCACGGCATAATCGAAGTCTTTGCGGTCATTTTTTTTCAGGCTTTCCAGCATCTCCTTCCGGATTTTCGCGCGCGTGACCGGATCACAGAACCGCACCAATACCAGCGAGTCGCTGTCAGCCAGTGCCCAGGCCGGAATGATGCTTTGCAGCGACGTACTCGACGCCGTGTAAGGATACTGATCCACCGTAACATCCAGCCCTTCGCGGCGGGCCGCCTCCACCAGTCCTATGGTTTGTTTGCTAAAGCCCCAAATCGGCTTGCTGGCCACTTTAAAGTGTGAAATTTCGACCGGAATCCGGGCCTCCCGCGCAATCTGAATGGCTTCGTTGATAGCCGCTTCAACCTCCTGCCCCTCGTTCCGCATGTGCGACGCATAGACGCCGCCGTACCGGGCTGCCACTTTAGAGAGATTGACAATTTCGGGCGTTTTGGCGTAGGTCCCCGGCGTATAGATCAGGCCCGTAGCAATACCGACGGCGCCCTCCTTCATGGCCTGTTCCACAAGGGCTTCCATCTCAGCCTGCTCGCGGGCAGTCGGGTCACGGAAGGCGGTTTTCATGACTTTCAGCCGGACGGAATTGTGGCCGATGAGCGAGCAAACGTTCGGAGAAATGCCCATACTGCGCAGGCTTTCAAAATACGTCCGCAGGTCGGTCCGCGACGAGCCGCAGTTACCCGTCACCAGCGTAGTTACGCCGTCATACAGAAAGTTATCAGCGCCGGGCCGCTCTTCCAGACTCCCTTCAACGTGCGTATGCACATCCACAAAGCCAGGGGCAACAATCTGGTTTTTCGCGTCGATCAGCTGCCGGGCGCTGGCCGTTGCCGGTACCGTACCAATAAAAATGACCTTGCCATCCTTCACCGCCACGTCGGCATAGTACCAGGGGTTTCCCGTACCATCCACTACACGGCCATTCCGGATCACAAGGTCGTAGGTCTGCGCCTTTACCAGCCCTGCACAGGCCAGCAGGCAGCATAGACTTAGTGTAATGTGCTTCATGATTATTCAGGTTGTACCCGTGATAATAATCAAAAAGCCAGAGGATTACTAAAGTTTGAAGGCAATACTGAATTTCATCCGGAGTTCATCTTCAACCGGCACCATCATCAGTGACGGACGCTCAATTTTGAAATCGGTAATTTTCAGGGTAAAGGCCCCGTCGACCACTGTTTTGCCATTGGCCTGTTTCTGGGTAGCCTGTACGGTTACGGGTTTTGATACCCCGTGAAAGACCAGATTGCCCTTAATGGTCAGCGCGCCGTTGGCACCGGTCTGAATGTCCTGACTCGAGAAGGTCACATTCGGGTACTTGATGCCATCGAGTACTTCAATCGCATGCGAATCGCGGTTAGCATTTTTACTGTCGAACGACGCGATTTTGGCAACAACGGCTACGGATTCAAACTTCTGCGCGTCGTCGTCGTACATAGCAGCGCACGTCACATCCTTGTTAACAGCATCCCATTCGTGCATAGGGTGCTTCATGCTATAGGTAATCGACGAACTGCCTTTATCGGCCATAATTTTCCGCTTGGCCATCGGATTGGGTGCTACCCAGCTGGTTAGCCCGAGGGCAATAAGCCCCCACAAGGCTACGTATATAACCCGTTTCATGATAAAAGACTGTTATAATGATACTTAGACTTAAAACTTGATGGCGATTATAGAGGCGGCAAACGCCCCGAACGTCGTATAGGCAGCGGCTCTGTGGTAGGGTTTAAGCTTGTAGTTATCCTGGATCATGCCCGACAGGACATTCGTCGTAATCATACCGGCGATATGGAGCACAGCCAGGTATTTATGCAGTTTAATCGAGCTAAAGCCTTTCCGCTCCGAAACCATTTTGGGCGGTGCAGCGAGTGACAGAACGGCCGTTGTCGTATACGCTACGTTGATGCCCGTTGCCAGCATTTCGTGGGTTTCCTTGATGCGGGAATAATCGTTGCCTTTAGCGTTGTACAACTTAGCACCAACCAGCCCCTGCGCAACCATACCGGCCAGGGTCACAAAACCGGCAACCTGGTGTGTTTTCAGCATGAACCGGCGCACTTTAAGCTCCTTTTCGCGGCCTTCCGGTGTCAGCGGGGCCACGTTCATCACCCGCAACAGGCCTTTAGGTCCCCAGAAGGCCCGCTGTGTAAAAATCATTTTTGA
Organism: Arsenicibacter sp. R0_47; assembly: GCF_057652235.1. Classification (NCBI taxonomy): domain Bacteria; kingdom Pseudomonadati; phylum Bacteroidota; class Cytophagia; order Cytophagales; family Spirosomataceae; genus Arsenicibacter; species Arsenicibacter sp. R0_47. The sequence continues at coordinate 254,261 of NZ_JBYFCJ010000001.1, read as the reverse complement.
CGGCAGCAGTTCCTGCTTTTCCGTTGATTCAGTAAGGCCACTGAGCAAATCATCGCCCGAGGCTGCTTTTGTGGTATCCCGATGAACAGCTGTGGAGTCCTGTGCGTAGCTGTAGCTCATCAGAAAAAAGCCGATGAGCAGGCAAATTACATGTTTCATTCGTTACCCGAGCTAAAGATTAGAAAACAAAGACCGGCTCACCTTACTGCCTTTCCATGTGCGCATTTCAGGTAAGCCGGTCTGTTTTTACATACGTATCCGCTGCCGCCAGTGCAGCCTCTATGTGTCTGAATTAATGCAAAATTAACGTCATTTACTGAGATACCTGTAAGGTATTCCCATTGGATGATAATGTAGTTTTATACGATTTTACAGCCTGTGCTGCAGGTCCGACCTGAACTGTACCATCGGTGGCAAACTCACTGCCGTGTAAGTCACAGAGGAAATCATCCTGTGCCAGCCGATAATTAAGGTTTCCGCCCTGATGTGTACAAATCCGGCCGACAGCAACCAGCTTGTTGCCTTTGGCATTCGCCACAACCACGTCACCGACAGCTACGAATTTACCTTCTGTTTTCAGATCCTTATAATTGTTATCTGTCAGGTCAAGCGTAAAGCTGATAGCCCCTTTTGAGGTCTGGGCATTACCGGTAAACCCTGAGGTTGTGCTACCTGTACCCGTTCCGGTTCCGGTACCTGTCCCGGTGCCCGGCGTTACGGTAGTATCATCTTTACTGCCGCAGGACGACAGTGTTCCCATACAGTATAACGCCATCAAGGCGCTGCTGCTCAGGCCCAGACTACGCAGAAATTCGCCGCGTTTCATTGTTTCTTCAACAGGTTGTTGCGTATTCATAGACAAAAGGAGTTTGTGTTCAATACGGCTGAACGTACTGAACGGATTTACAGATCAGTAAAAAAGGATTAAAGTTTGTATCGGATCGAGAGGAATGTTCCTGTACTAATAAGATTTACCTTAAAACGGCCCACCCCTTGCAGAGGCGTTTTTATGAACGGTTCGATTTGCCAGGACCAGCGTTTAGTCCACGCCCGTTCGTAGCCTACCGAAAAATTCAAGTGGCTCAGGCTATAGGTACCGGTTTTTCCAGCCCATTGTTTGAACTTTATTCGTGGATCATTCGGATTCTCATACTGATAATCATATACTTCGCGAAGCATCACAAAGCTGGTCGCCCCAGTATTTACAAACCAGCGCGACGGCGTCAGACCGGATTTGCGCGGTTGTAAAACAACGTCATATCGTACATTCAACGGAATATCAATCATGCTGCATACACCGTCTACCCCCAGAACCGGCACCTGCCATTTCCAGTTAGTCGGCCATACGTATTGGTCAGGATAAGCTTCGTAAACTTTCTTACTCCACATAGCCCCGGCCTGTACGCTCCAGCGACTACTCAACCGGTATTCAACCAACAAACCCAGATTTGTGCCCGGCCGCACAAAATCATGCAGACCGATCGTTGTCAGGTCCGGCGAAACCATTGCCCGCAGGCTAAAACCACGTACTTTAGGACGGGTTGTAGCGGCCGGCTTTTCTACATCAGGTGCCGCGACCGGATGGTACAGCGCCGAGGTAAATACCGGCCAGACAAACGAATGGCTCCGCAGCCGGGCGACGTCCTGCCATACCGGCATTGCACCCGCCTCTGCTACAGCAGCCGAATCCGGACCGGTTACCCTGACTGGGCCTTCGCTGGCCGGATCAAAATCCGGGTTGGCAACCGTACCGGCCCGTCTTCCCGGAAGCGTGACCGCGGCCACCGGCTTATCCGTTGCCGGAGTCTGGTCCGTCACCGCTACCGGCGACCGGTTGACGGGTGCATCAGCCGTTTGCGATACCGCTGCCTGCTGCTCGTCTACCGCCAATCCGGCCGGCGTTCTCCGCTTGCCTGATCTATCTGCCAGCCGGACCGGCGGTTGCGTTGTTAAACGTATAGATTGGTTGCTGGTATTCGGATTCCGGGTCGACCGGTCAGGGGTAACAACCTGCGATGTTGCGGCGCCGGATGTACTGTTTTGGTCTGTTTGTGGCAGTACGATTTTGGTCGCTTCCGGTATGCGGCGGCCTTCATTGCCGGCAACACCGGTTGCTGCGGCCTGTGGCGGTCGGGCTGTTTCCGTAGCAACACGTGCTCCGGGAGTAACGGCAGGGTCCGTTGCAGCCGGTTTGTTCTCTGGCGTCATCGGTTCCGCACGGTCTGGCTGGTGCTGTGCCCTGGTAGGCTGGCCCGGCTGCTGCCGGACCGACGCCCCCCCTGCGTTCAGAACCTCCCAGGAATACCATCCAACAAACCCCAGCAGCAATACGGCCAGCAATATAGAACTCCGTACAAGCCACTTATTCATTAACACTTTCCGGTCATGCTCCTCCAGACGAGCCCGCATGTCCTGCCAGGCGGCCGGATCAAATGTCGGTTCAAACTCTTCAGCTGACTTTCTGAAGAGCCCGTCGAGGCCCTCATGGGGCTGATCGTTATCGGGGTACTCTTGCATACTTATCACTGTTTATGGATTGACTTTTTTTTTGCAGCATCGACCGGAGTGCCTCACGCGCTCTCGCCAGATTAGACTTTGACGTTCCGGCCGAAATCCCCAGTCGGGCCGAAATTTCGTCATGGCTATAGCCATCAATAACATACATATTAAATACCAGCCGGTAAGCCGGTGATAAATCCTGGACCAGACCGATCAATTCTTCATACGCCAGCTGGCTGTATGCATCAGCCTGATCGGTTGCCACTTGTTCAGCCTTGCCGGCATCATCATGATGATAGTGCCGTACTTCATGCCGGTAATTATCCAGTGCCGTATTGATCAGTATCCGGCGCAGCCAGCCTTTAAACGGCTGGGCCTGGTCATACTGCTGCAAACGCGTGAACACCTTCAGAAAACCGTCATTCAGTACTTCCAGGGCCTCTTCCCGTGTTGACGTATAGCGCAGACAAACGCCCATAGCATAGCCGTAGAATTGCTGGTATAGCAACTCCTGACTGCGTCGCTGATTGCGAAGACAACCGGCTAACAGTTCATGCAACGCTGGAGGGGGGGATCCGTTTGCCATGAATACCGTTTTTAAATCTGTTTTCCAGGATCGGTTTACGGGCGATTCCACCCGTAAACCGACGTCACTCACATGCTTAGTTCGGCGCTACCTGCGTGCTTGCATTCACGATAGGCCAGATGCCCGGCGACGGTACGCTTACGCCTTTGGTTGCTCCGCGAACGGCGTTGTCAGGGCCAAAGTAGTACAGCGGCCAGCCTTTATATGTCAACTGCTTCTTACCTGTTCCCGTCACATCAATAACCACGAAGTCAGACTTACTTAATACTGACGGAATCGATTTCAAAGTTGCCTCTTCAAACAATGGCCAGGTGGCATTATTGCTCAGGTCAGTTTTAGTATACTTATTCTGCTTGTTCCGGTCATTAACAAATCCGTACAGTGTCCGGCCGACACCGTCAGTAAAGTAGATGGTATTTCCAGTCCCTTCCTTGTAATCACTCGTGTACGTTTTGCCATTGTTACCCAGCAGCTGCCCGTTGCCCAGCATAATGCTGTAATCGGTTTTGGCGACCAGCCACACGTTATTCACGTTTTCACCCGTTACGTCACCGGCTTTTGTATCATTCTTGTAATAATACAGCGGCCATCCCTTGTAGGTCGTCTGCTTTGAACCGTCGGGGCGGCTGATTGTCGCAAAGTCCGTTGCGGTTAATCCTGTACCCAGCTTCATGGTTGCCGGATCCTTATAGAAAACCGGCCAGTTACCCATGCAGGCAGCCGAGGTGCAGCTTGATACACCCGTCACATCGTTGGCAAAAAAGTAAAGTGTTTTGCCGCTTTCGCCCGTTAATACACTCCCTAATGTGGTTGTACCTAAATCCACATCATTGGCAGGTGTAGAGTCTTTGTCTTTACACCCGGTCACTAAGGCAACAAATAAAAGAACGTAGTACAGGCCGTATTTGGTCAAAGATGGCTGTTTCATGATTGTCAACTGCTGTTAATATATGTGATTAGTAACTCTCAGTTGAACCGGTTCAGTCATCAATACGGACGGTTGCGGATTCGGGTTGCGTCGGTCCGGAAAAAAATTACAGTTGGTATAGCCTAATGATACATCCGGGTAATGCTGTCAGACATAAGTTCGTAGATTTCGGCCAGTTGCGGCTGTTCAGTCAGCAAGGCCAGATGCGCCTGCATCGTCTGCCGGTCGCCGCGGCGGGCGGGTCCGGTCTGCACATCAGCCGGATGACCGGCAGCCAGCCCCTTCCGGATAGTTTCCCGGATCAGCGGCCGCAACAGCTTAAACGGCACACCATTGGTCTCGGTCAGGTCTTTGGCGATGGCCAGCAGGTGATTGGTGAAATTACAGGCAAACACCGCTGCCATGTGCAGCAGCCGGCGCTCTTCGGAGGTAATGAGATAAACAATGTCGCTCAGCTCCTGCCCCAGTTCGACCAGCACATCTTCGGTTTCCTTATCACTGGCTTCCAGACACAGCGGAATCTGGTCAAAGGAAAGCGGAGGCTGGTCCCGGCTAAAGGTCTGCAACGGATAAAAAACCCCTGTCCGGACCGGCACATCACTGTATATTCCCATCCACTGGCGGAGCTGCGACAATGATCTGGTACCCGACGTATGTACCACAATGGCATCTTCCGGCAGAACCAGTTGCCGGCATACTTCGTCCAGCGCATCATCGGCCACAGCCAGCACAAACAAATCCGACGAACTGTCAGCAAAGTTTAAATCCGTTCTGACACCGGCATCGTATAACATACTGACGAGCTGTCCGGCCTGTACGGCACGGCGGCTGTAAACTTCATTGATCTGATGGCCAGCGTTTTCGAAAGCAGGTGCAAGGTGCCATGCCAGATTCCCGGACCCGATGAAGGTAATGTGCATTTTTAGATTGCGCGAATGAGTGATTGAGTGGTTGAGCGAATAATTACAGCAAATTAATTCACTCATTCGCTAAATCACGCAATCACTCTGCCTAATTCCTGCCAATTCGTCAGTTTACTCCCTTTTTGTGCGGGAAATTGAAACAAAGGAGTGATTTTTGCAGTCAATACCTGATAAGGCCAGGCATTTTCGTTATGAAAGTCATGAATTATGTTGGGCCAAACCGACGGTGAACGGCAAATAATTGTAAATTTATGGCGACTATGCCCGAACTTATGTCAGACACGCCAGCTCGAGGCTATTCTGAAGATCAGAAATACCTTATCTTTAACAAGGAGTTTATGCCGCACATAGACTCCATGTACAACTTTGCGTTTCGTCTGACGATGGATGAGGACGACGCCAATGATTTGGTACAAGATACCTATTTAAAGGCGTTTCGGTTTATCTCGTCGTTCGAACAAGGAACTAACGCCAAAGCCTGGTTGTTCCGAATCCTGAAGAACAGCTTCATTAACGATTACCGGAAAAAAAGTAAGGAGCCGGCCAAGGTCGATTATCAGGATGTAGAGACAACCTACAACTCTGAAGACGCTGAGGCTGAGCACACTGTCGACCTGCGGGCCGAGTCTGTTTCGGATCTGATCGGTGATGAAGTTGCTACAGCGCTGAACTCGCTGCCGGTGGATTTCAGGACGGTTATTATTCTCTGTGATATCGAAGGATTCACGTACGAAGAAATGGCCAAAATCCTGGATATTCCGATTGGTACGGTTCGGTCCCGGTTACACCGCGCACGTAACCTGTTGAAAGAAAAATTGCGTGATTACGCAAAATCAATGGGTTATCGTGAAGAAAATGAGGAATAGCCGAAACTTTTTCTATATATAAATTGGTTAAGCCAGTAACATTTCCGTATTACTAATCTTGGAATAAATTAAACTTTTCCAATGCAAACGTCGTTGCCATCACCGTATCCTGCCAACCTGGATAGCTTGCCTAAACAGCATTGCGACCATCAGTCCAATTGTCTGAAATTAATCCAGCTCCTTGTTGATGGAGAGGCCACAGAGGAACAGTTAGAGAAGTTGAAGAAGAGCATGGAGGTTTGCCGTCCCTGCATCGAGATGTATCATCTCGAAAAAGAAGTGAAGGCATTGCTCCTGGAACGAATGGAGAAGAAGTGCTGTCCGGACAAGCTGATCGCAACCATTAAATCGCGTATCGCCAGTTTAAGTTAACAACCCGTTTCAGGTTTCTTTTTATCCCTTATCAGTGCGCCGCCATTGCGGAACATACCATAAAAGGAAACCTGAAACCTTACAATGCCTATTTTGGAAGGTAAACTCATTATTTTTTCGGCCCCGTCGGGTTCGGGAAAAACTACCATCGTTAAACACCTGCTGGCCGAGAACTCAAATCTCGGCTTTTCGATTTCTGCCTGTACCCGCGACCGCCGGGGCCGTGCTGAAGAAAACGGGAAAGACTACTATTTCCTGACTCCCGAAGATTTCAAGCAACGCATTGACCGCGACGAATTTGTCGAGTGGGAAGAAGTGTATGTCGGTGCTTTTTACGGAACCCTGAAAGCCGAAATTGAACGGGTGTGGGCATCCGGCAAACATGTGCTGTTTGATGTTGATGTTCAGGGCGGACTTAAGCTCAAAAAATATTACGGAGACCGGGCGCTGGCCATCTTCGTTAAGGTCCCTGACGAAGAAACCCTGCGCGATCGCCTGATCGGCCGCGGTACCGAAACCGAAGACAGCCTGTCGAAGCGACTGTTTAAAGTGCATTTTGAGATGAGCTTCCAGGATCAGTTCGATGTCGTTCTGGTGAATGATAAACTGGATGACTCACTGCAAAAGGCCCAGAAACTGGTTGACGACTTCATAAAAGACAATAAGACTCCGGAAAAAGGAGCCATCATTTAATATAGTCAGGTAGCAGGTTCCGGCCTGCTATTCTTTTTTTGCGGCATGAAAATCGGTTTATTTTTCGGCTCCTTCAACCCTATTCACATCGGGCACCTGATTGTCGCCAACACGATGGCAACCAGTACCGATCTCGAGCAAGTCTGGTTTGTGGTATCTCCCCAGAATCCGTTCAAAAAATCCAAAAGCCTGCTGCATGAATTTGACCGGTTTGATATGGTCGACCGGGCGATATCGGACAATAACCGGCTGAAAGTGACAGACATTGAGTTTTCGATGCCTCGTCCCAGTTACACCATTGATACACTGACCCGGCTACAGGAGAAGTTCCCGCAACACCAGTTTAAGCTCATCATCGGCGAAGACAATCTGGAACAGTTTGCCAACTGGAAAAATCACGAAAAAATTCTGGAGTATTTTGGCCTTTATGTCTATGAGCGGCCGAAAGCAGCCGAAAGTCCGTTCCGCACTCATCCGGCGGTGCAGATTGTACAGGCGCCCTTACTTGATATTTCGGCAACCTACATCCGCGACTGCCTTAAAAATAACCGCCCGATCCGCTACCTCGTCCCGGAAGTAGTCGAAGAAATGATCCTGCGCAAAAAATTTTACCAGTAGGGGCGACCCCACGTGGTCGCCCAAAACCTATACCAAGCAGTCGCCCAACATCTATACCACGTGGTCGCCCGAAAACCATTCCCACACAGTCGCCCAAAACCTATACTAAGCAGTCGCCCAAAACCTAAAGCCCGAAATCACGGAATACCGTTCTGGAAAGTGATTTCGGTAACCAGCCCGATAGCACTAACCCGCAGCGCAACGGACAGGCTTTTTGATTTTGTTCGCTCCTGATCGCATTGAGGCCCCTTTTCCAGATAATAAACATAATATTTCTGGTTCCGGTCTTCGATCTGATTGATGTCAGGGCGGCCCAGCAACTCACCAACATCATTGATGTGCATGCCTTTAATTGCCTGCATTTCAGCCTTAAAATGCTCCGTTTCTGACATCCGCAGGCCATAGCAGCCACCACGATCACTCCGCCATTTTTTTACATCCAGTTTACCCAGCTTGTCGGGAGCCGTAGAGCAGGCAACCAGCCAGAAGGCACCCAGATATATTGCAAGTTTTGTTTTCATTCAGGTTCGGTGCCGGTAAAGATACCCGCGTTTCTTGTGCCCGTAAAAATACAACCCGTATGCGGTAAACCGGTTATCTGACAGCCAAACAATTGTTTTTATGCAGCCGCCCGGCGCGTGACAATTCCGTAAAAATGCGGTCTCATAGTAGCATTTTACAGCATGGACCGGCATATGTTACCCACAACCCTACATCGTTTCCGTACTATTACGATTGAGCAAGTCATCATGACAGGTACCCGGCACATCCGTATACTTGCCATCGCGGCTGTGTTTGGCGGGCTGGCGGGTGTTGCCTTGTCGTTTCTGAAAACAAACCAGTATCGGGTAGAGGTCAGCATTATGCCTGAACTCCAGACGCGGTCAGCACTTTCTCTCAAACGTTTCGGCGCCCTTGCCGAACTGGCAGGCCTTTCGCTCGACGGTACCGGCGGCGTTACCGAGGCGGTCCGGCCCGACCTGTATTCCAATGTCCTGGAAAGCGACACATTCCGTTATGAAGTCCTCCGGCATCCCGTTACGACGCTGGAGGGCAGGCACTATCCGAGCCTTGCCGGTTTTCTGACCGATCCGGCGCATTCGCTGATGGCTCAGCTAACCGGTAGTAAGGCGTTGAACTCCTTTCCGCCGCTTTCGCAGCAGCTAACGCCCGGCGAAGAGAATATCCTGCAAAGCCTGAGCCATCAGCTCATCGCTGACCTCGACAAACAATCCGGCCTGATTCAGGTCCGTGTCGAATTACCGGATCCCGCCGTGGCAAGGCAAATCGCGGTCTTTTCCATTCACTACCTCAAAGCCTATGTGACGGCCTACCGTACGGCACGGTTGAGGCAGACCCTTAGCTTTCTGACAACCCAGCGGCAACAGGCAAAAAAACGCTATTCTGATACCAGAAAAGCACTCGCGGCTTATCAGGACAGCCATCGTAACCTCTTCCTGCAAACACCAGCCCTGGATGGGGAGCAGCTGGCAACCGAAACGGCCGTCGCCCGGAATCTGCTTCAGACACTGACCGAAGAATTTGAACATACCCGCCTTCTATTTCAGGAGCAGATGCCGGTTCTGGAGGTCTTATCGCCGCCACGTCCGCCATCCCACCGAAGCTCGCCTTCCCGCGTTGTTCACGGCCTTACCGGTGCGCTGCTGGGCGGTTTGCTGACCTTTATTGTTCTTGTCTGTCAGGATGTTATCAACCCGAAGTCATGATTATACGCGCCATTATTCTGAACCACCATACGCCAGTGCATACACTCTCATGTGTGCAGCAGCTTCAGTGCCAGACGTATAACGCGTTGCAGATCGTCGTTGTAGACAACTCCTCCACAACGGATGATTATCAGCTGTTAACGCAGATGGTTCCGGCTACGGTACCCGTCATTCGCAGCCCGGAAAATCAGGGATATGCCGCCGGTAATAACCTCGGCCTGATCCCTGTCGCCGGCCTGGCCAAACCGGATGCCTTCCTGATTATCAACAGCGATGTCCGCCTGACAGACAGCCGGACGCTGCAACGGCTGGCAGATACTCTGCAACGATGCCCCGATGCCATGGCCGTCAGCCCGCTTGTGCATACACGATCAAACGAACTACCTGTTAACCAACAGATTCAGGTGCGGCGTTTACTGGCTACCTGCTGGCTGATTTGCTGCCACAGCCCGCTTCTCCGCCGGTTCTTTACCCGTAAATACCGGCAGTTTATTTATCAGGATCTGGTCCCCTACCCACCCGCTATCCATCGGGTCGATACCATCAACGGTGCCTGCTTTCTGGTCAGGCAAGCATTTTTTGACCGGTTCACAGGCTTTGACCAGCAAACATTTCTGTATCTGGAAGAGCTGATTCTGGGGTTTCAGATCCGGCAACTTGGCAGTTACTGCCTGCTGCACGGCGATCTGGTTGTTGAGCACCTGCACGGCCTATCCACCCAACGCCTGAGCCCCAAAACGCGCTTCAGGCACTTTCTCAATAGCGAAACTCACCTGCTGACCGGCTATTACGGGATACCTGCCGGCCTCGCTGCCGGCATCCGTCAATGGAGATGGGCTGAATTTTACCTGAAGCAACTATGGCAATCTGGCTCACGCATCTGACCGGCCTTACCCTGATCGGCAGCCTGTACCATGTCCTGACAAACAGCATCAGGGGCTTCGGCTATCTGGAACTCTACGGCATAGTCTGGGGACTTTTACTCATCGGCGCACCCTTCATCGGGCCGCCGTTTGTTCCGGCTCTCTCTACGCAGATCCTGTTTTATACGGTCTGGCTGCTGTTTCTGCTGCCCTCCTTCGCAGTTTTCCGGCAACAGGCAGCCGGCACGGCCATCGTACAGCATCCGGTGAGAACGGTAAAAAGGCTACTGACCTTTCTGCTGATAATGAGCCTGCTGGCCAATGGCTGGATGCTGGTGCAGATCAGCAGTGAGCTGGATTTAATACGGTTCGGCTGGTTTGCCCTGCGCTTTCAGGGGCAACGCCTGCAGGCCGAACAATCAAATGTATTCTATCAGCTTTTCGCCCGTAATTTTCTGTTGTACCTGCCGATGGCGTTCTGGTTGTTCTTCCGGAAAGCCCTCCGGACAGGGCCGCTGCTGATGATCTGCCTGCTGTCCCTCGTAACGGCCTCGCTTAGCTTAACACGCGCTCCGGTTTTGCTCTGGAGCCTGACAATTCTGACCTCACTCAGTGTCTTCGGTAAGCTATCCCGCCGCCGCATCCGGCAACTTTCTCTGTTCCTGTTTTCGCCGGTCCTGCTGGTGACACTGAGTTTCAGCTACACCCCCGCCGCCTTCTGGCAGGTTGCCAAAATTTACCTCTGGGGTGGTGCCAGGGCCTACGAAACGTTGCTGGAACAAAACTACCCCGGTTACCGCCTGTACGACTCGCCTTATTACAGCCTTGATTTTCTGAACTATACAGCTCAGCGCGCAGGACTGATTCAGTCGTATCCGCCACTGGTAAGAGAATATGCCTCCGGACCGGTGATGACCAATGTCTATACCTACCTAGACGCCTTTACACTTGATTTCGGTATAGGCGGTGCGCTGTTCTCGGCCCTGACATTAGGCTGGCTGGCAGCACGGTTACATCGCCGGGCCTTCCGGTTTCAGTCGATTCCGGTTGTGTGCTATTATGCGTTTGTCAACTATGCTATTGCTATGTCATTTATGAATCACGAGCTCATCCGCATCAATGCGTTTCTGCTGGCGATTGAACTCTGGCTTATTCATCACCTGCTCAAACCCGGACGTGTATGATTATCACGGAACTAAACGGAGGACTCGGCAATCAGCTGTTTCAGTATGCTATCGGTAAACAACTGGCAGTACAACACCATACCCAGCTCCTGCTTGATACAGCCTGGTTATCCGGTCAGGCCGGCGCAACGATTTTTCCGTTTCAGGCAATTGATCCGGTTGTAACCATTGCGCCTCGACAGCTGGTCGAGCCGTTCGCCACAACCGCCAATCGCTGGCAACGAATTACCAGGCGCCTTATCAATACCTATTGGCCCCAGCGGATTACGTTTATCCGTGAGCGACACCCTTACCGGAAGGTGTCTTTTCCGGCACCGGCTTCTTGTTATCTGACTGGCTACTGGCAACATTCCGGCTACTTTACCGCCATTTCGGACTGGCTCAGAAGCTCGCTGCAAACGTTGCTCCGGCCGTATGTACCATCAGCTTTTCACGTTGACAGTCAGACGGTTTGTCTGCATATCCGGCGTGGCGACTATGTCACCAACCGCCGCTATCATACACTGCCCGCACACTACTACGCCAGTGCGCTGCAGTTACTGCAAGCACGCGTCGGACCGATTCAGGTCTATGTGTTCTCCGACGACCCGGACTGGTGCCGGCAGCACCTGACGTTAGCGGAGCCGGTCAGGTTTTGTCCGCCCGCCCCCGCTCTGGTCCATCTGGCTCAAATGAGCAGTTGCAGCCACTTCATTATTCCCAACAGCACATTCAGCTGGTGGGCGTCGTGGATTGGCCGGAAAACCAACAGCTATACCATCATGCCCCTGCACTGGCAGCGCCGCAACGGCCGCCTTACCGAAGCACCGGGCTTAACCCGACACTCCTTAACTATACCTTACCGATGACTATTATTACGATTGGACTTCCCTTTTACAACCAGGCCGCCTACCTGTCTGCGGCCATCCGGTCAGTTGTTAATCAGTCCTTTACTGACTGGGAATTATTGCTGCTCGACGATGGATCGACCGATGACTCGCTGGCCATTGCATACCGCTGGCTAACCGATCCGCGGATCCGGCTTATTTCCGATAAAAAGAGGCTCGGACTGGCCAGCCGGCTAAACCAGATTGCCCGGCTGGCGGAAGGCCGGTTTCTCGCCCGTATGGACGCCGACGACCTGATGGCACCAAACCGCCTTCAGACCCAGCTTCATTACCTGCTGGAAAACCCGCAAACCGACCTGACGGCTTCGTTTGCCTACATTATTGACCGGCAAACCCGCATTTGCGGCCTTCGCGGCTTACCGGCACAGAGTCCCCGCTACCATAGGCTGCTTACCCGCTGCCCGATTATTCATCCGACGGTTATGGGCAAAACGGACTGGTTCCGGCGCCACCCCTATAACCCTGTTTTACAGCGGACAGAAGATCTTGAACTCTGGCTCAGAACCTTGCCGGAAACCAGAATCAGCATTATTGATGAGCCCTTGCTTTTTTACCGCGACCTTCCCCGCAAGCATCATTATCGTACAGCAATGCGCGAATACAGGGATATCCTGCGCCAGTACCGGCCGGCCATTTCACCGGTCGCCTACCGGTTCTACTGGTCTGTCTCCTATCTGAAGCAAGGGCCGTTTTTTGCGCTCCGCCAAAACAGGCTAACGGGCCGTTTTTTCCGGAACCGGTACAAGCCAATGTCGCAGGCCGGTCAGCTCCATGCTGAAGCGCAGCTTTATCTGGCTCAAAAAAATACTTTTGCCGACTGAGATGCTTGCCATTCAGCTCTTTACAGCACCGGAGTCGGTTTGCTTTCTGGAAGGCCAGACTGCGTTCTGGCGGCAGAAAGGCATCCGGCTGCATGTTATCTGTGCAGCCGGAGCAGACCTAGGTCGGCTGGCCGCGCGGGAAGGGTTCACCTATACAACCGTTCCTTTCCGGCGGCCGGTCCGGCTGTTCAGGGACATCTGGTGCCTGCTACTACTGATCCGGTTGTTCCGGCGGCTAACGCCGGATATTGTTCATACCAATACGCCGAAAGCATCCTTGCTTGGCCTGCTGGCAGCCAGGGTAAGCGGCGTTCCCGTCCGTGTGTATGAAGTACACGGTTTTGTCTTTGAAAGCTATAGCGGTCTGAAGCGGCTACTACTGATACTGGCGGAGCGGCTGATGGGTTATCTGGCCACACACCTGCTTTTTGTCAGCCATTCACTGGCCTGTGTAGCGGCCCGTAACCTCATCGGCCGAAACCGGCAAATGACCGTACCTCACCATGGCAGCTGCAACGGCGTAGATGCCCGGAGACGGTTTAATCCCGAACGGGTTCCGGAAGCGCAACGGCAGCTTCTCAGAAAACAGACCGGCCTTACGACCAGGGTTATTGGCTACGTCGGCCGGTTAACCGCCGAAAAAGGGCTTCAAACCCTGACCGCCGTCTGGCAGGGTATACGGACCGATCCGGCGGTCAGCCTGCTGATCGTCGGGCGTGCCGATAGCCAGTTACCGACCGATCAGACGTGTATTCAGCTGCTTACCAGCGACCCGCGGGTGTGCCTGACCGGCTTTGTCGGGGATACGGCACCCTACCTTGCGCTGATGGATGTGTTGGTCTTACCAACCCGCCGCGAAGGCTTCGGTAATGTGCTGATTGAAGCCGCTGCGATGGGAATACCGGTTGTCGCCAGCCGCGTGACCGGTGTTGTCGATGCGGTAAAAGACCGGCAGACCGGCCTGTTGGCCGATGCCGGCGCAATTGATGCCTTTATTGACGCTATCCGGACTTACCTGAATAATCCGGTTTTACGGCAGCAACACGGACAGGCAGGGCGGCAGCGTGTCCTGCGCGACTTTGTACCGGAAGACGTTCACGAAGCCAAATACCGTTTTTATGCATATCCTGTTGCTTCACCAGTACTTCCTTCCTGAACACTCTCCGGGCAGCATCCGCTGGAATGAACTGGTGCGCCACTGGGCTGATGAAGGTCACCGGATCACAGTTTTGGCCGGGACCATCGACTATATGACCGGTAAACCTTACGCCGGTAAAAACGAAATGTCTATTCCGGCCAGCGTACGCATCATCCGCGTGCGGGTACCGGGCTGCTATCAGGCCGGCGCAGCCGGGCGTTTGTGGGCCTATTGCTGTTTCCTGATCAATAGCCTGTGGCACGGCTGGTTTATTACGGACCAATCGGTCAATGTTGTTATCGCCTCGTCGCCTCCGCTTACCATAGGTCTTGCCGGCTGGATACTCTCGGTGAAAGCCAGGGTCCCGCTGATCCTGGAGTTGCGGGATTTATGGCCGGATGCGCCCGTGCAGCTGGGCTATTTACGTCATCCGCTACTGCGTCGGGCAGCGTATCGGCTCGAACGGTTTCTGTACCGGAAAGCGGCTCATCTGGTCGTGTTGACAGAGGACTTTAAACATGTACTGATTAACCGGAAAGGCATCTCTGCCGGACGGATTACGGTTATTCCTAATGGAGCCGACCTGTCAATGGTTGAGGCCGGCAAGCGTTTATTTGACCGGGAAGCATTCCGGAAAGAACAGGCAATGGCAACCGGTTTCTGGATTATTTATGCCGGGGCCCATGGTCCGGCCAACGGGCTGACAGCCTTACTGGACGCTGCCACCTGCTTGCGCCACACCCCTGTCCGCTTTCTGCTGATAGGCGACGGGCCTATGAAAAAACAGTTACAAGCCCTGGCCTTTCACCGGAACCTGACCAATGTCCGTTTTCATGCATCAAAGTCTAAAAAAGAGGTATTACCCTTTCTGCTGGCCGCCGATGCCGGCCTTGTTATGATGCAGCCGAAGCCCCTTTTTAACACCATGCTGTCGGCCAAACTCTTTGACTACCTGGCGTGCGGGCTGCCGGTCCTGACGGCCATTGATGGCCTGACGCGTACCTTACTTACGGACGCCGGAGCAGGCCTGTTTCTTGACCCGGCCCAACCCGATACCTGGGAGACGTGCTTAACACCTCTCCTCACCGATCCGGCAGTTGCCAGGCAATATAGCCGGAATGCCAGGCAACTGGCTGTCACCCGCTTTGACCGCCAAACACAGGCGCACACCTACATACAGCTCCTTAAAACGTGCATTCAGGACAGTTAAATAGCCGGATAGACCGGTTATCACCTTTGCTTGTGACCGGTGCCGCTTTTGCCCGTATCAAGGAATGGCTAAACAGCCGGACCGAAGGCATACATATCCATGAAACGGTTTCTCGACATAACGCTTATTTTGATTACAATTCCGGTTACACTACCGGTTATGGGGCTAACGGCACTGCTCGTTAGCCTCCATTTCCGCCGGTGGCCGGTATTCTGTCAGCGCCGTTCCGGACAGTATGGACAGCCTTTTGTCCTGTATAAATTCCGCACCATGACCGACAAGTTCGATGCGTCGGGTAAACTTTTACCCGACGCATTTCGTCTGACCAGCACAGCGCGCTGGCTCCGGAAAACATCCCTTGATGAACTGCCCCAACTGATCAACGTCCTGCGGGGCGACATGAGCCTGATCGGCCCTCGCCCGCTGCTCCCTGAATACAATGCCTTATACACCGATTTTCAACGGCAACGGCAAGAGGTAAAACCGGGCTTAACCGGCTGGGCTCAGATTCACGGCCGGAACAGCATCAGCTGGAGCCGGAAGTTTGATCTGGATGTGTGGTATGTTCAGCACCGTTCCTGGCAACTGGACAGCTATATCCTCTGGCGTACCTGTATACTGATGCTTTCACCCGCCAACGACCCGCTTATGTCACGGTTTACAGGCGTCTCTGATTAAGTATGGCAACACCAATCGCTATCTATGGAGCCGGTGGTTTCGGCCGCGAAGTCCTGATGCTCATTCAGCATATTAACCATGCCTGGCCGGATACCTGGCAACCCATCGGCTTTTTTGATGACAATGTGCCATCAGGCACGCTGGTCAACAAACTGCCTGTTCTGGGCGGATTATTGGCACTCAATCAGTACCCGGCACCATTGTCAGTGGCCATGGGCGTTGGCTGGCCAATGGTTCGCAGGAAGCTGGTTACAGCCATTACAAACCCTGTAATCTCCTTCCCGACATTGATTCATCCAGCGGTCTGGCTTCTGCCTGAACAGGAAGTTGCTCTGGGCGAAGGCTGTCTTATTTGTCAGGGAAGTATCCTGACCGTCAATAGTTCACTCGGCAACCATGTGCTGCTGAACCTGAACTGCACGGTTGGCCACGACAGCCGGATCGGGGATTTCTGTTCGCTGATGCCCGCCGTTAATATTGCCGGTGAGGTTGTGCTGGACGAGTGTGTGTTTGCCGGTACCGGCGCCATCGTTAACAACCAGCTTACCGTCGGCAGCCATGCGGTTCTTGGAGCCGGAGCCGTTGTGACCAAACCGGTTTTAGGCAATACTACCGTTAAGGGCGTTCCGGCCCGCTGACATGATGCAGCCGTTTACTATTCCATTATCACCACCCGACATTAGTACGCTTCCCTGCACTAGCCACAGTGTTGATGAGCTGTACTGCCTTGCGCAGCATTTTTCACAGCAACTAGCTGCAGTTACCGACAATACCCATTGCCTGCTCACAAATGCCGGTTCGTCGGCCCTACAGCTCGCCCTTGCGACCCTGCCAGTGGCGGCAGGTGATGAGGTTTTCTGCCAATCGCTGACGTTCGCGGCATCGGCAAACTGCATTGTCCATCAGGGTGCAACACCGGTTTTTATCGGCAGCGAATCCCGAAGCTGGAACATGTGTCCGGATGCACTGGAAACGGCCCTGCGAAAACGCCGGAGTCGACCGAAGGCAGTCATTGCCGTGGATCTTTATGGCGTGCCTGCCCAATGGCATGAACTACAGCTACTTTGCCACCAGTTCGGAGTTCCGCTCATTGAGGATGCCGCCGAAGCGCTTGGGAGTACCTACCACAGCAAACCATGTGGCAGTTTCGGAGACATCAGTATCCTGTCGTTTAATGTCAACAAAATTATTACTACCCTGGGCGGTGGCGCTTTGTTGACCAATGACGAAATGCGTTTCAGAACGGCCGGCTGGCTGGGTAGTCAGGCGAAAGAACCGGTACCGCACTATGAGCACGAGCGGACCGGCTATAACACAGCCTTCAATCCGGTAGCAGCTCCGTTGGGCCTTCAGCAACTTTCAGCCCTGACAGAACGTGTACAATGCCGGCGGGCGCACCTGCTGGCCTATCAGCAAGCGTTTCAGGCCGTTCAGGGCATCAGCTTTCAGCCGGAACCGGCAGGGAGTGCGGCTAACCGATGGCTGACGGCCTGCCTGTTTGATGAACAGCAAACCGGTATTTCGCGGGAAACCGTCCGGCTGGCGCTGGCACGGCACGGTATTGAAGCAAGACCGGTGTTTAAACCGATGCATCGTCAGCCGGTGTACAAAAAAAGCCCGTTCTACGGAACGGGCCTTACTGAGAATATCTTTGACCAGGGGCTTTGTCTGCCATCCGGTTCAACGCTGAATGAAGTAGAGCGACAGCGCGTTATTGATGTCGTACTGTCTTTATTCTGCCGGTAACTTATTTTACGCTCTTACCAATGGCCAGCAGCTGATCAGGCGCCTGATAGCCAATGACTTTTTTCAGAACACGGCCGTTTCCGTCAATGAATAACAGTGTCGGATAGGCTTCCAGCGGGTAACGCTGCGACAGCATAGGGCCTTCGCCTTTTTCCATGTCCATCTTCACGTTGATAAATGACTTGTTAAAGTAATCACCGACCTCTTTACGCGTAAATACGTTCTTCTGTAACATTTTACACGGTCCGCACCAGCTGGCATACGCATCCAGAAAGATCACTTTCTTTTCAGCTTTCGCTTTTTTCAGGATATTATTCCAGCTTGTTTCTGTAAACTGAATACCTTCTGTGTCCTCAATTACAGTACGATTCGCGGGTGCAAATGCAGACATGAAGCCAATGGCCAGCAACATCATTGTTGATAACAGCCAAAACTCTCTTCTCATATCAATTAATTGGTTTCGTAGTATGAAAACGTAAAACAAACTCTATTTCGTCTACTAGCAAAGGCGGGACGGCGAATATATAGCAGAACCCTGAGACTCACAACCGATTATACAATTGAATTCGGCAGACAAGGCGAAAAATGTAACTTGCCATAAAATTCAAACACTGCATGAAAACACTGTTTACCTTGCTTCTTGCTACCTGTTCGCTGGTTTCCTTTTCCCAGAAAGTCGACCTTGACCGGTACAGCTTTGTTATGCTATACCGTGATCTGCCTCAAAAGCCGCTTGATCCGGCATTCCGGACGTATCAGGTCAATGTTTCAGGCACTCGCAATATCCGTACCACATTTAGCGACAATGAGTTAGCCGACGCTACCCGCATCGAAGGCTGGCGGCGGATCGACAACGGACCGGCCCACGTCGTTATCCGGCCGATGTTTGAGGATGTGATTATCGAAAAATCAGAGATTAAGGAACGGGTCGATATTCAGAAAGATAAAGACGGCAAGGAAACCGGCCGCAAGTATTATTACATACTTCAGCTCGAATACAGCTTTGCCGCCCGCGCCGACGTGTCTGATCTTCGCGGTCAGCCGATTATCCGCCCGACGCTGGCCCAGCGGTACGCCAAAAAAACATGGACCAGTCAGGAATATAACAGCTATGCCGCAGCAAATAACTACCTGACAAATAACCGCGAAGAAATCAAAAACCGTTTCCTGCGCGATGAGGTGATGCTGGCCTTACAGAATCTGTCCGGTACGCTGACCAACGATTACGGGTTTCCGGTACGGAAGGCAGATGACCACTTCTGGGTACTCGACTCGAAAAAACATCCTGAATATGACTCCTACCAGCGGGCCCATCAGGACGTAAAAGCTATTTTAGCCGCAATCAGTCCTGACGAGCCGCTGACCGAAGCCATTGAGCGCCTCAAAGCACCGATTGCCTACTACGAAGAACTGCCTAAACGCTATACCAGCAACGATAAGGCCGACGCCAAACTGCGGTATTCTGCCTATTACAACCTCGCAAAACTCTACCTCTACCTGGACGAGCCGGAAAAAACAAAGCAGTACGCCGATCTGCTCAGCCAGAACGGGTATGATGCCTCGGATGGGTCATGGCTGAACGGCAAAGCCAATGACTTAATGGACCTTTTCCGGCGGAATGGTGCCCGTACCCGGCATTTTGCCATTGATTATGCGAATCTTCGTCAGCCGGAGTAAAGATTGATGTTTATTTTTGCATGCTGATACAAGTTGCCGGATTGCAGCGTTATTAGCCAAATATGAAATCAGGATTCTCCCGCATAATTCTTGTCGTAGCAGCGCTGGTAGCCCTTAATGTGCTGTCAGCCTTTCTTTTTTTCCGTGTCGATCTGACGGCGGAGAAGCGATATACCCTGTCGGATGCCACGCTGAACCTGCTTGGCAAACTCGATGACGATATTCACATAAACGTTTACCTTACCGGCGACCTGCCCCCGGGCTTCAAACGACTGGAAAATGCCGTTCGGGAAACCCTCGACGAGTTTCAGGCGCGGGCCGGCAAAAATGTGACCTACCGTTTCATCGACCCGACGGCGGTTACGGCCAATGCCGATAAGGAAGCGCTGTTTAAACGCCTGCAGGAACGCGGCCTGCTACCAACTAACCTGTTTGATAACGAAGGCGGTAAGCGTACGGAAAAGCTCATTTTCCCCGGCGCGTTGATTTCCTACAAAGGCAAGGAGATTGCGGTCCAGCTATTGAAGGGAAATAAAACGGCCTCGCCCGAAGAACAGCTTAACCAATCCTATGAAAACGTTGAATATCAGCTTTCGTCGGGTATCCGGCAGCTGACACAAACGCAGGGTAACCGGCGCAAAGTCGGCTTTCTGGGCAAAACCAACGTACCACCCTCCCGCTTTTCGGATTTGTTAGCCACCGTTCAGGAAAACTACGACCTGTTTTTCCTTGATCTGGCCAAGCCCGGTCCGATTAGCGGTCTCGATGTATTGCTGGTGTTAAAGCCTGATCAGCCATTTAATGACGACGAGCTTTTTAAACTGGATCAATACGTGGTCAATGGTGGCCGGATGCTGTTTTTCATTGACGGGCAGCGCGTTGACAGCGTGAGCAACGAAGGCACCTTTGCCCAGCCGATGAATCTCCGCCTCGATGATTTGTTTTTCCGTTGGGGAGCCCGCCTGAACCAGAATGTAGTGAAAGACCTGAGCTGCAACCTGATTCCGATGAACGTCGGCAATATGGGCGACAAGCCGAATATTCAGAAAGTACCGTGGCGGTTTTACCCGGTGATTAATTCGTTCGGGCCGGCCGGTCAGCAGACGCCGATTACGCGCAACCTCGACGCGGTCTGGTGCCGTTTTGCCAGCACGCTGGATACGGTTGCCGCTTCCGGCATCCGCAAAACGCCCCTGTTGCTGACATCGCCGTACACGAAATTACTGAAAGCTCCGGCCATCATTTCGTATAACGAGGCACGGCAGCAGCCCGATCCGGCTACCTACAAAGACGGTGTGCAGATCATCGGTTGCCTGTTCGAAGGGAAATTCCAGTCGCTGTATGCGAACCGCATTCTGCCCGGCGACCCACGCGCCAGCGGATTTAAGCCGGTGGGTGAGGCATCGCGGGTGATTATCTGCTCGGATGGCGACCTGATCGTAAATGATGTCGATTACAAGCGGCAGATGCCGTTTCCGCTGGGTTTCGACCGGTTCAACCGCAACCAGTTCGGCAATAAGGATTTTGCCATGAATGCCATCGACTACCTGGCCGATCCGGAAGGGGTCATTACGGCCCGTAACCGCCAGATTACCCTGCGGCCACTGGACAAAATCAAACTTGCCAACGAACGGACAAGCTGGCAGCTGCTCAATGTGCTGGGGCCGCTCGCCCTCATCGGCTTAGCAGGTGCCGGCTGGCAGTTTACCCGCAAACGGCGTAATCAGTAAAGACCGGCATAGCTGTGATTATCACCGGTTAACCTCGTTGGCTGCCCGTGTTAAAGATTCATTAAGACCCGTTAAAATAAGCGCTTCCTGATGCCAAAAGGAGCGCTTTTTTGCTTATTTTTGCTGACTTTATCAAAACGTATCCGATATGAAATTCATCGTATCCTCATCCGTACTGCTCAAAAACCTTTCGCATATAAATGGCGTTGTTGCCACCAATCCGATTGTTCCGATTTTAGAGAACTTTCTGTTTAAAATTGACTCGAACGATGAGGGCGGTGTACTGACCGTGACGGCTTCGGATTTGCAGACGACCATGACGACGCAAATCCCGGTTGAAGCGACTGAAAGCGGTGCCATTGCGATTCCGGCCAAGCTGTTGCTGGACACACTCCGCAGCCTGCCCGAACAACCGATTACGTTCAATATCGACACAGAGACGTTCGGAACACAGATTCTGACCGACAACGGCCGCTATAAACTGGCGGGCGAAAACCCGATTGACTTCCCGAAAATTCCGGCGGTCAATAAGAACCTGTCGGTTGAGATTTCGTCGGATGCCCTGGCGAGTGCCATCAACAATACCGTTTTTGCCACAAGCACCGATGACCTGCGTCCGGCCATGACGGGTGTTTATCTGCAACTGTCGGAAGATCAGGCAACGTTTGTAGCCACTGACGGACACCGTCTGATCCGCTACCGCCGGACCGACATCCAGACATCGGCCAACACGTCGATGATTATTCCGCGGAAAGCACTGCAACTGCTGAAATCGTCGCTGCCGGATAACCTGACGGTACGGGCTGAATTCAGCCAGTCGAACGCGTCATTCTCGTTCGGGCCGACACAGCTGATCTGCCGCCTGATCGACGAGCGCTTCCCGGATTACGAAAACGCAATTCCGACCAAGAACCCAAACGTGCTGACGATTGGCCGTACGGACCTGCTGACGACCCTGAAGCGGATCATGATTTACGCCAACCGGACTACGCACCAGATTCGCCTGAGTCTGAAAGGCAACGCCCTGACGCTGTCGGCGGAAGACCTTGACTACGCTAACGAAGCCAACGAAAAGCTGCTTTGCGATTTCGAAGGCGAGCCGATGGAGATCGGTTTCAACGCAAAACTGCTGGCCGAAATGCTGAGCAATATGCAGGCGAAAATGATCTCGATTCAGATGTCGGCGCCGAACCGCGCAGGGATCATGGTACCGGCCGACAAAGAAGAAAACGAAGATATTCTGATGCTGGTGATGCCGGTCATGCTGAATACATACGCTTAACCGGCGCCAAACTAATTTCGGGGAGAATCGGACTGCCAACGCTGCGGAAAAGCCTGTCATATGGTTTCTGCGGCTGCGGCCCTCTGGTTCTCCCTTTTCCTTGCTCTATTTTTCCTTTACCTCGCTCTTATGGAAACCAAACCACCGCGCAGTGCCGCGATGATTTTCATCTTTATTACCCTGCTCATCGACGTTACCGGTCTGGGCATTGTGATTCCGGTTTTCCCAAAACTTATTGAAGAACTCATTCACGGCAATCTCAGCGAGGCATCGCAGTACAGCGGCCTGCTGACCTTCGCCTACGCCACCATGCAGTTTCTGTTTGCCCCCGTTCTGGGTGGCCTCAGCGACCGTTACGGCCGTCGTCCGGTGCTCTTGTTTTCCCTCCTTGGTTTCGGCCTCGACTATATCCTGCAAGGCATTGCGCCCAACATTACCCTGCTGTTTGTGGGGCGGATCATTGCCGGTATTACCGGTGCCAGCTTTACTACTGCGAGCGCCTACATTGCCGACGTAAGTCCGCCGGAAAAGCGGGCACAGAACTTCGGACTAATCGGAGCGGCCTTCGGGATGGGCTTCATCATTGGCCCGGCCATTGGTGGTCTGTTAGGGCAATACGGCTCACGGATTCCGTTTTTCGTTTCCGCCGGTCTGACGTTGCTGAACGTGATTTACGGTTTCTTCGTCCTGCCTGAATCGCTGAAGCCGGAAAACCGCCGGCCTTTCAGCTGGAAGCGGGCCAATCCGGTGGGTGCTCTGGCACAAATCCGCCGCTATCCGGTAATTATCGGGCTGGTTACGTCGCTGGTATTCATCTACATTGCCGGCCACGCCATGCAGAGCACATGGACATTCATTACGATGGAGCAGTTTAAATGGTCGGAGAAAACGGTCGGACTCTCGCTGGCGTTTATCGGCCTGATGATCGGGATCGTGCAGGGCGGTTTAAGCCGCGTACTGATTCCGAAGCTGGGGCAGCAGCGGTCGGTGTATGTCGGACTGCTGATGTACGCCATTGGGTTTGTCTGCTTTGCCCTGGCGACACAGAGCTGGATGATGTTTGCCTTTATGGTGCCGTATTCACTCGGCGGCATTGCGGGGCCGTCGCTCCAGGGGATTATTTCGGGGCAGGTACCAGGCAATGAGCAGGGTGAGCTGCAAGGGGCACTGACGAGTCTGATCAGCCTTACGTCAATTGTTGGCCCGCTGGTGATGACCTACCTGTTTTCGTACTTCACCGCTCCGGCAACCCCGTTTTATTTCCCCGGCGCGCCATTTGCCGCCGGTGCGGTCCTGACCGTGATCAGCCTCATCCTCGCCCGGCGAACCCTGTCGAAGCAGCATTGAGGTCAACTAAAAAGAACAAAATGAGTTGCCACTAAGGCCCCAAAGCCTGATATACCGAACCAAGAAGCAATTATTCATTCACTCAATAATTTAATCACTCAGTCACTCAATAATTTACGCCAGAATCGGCCGGACGACCTCACCGGCTACATCGGTCAGGCGGAACGGGCGACCCTGAAACTGATAGGTTAGTTTGGTGTGGTCGAAACCAAGCAAGTGCAGGATGGTGGCCTGCAGGTCATGCACATGGACTTTGTCTTTGACCCCGTAGTAGCCAATATCATCGGTCTCACCGAAGGTAAAGCCCTGTTTGACACCCCCGCCGGCCATCCAGACGGTAAAGGCATCTAAATGGTGATCACGGCCCATGAACGGCAGGGTCTGCCCATCGCGGTTTTCCTGCATCGGTGTGCGGCCAAACTCGCCGCCCCAGACGACCAGCGTGTCCTCCAGCAAACCGCGCTGTTTCAGGTCAGTCAGCAGGGCAGTAACGGCCTGGTCGGATTCGCGGCATTTATCGCGCAGCCCAATGTCAATAGCACCGTCGGGGCCTGTGCCGTGGGTATCCCAGCCCCAATCGAACAACTGGACAAACCGCACACCCCGCTCAACCAGGCGGCGAGCCAGCAGGCAGTTACGGGCAAATGACCCTTTTTCAGGCTGAACACCGTACATATCCAGCATATATTGCGGTTCGCCTTTGATATCCATGGCATCCGGCACCGACATCTGCATCCGGAACGCCAGCTCATACTGGCTGATCCGCGTCAGAATCTCCGGATCTTTCACCTCGTCGTATGCCTGCCGGTTGATCTCACTGATTGCGTCAATGGTCTGCTTCCGGATATCGCGGTTCATGCCCGCCGGATCCGACACATACAAGACCGGATCGCCTTCCGTCCGGCACTGCACACCCTGATACACCGTTGGCAGGAAGCCGCTTCCCCAAATCGATTTACCGGCGTCCGGCTGTTTGCCACCCGAGGCCAGCACGATAAACCCCGGCAAGTCATTATTTTCTGTACCAAGTCCATACGTTACCCATGACCCGATGCTTGGCCGGCCCAAGCGGGCGCTGCCCGTGTGCATCAGCAACTGCGCCGGCGCATGGTTGAACTGATCCGTATGCATCGCTTTCAGGAACGTAACCTCATCGACGGCGCGCTGAAAGTGCGGCATGTAATCCGACACCCATGCCCCCGATTGGCCATACTGCGCAAACTTGCCCTGCGGACCGAGCATCTTCGGCACACCACGGATAAAGGCAAACTTCTTGCCTTCGAGTAACGCCTGCGGACAGTCCTTACCGTTGTATTTAACCAGTTCCGGTTTGTAGTCGAACAACTCCAGCTGACTCGGTGAACCGGCCATGTGGATATAAATAACCCGTTTGGCTTTGGGTACAAACTGAGGCACTCTATCGCCCGCACCGGCATCAGCCACCGGTTTCTGCTTCTCCGGCCCGCAGCTTCCCATAAACGCGCCGAGTGCCATAGCGCCCAGCCCCATTGAACAGGTGTGCAGGAAATGCCGCCGTGTTTCGCGCTGCAACGCCGCTGCCTGGAGTTCTTTTATGAGTTTTTCCATGGTTATTCCTTCGTAATCACCTCATCCAGATTCAGTAATGTGTTGGCCGTTACGGTCAGGGCAGCTTGCTGGGGCGTGGCATCGGCGCGGGCCAGCAGCTTGCGGGCCTCGTCGGGATACTGCCGGTAATGCGCTTCCGTGGTCCGGTATAGCCGTGTCAATACGCCCAGCCGCTTCGGGGCCAGATCGCGCAGCATCACCCGCCGGAACGCCGACTGAATCCGCTGCTCCGGGGTCTGACCGTGGTCGAGCATGTAGCAGGCCAGCTGCTCGGCCGCTTCGACATACACCGGATCGTTGAGCGTTACCAATGCCTGCAACGGCGTGTTGGTACGCAGGCGGCGGAGCTGGCAAAACTCACGGCTCGGGCTGTCAAAGGTAATCATCGACGGGTACGGCGCTGTTCGTTTCCAGTAGGTGTACAGTGCCCGCCGGTAACGGTCATCGCCCTGGCTCTGATTCCAGGAATCGCCGTTGTAGGGTGACTGCCAGATACCATCCGGCTGCGGCGGCATCACACTGGGGCCGAACATTTTCCCGCTCAGCAAGCCGCTGACGGCCAGCGCCTGGTCGCGCACCTGCTCGGCTGAGAGCCGGACACGCGGGCCACGGGCAAAATAACGGTTAAACGGATCCTTCTCCAGCATATCAGCGGAGGCCTCCGAACGCTGCCGGTAGGTCGCCGACAAGACCATCCGCTTCAGCATTTTCTTGACGCTCCAATGGTCATCTTCCATGAAGGTGACGGCCAGGTAGTCGAGCAGCTCGCGGTGGGTCGGAGCAATGCCCTGGGTTCCGAAGTCTTCGACGGTTTCAACGATTCCCGTCCCGAAGAGCTGTTCCCAGAAGCGGTTAACCGCCACCCGTGCCGTCAGCGGGTGCTCGCGGCTGACCATCCACTGTGCCAGCCCCAGCCGGTTTTTCGGTGCCTGTTTGGGCAGTGGCGGTAAGGACGACGGCACATCCGGCTGGACTTCCTTCCCCTTGACCAGCCAGTTGCCACGGTCAAAGACCTGCGTTTTCCGCTTCAGATCGCCTGAGCCTTCCCAGAAGACCGGCGTATCGTCCGGCTTCGCATTCAGCAAACCGGCAATGTTCCGGTCCAGCGAATCCGGTAGTTCCGGCTTCTGCCCGGGCAACGTTTCCAGAAACGACACCCATTTGATCATCGTCCATTCTTTCGGGTTGGCGGGGCTTTGCACCGACATGTGTATATCGTGTTTGCCCGACAAGGCCGGAAACGGGAAAATCATAACGGAATCCTTCCAGGCATTCCCCGTTTTGGGTACCTTTAGTTGTAGCAGTACCGGCCCGCTCAGACTGCCGTCGCGGAAGGTAACCACCGCATCAGGCGCATTGGTCCCCCACGCCAGATACAGCCGGCGTTTATTGGTCATGGTCACCTGTTTGACCCTGGCCGAACCACCGTGCTGAAAACCAAAGTATTTAGCATCCAGCAGCGATGCATTGACGTACTGATCGAAATCGTGTGAGTTAATTTTGGGCTCCATCACCCGCAGCAGCTGCATTAGCTCACGGTTGCGGACCTGCGCTTGTTGCGGGGTGGTGGCATGCTGCTTTACCCAGCGCGACAACGCCTGCACCTTCGCCGAATCAGGGCCGGTGTAGAACCGGAGTTTAGGCGTGTCAGTCGTTACGTCTTCGTCGCGGGTATTGTTGAAGAAGGCCAGATATTTGTAATAATCTTCGTGCACAAACGGATCATACGGATGGCTGTGGCACTGCACACACCCGAAGGTGGTTCCCTGAAACACATCCCAGGTTGTATTAACCCGGTCTATAACGGCCGCCGTCCGGAACTCTTCGTCCTGCGTACCGCCCTCGTCGTTGGTCATGGTGTTGCGGTGGAACCCTGTGGCAATCAGCTTAGACTCCCAGGTCGTATCGCCTTCCGCCACCGGCAGCAGGTCACCGGCCAGCTGTTCGGTCACAAACTGGTTATACGGTTTGTCGCTGTTAAACGCTTTGATGAGCCAGTCGCGGTAACGCCAGATTTTCCGGCCGGGGTCGCGCTCATAACCCTTGGTATCGGCATACCGGGCTAAATCGAGCCACATACCAGCCCATCGTTCGCCGTACGCGGGCGTTGCCAGCAAACTGTCTACCAGCTTTTCATAGGCATTCGGTGATTTATCGGCCAGAAAACGGGCGGTCTGTGCTTCGGTCGGTGGCAGGCCCGTCAGGTCGAGGCTTACGCGCCGCAGGAGAGTTGCCTTACCGGCCTCCGCCGACGGTTGCAACCCCATCGGCGTTAATTTATCGGCAATGAAGTAATCGATTTCATTTTTGACCCAGGCTGTTGTTTCGTCTTTAACAATTCCCAGACGGCTCCAGAACGAGCCAATGGCCGGCAATTCAGGCTTTTCTGCACGCGTATAGGCCCAGTGATTTCCCCATTCGGCACCCTGATCAATCCACGTACGCAGCAGCTCGATTTCTTCGTCTTTCAGCGGGGCAGCTTCCAGCGGCATGCGCTCCTCGGGGTCCGACAGCGTTAACCGGCGGATCAGTTCGCTGGCACCGGCATCGCCCGGCACAATCGACGGCTTGCCCGACTTGCCCGGTTTCAGCGCTTCATGCCGGAACAGCAGGCTGTAGTCGGCCGTTTTTTTAACGCCGCCGTGACAGGCAATGCAGTTTTTATTCAGAATGGGCTTAATCTGCGTGTTGAAGTCAACCTTCTGGTCAAAGACGTCGAGCAGCGAAAAAGACGACAAGGCCAAAACGGCAATCAACCCGGCAAGAACAATGGCTTTTGGCTTCATAATCCGCGATGAAACTATAGGTGTAAAAGCACAAACCGGTCCGGAATTACCCATTTCAATCCCTGTTCAGTCAGGCTGCTTCCGCCCTGTTTCTGAACAAATTTACCATTACTGACTTACCTTCTGCCCTGTCGCCGGATTAAGCAATAACGAAGCGGTAAACGTCTTTCACACATCCAGACTTACAAACTCATGAAACGTATGTACTCATTTGCACACCAACGGACTTGCCTGATCCTCATTCACCTGTTTTTCTGTACGTCGGTCAGCCTGCGGGCACAGGCACCAACACGCCAGTGGCAATCCGTTTTTGAATCCTCCGGGCGTACCATTTCAGACATTCAGGCCGTACCGGCTTCGGATGACGGTTATTTTGTCATGCAGTCGTTTAACAGCGGGTTGTCTTCTATCTCTAAACTGACGTCCCCGAATACGCTGGCATGGTCAACGGCCATCGCATTACCTGACAAAGTCAACGGGGATTCGGTAACCGCCGTTTTTGCCCGGAAGTTAATCCGGACCCGTCGTGGCGAGGTATTTATCATCGGCCAATACACCTTTTACGGCAGGAATGACTATCATTTTTTTCTGATGCAACTCGCTCAGTCAGGTTGCCTGTCGCTGCTATCAACGATCAAGGTTACGAGTGGTTATTATGCGTTAACAAGTGTTCTGGAAACGCCCGACGGTGGATTTCTGCTGGCCGGTAATGAATATAGTTTTGCCAGCGGACTGCTTTCGCGATCGATATACAGGCTTAATGCGACGGGTCAGGTACAATGGAAATTCTACCGCGATGTGGACCGGCGCGTTCCGGGACCGTACGCCTATGCGGCGGTAAATGCTCCCGATGGCGGATACATGCTGACCAGCGAATTGTATTCCTACTCATTTAACGGCCTCTCATACGGTCCGAACTTTGGCGGTATTGCCAAACTGACCGATAATCAGACATCCGGTTCGATTCCCTTTGAAACGTATGCCTTTATAAACGCAGTGCGGTGTATACTACCGGCACCGGCTCAAAACGGGTATCTGGTCGGCAGCGGCAGCAATGCCTATTCCACGCCCAACAACGCGGTACTTGCCAAAACAGACCTCACTGGGCAGAAGATCTGGGAATTACCGATAAACAACCGTCAGCAATTCAGCCCGATGTACGCGATCATTACCCGGGCAGATACCTACATCGTGGGAGACAACGCTGCCGATAATGCATCAGATATACGCCTTACGAAGGTTAAAGATGATGGTACGCTGGTCTGGACGCAGTCATTTGGTGGTAGCCGGCAGGAAGATATCACCTCGCTGGTCGCAACGCCGGACGGTGGTTATCTGGTTGCCGGCCTGACAACCTCTACCGACGGACAGCTGTCTGAAAGACAGGGGCAAACATCCGGCTCAAAAGCAGGCTGGCTCATGAAATTTGCACCCGAACCTTCCGGATCACCTGCCTTTTTCACTGTTCAATCCGGTCTATGGAATGACCCCGCCGTCTGGTCATTGGGGCGCGTCCCAACGGCGACCGACAGCGTGCTGGTGGGGCATAGCCTGATCATTCCGGCGACCTATACGGCATCCGTTAAAAGCCTTGGCTACGGCAATGGCGGGCGGCTGGTGTATGAGGTCAAAGCAACCCTCAAAATCAGTCAGTAGACGCACCTGATCCCTTCTGTCTCAGCCCTGCCTGCGCTTGCCGGCAGGGCTTTTTTGTAGCCATCAATTAACTCTTTCCACTTTTTAGTATCTTTCGTAGCTGAATGGTTCACCAGCAACCGGTTAACCGTCCAATCATCAATCAAACCTATTCGCTATGCGATCATTTTACCTCCTCCTGCTGCTGATTTCGTCAGTGGCAATGGCTCAGCCCAAACCCAAACCTGCGTTATCCTGGAAAGAAGTCGCCGCCTGGAAGGCCATCGGCTCCTTCGGCAGCACCCAGCTATCGCCTGACGGACAGTGGTTTGCCTACGTACTGGCCCCCAACGAAGGCGACGCCGATCTGGTCATCCAGAAAACCGCCGATACCACGCGGTACTCCTACCCGATTGGCTCGGTAACGATGCCGCAAATCACTTTTTCGGACGACAGTAAGTGGATTGCGTTCAAGGTTTTTGCGAAAGACAAGGACAAAAAAGCGGCGGCCAAACCCGGCAGCAAACCGGTACCCGACAAGCTCTTTCTTGTAGACCTGAGCGGTAATAAAAAAACGGAATTTGACCGCGTGAAAAGCTTTGCCTTTAACGGCGAAAAAGCCTCGCACCTGGCCATTCTGCTGACCGGCACACCGGCCATGGGCGGTGCACCGGCAGGCCCTGGTGGTGCCTCAGCGGATGCTGCCAAAGGAAGCGACCTGCTGCTGTATGACCTCAGCACGGCCAAAACCCAGAATATCGGCAACATCGCCGAAATGTCGTTTTCGAAGAAAGGCGACTGGCTGGCCCTCGCTGTTGATGCCGGCGAGCGGGCAGGCAACGGCCTGCAGCTGCGCAACATGCAGTCGGGTGTGGTGCTGACCATGGACAGTGATAAGGCCCGTTACCAGTCTCTGAACTGGACCGACAAAGGCGACGCCCTGGCGCTGCTCAAAAGCGTAAAAGACGAGAAGTTCAAGGCAGAGCTTACGAGCGTACTGGGGGTAAAGAACCTGACCGGCCTGCCTGAACTGGTGGTTTATAATCCTAAGACAGATAGCCTGGCATTCCCCAAAGGCATGACCATCAGCCCGAACCGTACACCTTATTGGTCGGAAGACCTGAGCCGTGTGTTCTTCGGCATTCATAAGCTGGAACCGGCTAGAAAAGACGATAAGAAACCGGTTGCAACCGCAAAGAAGGATACTACTAAAGCCGCGAAGCCGAATCCAACCGAGCCCTGGGCGAAAATCAAGGCGGACACAACCATCAAGTCACTCGAAGACCTACAGAAAGCGCTTGCCCGGCTAAAACCGGCCGACTCGACCAAAACGGCTCCGGTCGCGATAGCCGACAAAAAAGACGATGCCGACAAACCGGAGGTAACGATCTGGCACTGGCAGGACAAGCGCCTGCAATCACGGCAGCAGGTGCAGGAAGCGCAGGATAAAAACTACAGCTACCTGGCCATGTACAACGCCGCCACGAAAACCTTTACGCGTCTGGCCGACAGCAGCCTCCGCACCGTAAGCGTTGCACCGAAAGAGCTATACGCCCTTGGCAGCGACAACAGCAACTACGAACTTGACGCCAATCTCGACGGCCATAACTACGCCGACTATTACCTGATTGACCTGAAAACCGGCAAACGCGAGAAAATCCGCGAAAAGCACTACCTGCCTGGCTTTGCGGCAAGTCCGCAGCCCTCACCGGATGGCACAAAGTTTCTGTACTGGGAAGGCATTCACTTCTTTGTGTATGACATGGCAACCCGCACCAGCCGGAATATTACCAAAGGCCTGCCAACATCATTTGTCGATACCGACGACGATCACAACCAGACAACCCCGCCTCAGTCGCCCATCGGCTGGTCGAGCGACAGCAAATACGTGCTGCTGAGCGACGGCTGGGATATCTGGCAGGTACCGGCTATGGACGGCAAGGATGCCAAAGGCAAACCACTGACCGCCCTGAACCTGACCCAAACCGGCAAACGCGAGAAAATCCGGTTCCAGAATCGCTTCTCGCTTGACCCGGACGAAAAAGGCATCGATCTGAAGCAGCCTGTCTACGTCCGGACCTACGGTGAATGGACCAAGAAAAGCGGTATCAGCCGCATCGAAAACGGTAAGGTAACGCGCTTGTTGTGGGAAGATGCCTCTATCGGCAGCCTGAACAAAGCCAAGAAAGCCGGTGTGTATGTATTCGGCCGGGAGAGCTTTACCCAGCCCCGTCAGTATTTCGTATCGTCCAGTGCTGACCTGGCAGCCGGCAAACAAGTCTCAAAAAATGCACCGGCCTTCGATAAGTATGCCTGGTCACCAGGCGTGCAGCTGGTTAACTACGTGAGCGACAAAGGCGATTCATTGCAGGGAGCTTTATTCCTGCCGGCGGGCTACGAAACAGGCAAAAAATACCCGACTGTGGTATATTACTACGAAAAACTGTCGCAGACACTGCACAGCTTTGCGAACCCTGCTTATTCAGGAACGGGCTGGAACCCAAGCCTGTATACCTCAAACGGCTACGCGGTGTTTATTCCGGATATCGTCTACAAAATGAACGACCCGGGCATGTCGGCAGTCTGGTGCGTATTGCCGGGGGTGAAGGCGGCACTGAAAACCGGCGTTATCGACGAGACCAAAATTGGTGTTCACGGTCACTCGTGGGGCGGTTATCAGACGAGCTTCCTGATTACCCAGACCAACATGTTCAAGGCTGCCGCGGCCGGTGCGCCGCTGACCGACATGATTTCGATGTACAACCTGATCTACTGGAACTCCGGTGGCGGTAACGGGGCCATTTTCGAGGGTTCACAGGGTCGTTTGGTGGCTCCGTGGGAAAACTGGGAAGCCTACCACCGTAACTCGCCGATGTACCATGTCAAAAATGTACAGACGCCGTTGCTGATGCTGCACAATGACAAGGACGGTGCTGTTGACTTTACCCAGGGCATTGAATTCTATAACGCCCTGCGCCGTCAGAAAAAGCCCGTCGTGATGGTCCAGTACAAAGGCGAAAACCACGGTCTGGCCAAACTGCCGAACCGTAAGGATTACGCACTGCGGATGATGGAGTTTTTTGACTACCACCTGAAAGGCAAACCAGCGCCTGAATGGTGGCTGAAAGGGGTTCAGAAGCTCGACCTCGATGAGCACATCGAAAAGCGGATTGCCACGCTTTCGGACAGCGAAACGAATTAAAGAAAAAGCCCTTCTGATCATCAGGAGGGCTTTTTCATGACAGCTCTGTAGCCGGTCCCGAAAACGTTTTTCGTTTTCAGGCGGTTATACTATAAACAACAATGCTATGGCAACATCCATCGCGCAGATTGCGCAGACCCATACGCTCAGCGAAGAAGTGGTAACACATTTGTTTAACCAGCTCTCGCTGGGGCACGGTAAACAGGCCCAGTTTAATCACCCCGCGCTGGGTGGTATGGGCCAGTGGCAGAACGGAATGCTGATGATTTCCGACTTTTCGAATCATGCCCTGAAAGCAAAACTGACCGGTGTTTTTGCTGACCTTGTTCAGCTATACACACAGCAAGGGGCACCGGAGACCATTGACGCAAAATCGGAAACAGACGGACTGGGTAAACCAAGTATCGTTTCCACCCAGAATCACCTGACGGTCAACTACTATCGGGAAAAGTCGTTGCTGGTCATTACTGACAATCAGCGCGGTACGGTCACTACCTATTCGGTTGCTCCGCATCGCCTGACGGGTGTATCCCAGCAGAATCAAAATAACAGCCTTTATTCACTGTCGTTTACCAGTGATAAGGGACAACACCTTACCGTGGAGGACTTTAAACAGGTTTCATAAGCCTGATACTGTTTTTTGTAAAAAACGCCGGTATGCTTTGTGCATTTACCGGCGTTTTTGTATCTATTCCATACAAGCCGGTAAGCTATAGCTGACATATCCACACTTTTTCTTGCATATATAATTTAACTATATATATTTGTACCAAACTAGACAATGCCATATGGAATCTTCGACCAGTGAATTTTTACGCGGGGTACTCAAGACCATCGTCTTGAAGCTTCTGGCCGAGCGGGGTACAATGTATGGTTATGAAATCACGCAAGCGGTTAAAGAACGTACCAAGGGGCAGATTACGCTCACATTCGGCGCGCTTTATCCGGTGCTCCACAAACTGGAACAGGACGGTCTGCTGGTTACCAAATCCGTAGAAGTCGATGGCCGTTTGCGGAAGTACTATTCGCTTACCCCGCGTGGCACTGAAACTGCCATTCAAAAAGTTTCTGATTTTGAACGTTTTATGGACGCCATGCGTGCGCTCCTCTTTCCGCCCTCATCCTTATCGCTGGGGCATTCCTGATTCCAAACGACCTTTTCATACGCACACAAAAATGAAGTAGCCTTATGGAAAAGCTTTCTTCCCAACAAATCACCCGGTTACGCCATCACCTCATCCAGAATGGTTCTGATGAATCGCTGCTCAGCGAACTAGTGGACCATATGGCCTGTGAGGTCGAATACTATATGTGGATTGGCCTGCCGTTCGAAACCGCTATCGACAAGGCCATGCTGGAAGCCAGCTCTGATGCCGTCGGTACTTTGCAGGAGACCTACCGCGATGCCCTGACCCTTAAGCAGGAGAATATGGCCCAGGCGAGTCTGGATGATATTGTGTTCGAAACGCGTAACAAGGCGTACGGGGCGTATTACCTCCGCCAGAACTACGGCAACAGCCTGCGTGATGCGCTGCTGGGCGGTGCTGGTTTTTTCCTGATGCTGATCGGTTTGATTTCCGGCCTGAATCAGGGGAAATGGTCGTATATGACTCTGAGCGGAGCTATGTGGCTGGTGGGCATTTCGTGTGTCGCCTTCAGCGGCTTCTCCTGGTTTATCCAGAACATGAAGCAGAAATATATGGTCGTTAACGACTGAACCAATACAAAAGCACTAACAGCCCAATTCATTCTGCCGGTTACTGGTTTTTTTTTGGTTACTGATAGTTTTTTTGTTGCTGGTGGTTCTGGTGGTTACTGGTAGTTTTTTGGTTGCTGGTGGTTACTGGTTGTTGTTAGTTACCAGCAGAACCATTAGAACCAACAGTAACTCAGAACACAGCAACAACCAGTAAATCAGAACATAACAACCACCAGAACCCAAGAATCACCCTTCCATCAACCCGGCAACAAGCTGAATTTTGCCGTAATCATAGCGGCCGTTCAGGTAGTCGTATACCGGCTTCAGCCGCCCCTCGGCAAGCCCGACCTCGTTAATGGCCGCTTCGATTTCGAGCGCATCCTGCTGGCTGATGAGCGCTTCAATATCAATGCTATACCCTGCCTTGAAGAGGTGAACAAGGTGGTTGGCAATCGAGCCGGTTGTCAGCTTTCGTTCGGCAGCAATCTCTTCCATACTCATTCCCTGGTTATAGAGTTCCAGCGTCAGCAGCTGCGTGGAACCACGGAGGGTGTTGCCGTCTTTGGCCTTGCCGGTTACGTAGCCGACGATTTCCTTCAGGAAGCGAGGGCCAAATAACTGGAGCTTCCGCTCACCCACCCCGCTGACATTGCGCAGGCCATCGGGCGTAGTCGGCCGCAGCCGGGCCATGTCTTCGAGGGTCGTATCGGTAAAGACCACATACGGCGGCACATTCTGCTCGTCGGCAATTTGTTTCCGGAGCGCTTTGAGGCGGTCGAGCAGTTCGTCTTTGGCCTGCTCGGTTTTGGTTTTCGGCTTCTCAACCACCACCTTCGGCGCATCGTCGGGCCGGACAAGGTCTACCTTTTTCCCCTGAAACAGCACCCCGTCGCCCAGAATGCCTTTTTTCAGGGCATAATGCTGGTCATAGGCAATTTCAATAACCCCGACATTGATCAGTTGCTGAAGATAATTCCGCCACTCGTCGAATTTGAGATCCGCACCGGCCCCGTAGGTTTTAATTTTATCGTAGCCGTTCATGAGCACCTGCTGGCTGCGGGAACCCCGCAAGACATCAATCAGCAGGTTCATCGGTACCCGTTCCTTCAGCCGCAGAATGGCCGAAAGCGCCTTTTGGGCAATGATGGTGCCATCGAAGGTAACCCGCGGATTCCGGCAGACATCACAGTTGCCGCACGGCTCGGTCAGTTCTTCCGAAAAGTAACTCAGCAGAATCTGCCGGCGACAGGTATGCGCATCGGCATATTGCTGCATCCGTTCGAGCTTGGCGAGCTGTAGCCCGAGGTTCGCCGGATTGTTTTCGGTCAGCATCTCCTTGTACGTCGCCACATCGGCAAAGCTGTAAAACAGGACCGTATCCGAGTTAAGCCCATCGCGGCCGGCCCGTCCGATTTCCTGATAAAAGCTTTCGATGTTTTTGGGCATGTTATAGTGGATTACCCACCGCACATTCGACTTATCAATCCCCATCCCGAAGGCAATGGTCGCGCACATGATCCGGATATCGTCTTTCAGGAACATCTCCTGCACCATCGACCGCTCCTGTGCACTCATACCGGCATGGTAGAACCCCGCCATAAACCCTTTTTCCTGCAGCTTCGCCGCCAGTGACTCCGTTGATTTCCGGCTCAGGCAGTAGATCACCCCCGACGTATCAGGTTTCATATTCAGCAGCCGCACAATCTGCTGGAAGCGGTTGGTCCCCGGCAATACCTGCAGGCTCAGGTTCGGGCGGTTGAACGAAGCAATAAATACGGCCGGATCGTTC
This sequence comes from Arsenicibacter sp. R0_47, assembly GCF_057652235.1. NCBI lineage: Bacteria > Pseudomonadati > Bacteroidota > Cytophagia > Cytophagales > Spirosomataceae > Arsenicibacter > Arsenicibacter sp. R0_47. Next base: position 217,788 of record NZ_JBYFCJ010000001.1, on the reverse strand, counting down.
ATGTTGAGGCGCTGGGCAATGTCCTGCCGCGTCAGTTTATCGGCCGTGGCCGTCAGCGCCACTGTTGTTACATGTGGAAAATGTTTTTTCAGCACATTCAGCTGTGTGTATTCCGGCCGGAAATCATGCCCCCAGGACGAAATACAATGGGCTTCGTCGATTGCGAACAGGGACAGCTGTAATTGCTGGAGAAAGATAAACATGCTTTCACTCAGCAGTTTCTCGGGAGAGACATATAACAGCTTGATCTTACCCGCCAGCGCATCGGTTTCAATCTGCCGCTGCTCTTTGGACGATTGCGTACTGTTGAGGTATGCGGCAGAAATACCATTCAGATGCAGCGCCTCGACCTGATCTTTCATCAGGGCAATCAGCGGTGAAACCACCACGCATACCCCCGGCTTCATGACGGCCGGAATCTGAAAACAAACCGATTTACCGCCCCCCGTCGGCATTAACACCACCGTATCCCGTCCCGACAGAACCGAGCGGATAATGTCTTCCTGCATCGGGCGGAAGCGGTCGTAACCGTAGTAGCGTTTGAGATAGTCGGTAGGATTATCAGACGTAAGCGGTGCACTGGCAATCATGCTGAAAAGAGTAAAAAGTGTATGCAGTTTATTAGACGAATGGTCTGTTCAGAAGTTTCGTTACTGCATATCGGCTAGTCAAATTTACAAAATTTTGCGCGGAACGCTGTACCCCTGCGTTATTTTCTGAACCTCCCTCCGTCACAAGAATAAATCCAGTAAAGCGACTCACACAAACACTGATCATGAATAAACGTATCACATTAATTGCGCTGATTGTTAGTCTTTTAATGGCCTATAAAGGATATGGTTCCACAACTATACCACCAGCAGTATCAGTAAACATCAAATCTCCGTCGATCACATTGTCACTTACTATCAGGTAGTTAACAGTAAACAACGCATTAACGGAAAGCGTACCGGTGCACAGGATGCCGGTACGCTTTCTTTTTTTAACTTAGCCGCACAATGGCTATGAACTTACGTATTAACGGCCGCATCTGGCTCGAAGCCGACGACCGCTTTTTTGGTGTCGGCCGCATGGAACTGCTGGAACATATCCAGCAGACAGGCTCCATTAATCAGGCCGCTAAAGCCATGAAGATGTCATATAAACGGGCCTGGGACCTTGTTCAGTCCATGAACACCCAGGCAGCAACCCCGCTGGTGTCGACCCAGACCGGCGGCGAGAAAGGCGGCGGTGCCATCGTAACGGAGGAAGGGCTTAAATACCTTGATCATTTCCGGGGCCTGCAAGAGCGTTTCCGGGCCTTTCTGGAGCAGGAAACCCGGCAGTTGCCCGACTAACGTAGTCTTCGGCGGAGCATCCTGCACCGGCAGAAGTTGTACCTTTGCCCCATGCGTTATTTCATTGAGCTTTCCTATCAGGGCACAAACTACAGCGGCTGGCAAACCCAGTCGAACGGCACCAGTATTCAGACCACGCTCAGTGATGTTTTGTCGAAACGGCTGGGCAGGCAGGTATATGTCGTTGCCAGCGGACGCACCGACGCGGGCGTACATGCCCGGCAGCAGTTTGTGCATCTTGACACGGAGAGCCCGCTGCCGTTGAGTGATGATTTTCTGTATTCGCTGAACTGCATGTTACCGCCTGACATTGCCATCCACGCAATTTTTCCGGTCCGGGATACGGATCACGCCCGTTTTTCGGCCCGATCCCGCTATTACCAATACCACATCACGCGGCGGAAAGACGCTTTCCTTCAGCAGCAGACCCTCCATTTCCGGCCGGAAGTAAACGTTGAGCTAATGAATGAGGCCTGCGCCGTATTGCTGCGACACCGTAATTTCCGGTCGTTCAGCAAGTTCCGGCCCGATGTGATGCATTACGAATGCGACCTGGCCTTTGCGTACTGGCAGTATACCACGCCCGGCTGTCTGACATTTCACATCAAAGCCAACCGGTTTCTGTGGGGTATGGTGCGGACCATCGTTGGAACGATGCTGGAAATCGGGCAAGGGCGCCTGTCGCTCGACCGGTTTGACGAGCTGATTCTTGCCAGAGACCGCAGCCAGCTGGGTGCGCCGGCCCCCGCCAACGGGCTGTATCTGGTCGAAGTAAGTTATCCCGACGGCGTATTAACCAACCGCCCGGCACGGGAAGATATGGGTCAGAGCCCTTTTCTGATTAGTGCCTGAATATCGTGTTCGGTCATTCCGGTGAGTTTGGCCAGTACATCTACTGCCAAACCCGCTGCCAATCCATTACGGATTACGTCCAGCTTAGCTTCTGTTTCACCTTCTATGCGCCCCTCCAAACGTGCAGTGTCGAGTGAATTTTTTAGGTCCCGATAATATTTCAGGCTATCCTCATAGGACATTAGCTCGCGGTGGCTCAGTTTGGCAATCTCCGCCACTTCAAAAAGTCGCTCAAAGATTTTTTCCCGCAGTGCATCAGGTATCCGCTCAAGCCGGTTCAGGTTTTTGATTACGTAAAGCCACTTCTCAAAGCGCGTTGTCAGTTCATGAATCTGCTTCCGGAACTTAGGCATTTCCAGATAGATAAACGTTAGTTTATCATAGAAAACCTTACAGGTCTCAACATCAGTCAGCTTGACATCGTAGCGATATTTAGCCATGTCTGTTTTGTCATCATCAAAAACAAAGTCAAGAATAGCAATGGTGTATACCGCCTTTAATTCATAATTCCAGTCAGCTCGTTTGGCTTGCTCACGAATCGGAAATGTAGCATAATAAAGCGTCCTGTCTTTGAAGAAGTTTTGCTTTGACTTCTGTAGCTCTACAATAAACTTCTCTCCCCGCTCATTTTCGCAGTAAAGGTCAAAAATAGCCTTGCGGTCGAGCGCATCGGCCCCAAGATGCTCGGATTTGAGGTAAGTCAGTGAGGTAATAGTACCCTCCTGCTCCCGCAGAAGTTCGTTCAGAAAATCCAGCAGCAAGTCCTTATTAGGTTCTTCGCCGAACAGTTTCTTGAAGCCAAAATCAGTAAATGGATTGACGTATTTCTCGCTGAATTCAGTCATGATTCAATAACGGTTTGGAGGAAAACAACTGTCAGAGCCCGTCAATTCCCAGAAACCTGTTCGGGTCGGGGCATATGGCGAGGTAGCGGTCACGGTCGCGCAGGCTGCACACGCCGGGGAAATCACCTTTCAGGCCAAGCATATCGGTCATGAGCTGGAAATGGAGGTGCGGCGGCCAGTTGCCGTTCTCCGGATACGGCCCGATCGCCGCAATCGTCTCCCCTGCCTGCACCGGCTTACCTTCATACAGCCCTTCGAGCGACGTGCGGCTCAGGTGTCCATAGAGGCTATACAGCGGCTTGCCTTCATACTGATGCGCCAGAATAATCGTCGGGCCATAGTCGCCGAAGTTGTTGTTGTCCTGAAAACTGTGCACAACGCCATCCAACGGCGCATACACCGGCGTACCGGCTTCGGCCCACAAATCAATACCCAGATGAATTTCACGGGGGTCGGCAGTTCGCTGGAAATGCGCACTCCGCCGGTAAATTACCCGATGCTCATTATACCCACCCACGCCGACGGCTGCCCCCGACTTCCGGAGCTTGTCGAACACATAGTCCGAAAACACGGCGGTATCGGTCAGCTCAAGCGTAGCCAGGTCCGGATTGGTGGCCGAAAAGTCGAGAATGAGGTACGAGGGGATCGAAATAACCACAGGATGATGCATCAAAAAACGCGGATTGTTTAGCCAGCCAAAGTTGCCAAACAATCCGCGTTTTCACAACGATTACCGCCACCGGTTATGCCTGCGGACGCACAGGCCCACCCGCCCGGATTTCGTCATTGGCAAATTCTTCGTACTTGCCGAAGTTATCGCGGAACAAGCCGGCCAGTTTCTGCGCCGTCGCATCGTACTGATCTTTGTCCTGCCACGTATCCCGTGGATTCAGGATCTCAGCCGGGACGTTCGGGCAGCTTTGGGGAATCGCCACGCCGAATACCGGATGATGGGTATAGGCGACATCGGCCAGCTCACCGTTCAGGGCGGCGGTAATCATGGCGCGGGTGTATCGGAGCTTCATGCGTTCGCCCGTACCATACGCCCCGCCGGTCCAGCCCGTGTTGATGAGCCAGACATTGGTCTCGTGTTCGTTCATTTTCTCACCCAGCATTTCGGCGTATCGGGTCGGATGGAGCGGCATAAAGGCTGCGCCAAAGCAGGCCGAAAATGTAGCTTTAGGCTCTGTAACACCCACTTCGGTACCCGCCACTTTCGCCGTATAACCCGAAATAAAATGGTACATCGCCTGTCCGGTCGTCAGTTTAGCAATGGGCGGCAGCACGCCAAATGCATCGGCCGTCAGGAAAAAGATGTTTTTCGGTACCCCGCCGGCCGACGGCGCTTTGGCATTGTTGATGAAGTGAATCGGGTACGAAACCCTTGTATTTTCCGTAACTGACCGGTCGGTGTAATCTACTTTGCGGGTATTTTCGTTGTATCGCGTGTTTTCCAGAATGGCTCCGAACTGGATTGCCCCGTAAATTTCCGGTTCTTTTTCGGCCGACAGGTCAATGACTTTGGCATAACAGCCGCCTTCGAAATTGAAGACGCCTTCGGGTGCCCAGCCGTGCTCATCGTCACCGATCAGCGAGCGGTGCGGGTCAGCCGACAGCGTGGTTTTACCCGTCCCCGATAAGCCGAAGAATACCGCCACATCACCGGCCTCGCCTTCGTTGGCCGAGCTGTGCATCGACAGCGTATGCCGCTCAACGGGCAGTTTAAAATTCAGCACCGAGAAAATGCCTTTTTTCATTTCGCCGGTATACCCCGTTCCGCCAATCAGAATCATGTGACGGGTAAGGTTCAGGATGGCAAAGTTGGCGCTTTTTGTCCCGTCAACCGCCGGGTCAGCCAGAAAGTCGGGATCGCAGATGATGGTAAAATCAGGGGTAAAGTCTTTCAGCTCCTCCGCCGTTGGCCGCAGGAACATGTTATAGCAAAACAGGTTATGATACGCCTTTGTGTTGATCACCTCCACATTGAGCCGGTATTCGGGCAGGGCGCAGACGTATGCCGACCGGGTGTATACCGTCTTATCGGCCAGATTGGCCAGCATTTTCTGATAGAGTCCTTCAAATTTATCCGCCTTAAACGGAATGTTCACCTCGCCCCACCACACCTCATCGGCCGTTGTCTCATCGTTCACAATATACCGGTCCTTCGGCGACCGTCCGGTAAACTCACCGGTATCGCAGGCCAGCGCACCGGTAGCCGTCAGCGTGCCTTCGCCATTGCGGATGGCCTGTTCAACCAGTTCGGCTGCGCTCAGATTATCAAACCGCTGTTTGCACGAAAATGAAACAGCATCGGGTTGGGGAGTGCCGGTGCGTGTATCGGTCACGTCGGCAGCATAGGCGATTGTCATAGTCGGAGTCGTTTGTTAAGGGCGAAATAAGTATAACCTCTTTCGGCACCCTATGCCGACAATCACCCCGAAAACTGATCTAAATTTTAAAGAGCGAAAGAGCGACCCGCATAGCGTTGATCTGGCTAATGCGTACCAATCATCCGTTCTTTATCCATTGCCACGGGCTAATTCTTTACCTGCCGGCTATCACCATTTTTCGCTCTTTCACTCTTTCACCCTTTCACTCTTTACTCCAGTTCCACTTCCCGGGTAGGGTCAATGATCAGCCAGAGCAGGCTGCTGCACAAGAGCAGAAAAGCAATGAGGTAGAGCGGGTAGTTGTAGTCACCGGTAGCGTCCACGATTTTGCCGAACAGAATGCCCAGGAAAAACGCCCCCAGCTGCCCGGCCATATTCATCGCACCGGACACCGTACCGGATTTGCTCCGGCCGACATCCACACAAACTGCAAACGAAACCGGCAGGGTCAGGTCTTTGAACGCCATACCCAGCGCCAGCAACAGGGCCGCCGTCTGGTTACTGGTGGCCATTGCTGCCGACAGCATCACCATACTCGACGCAAACATGCCCACGAGCCCGACCACCCGCCGGCCGAAGCGCAGGCCATAGCGTTTGGACAGCCAGTCGCTGGCGTAGCCGCCGGTAAAACACCCCAGTGCGCCCAGCAGAAACGGCAGGGTGGCAAACAGTGTCATGTCCTTCTCCGAAAACTGACGACCTTCCTGCAAATAGGTTGGCAGCCAACCGGTAAAGAAATACGCCCCGTACATGTAAAAGTGAAACATCAGCATGATGGCCCACATATTCCGGTTGCGGAAAATAGCCCCCCACGGAATGCGGTGGCTGCGGGCGGCCCCATGTACCTGATAGCTGCGGGTAGCTTCAATTTCGGTTAGTTCCTCCGGCGAGAGGTCAGGTTTTTCGTGCGGGAAATCGCGGAACCAGATATACCAGGCCAGCGCCCAGACCAGACCGATTCCGCCCATGACCCAGAACGAAGCCCGCCAGCCAAACGCCGCTGCCACCGGTACGACGATCAGCGGAGACAACGCACCGCCGATCCGGCCTGCGCCCCAGATGAACGACTGGGCCCGCCCCGTTTCGGTTTTGGGGAACCAGCGCGCAATGACGATGGAGCTGTTGGGATAGGCACCGGCCTCGCCCATACCAAACAAAAACCGGATCACCACTAGATAAGCAAGATTGAAAGCCGTACCGGTCAGCATCGTAAAGGCCGACCACCAGCTCACGACCCGTGCCAGCACCCGGCGCGGACCAATCCGGTCGCCGAGTGTACCGGTCGGCACTTCGAAAAGGGCATACGCCAGCGCAAACGCACTGAGCACATAGCCAAACTGCTCATTGGTGAGGTCCAGCTCTTTTTTCATCCGCGGCCCTACCACCGAGATGCAGACACGGTCGAGATAGGTAATGATCGACAGCAGAAAAAGAAAGCCGAGAACACGGTACCGGTATTTCATAGCAAGGTCGGGTTTTGGCAGATTTAGGGCCGAACTGTATCTTTAGGGATTATATCGTCGTTAATTACCAAACTTTATCGTTTACAACACGACTAAAACCCAATTTTTTTTGATGGAATCAACTCTCAATGCACCTGCCCGTAAACAGGGTCACCCACCGGGGCTTTACGTGCTGTTTTTCACCGAGATGTGGGAACGTTTCAGCTACTATGGCATGCGTGCCATTCTGCTGCTTTTCCTGCTCGACAAAATCAGCGGTGGCATGGGCCTCAACGAATCAGAAGGTGCAGCCATCTATGGCTTATACACGGCATCCGTTTACCTGCTGTCGCTGCCAGGCGGCTGGATCGCCGATAACATTCTGGGTCAGCGCAAATCCATCTGGTACGGTGGCCTGATCATTATGCTGGGCCACATCATTCTGGCCTTTCCGGCCGGAACGGCTATCTTCTACCTTGGCCTCTGTGTGGTAGCCCTCGGTACCGGACTGCTCAAACCAAACATCAGTTCGATTGTCGGCGAATTGTACCCTGAAGGCGGCGCGCGGCGCGATGCGGCCTTCTCGATCTTCTACATGGGCATCAACCTGGGTTCGTTCCTCGGCATTACCATTGTCGGGTATCTGGGCCAGAAAGTAGGCTGGCATTATGGATTTGGTGCAGCGGCTGTAGGCATGGGACTCGGTATGATCACCTTCCGTACGCTGGGCCAGAAATACCTCGGCCAGTACGGTAACGAACCGAAAAAGACCGGCAGCAGCGACGAAGCCGCCGCAAGCGGCGGTAACAAATCACTGATTGGATTTCTGGTTGGTCTGGCCGGCATTCTGGTGATTCTACAGTTTTCAGGTGTAATCGACATGTCGACTGCGCAGGGGCTGGCCAAAGCCATGGGCACCATTATTTCGCTGGTGGCCGTCAGCTACTTTATTTACATCCTGGCCGCCGGTGGTCTGACCCCGGTAGAGAAAAAACGGGTGGCCGTGCTGTTTACGTTCTTCCTGGCCGCTGCCCTGTTCTGGGCCGGTTTTGAGCAGCAGGGGTCTTCGCTTCAGATTTTTGCCGACCGGCATACGGACCTGAACCTGTTTGGCTGGCAAATGCCGTCGAGCTGGTTTCAGAACTTTAACCCTGCGTTTATCCTGACCTTTTCGCCAGTAATGGCCGGCCTCTGGATTTTCCTGGCCAACCGCAACATCAGCTTCCCGGCACCGGCCAAGCTGGCAACCGGTCTGCTCCTGTTAGGACTTGGCTACCTGATCATGGTGGTAGCATCTAAAATTGCGGTGACCGGTCAGCTGACCTCGCCGGTATTCCTGACGTTTACGTACCTGTTCCATACCCTCGGCGAGCTGTGTCTGAGTCCGGTAGGGCTGAGTGCATTTACCAAACTTTCGCCAAAACGGTATGTCAGCCAGCTGATGGGTATCTGGTTTGTAGGCGCGTCGCTGGGTAACCTGATTGCCGGTCTGTTTGCGGGCGGTTTCGACGAAGAAAATGTACAGCAAATGCCGGCTATGTTCCAGAATGTAGCTTATTTCAGTCTCGCATTCGGCATCCTGATGCTGCTTTTTGCCAAACCACTGAAGAAGTGGATGGGCGGCATTCAGTAAACTATTCATACATAAATATACAGCCCCGGCGATCCTGATCGACCGGGGCTTTTTTATGACTATTCAGCCATACAATTGATTCCGGACTTACCACGGTTTACCTACCCACTTTTCCGGTTCACTGCCTTTACGATTGATAACCGCCGGATGGGGCATTTATTTTGAATTGACCATAAAAAAACGGAGGTAAAACCAAGCTATTAATCAGTAAATCAGTCCATTTTACTACTTGTCACTGAAACACTATTTAATTCAATAAATACCTCCTTTTGTAACCTCAATAAGTACTCAGAACATGAAAAAAATTATCCGCTATGCCGGTATTGGCCTGGGCGTTTTGCTCGTTGGTGTCGCCGGGGTGCTGACGTTTGTCAAGGTAGGACTGCCGGGTGCCTCGGTTGGTGCGGCCGAAGACGTAAAAATCCAGGCTACTGCTGCTAAAATTGAACGCGGGAAATACCTGGCCAACCACGTCAGTGTTTGTATGGACTGCCACAGTACCCGCGACTGGTCCTTGTATTCCGCGCCGTTGATACCGGGTAGCCTGGGCAAAGGCGGTGAGCGGTTCGGCCCCGAAGCCGGCGTTCCCGGCGAAGTGTACTCCCGCAACATTACGCCAGCCGGTTTAACAAACTGGACTGACGGCGAAATTCTGCGGGCCGTAACGTCAGGTGTCAACAAAGACGGCCGCGCCCTGTTCCCGATCATGCCGCACCCGCGCTATGGCCACATGGACCGCAACGATGTGGAATCGATTGTGGCGTACGTGCGTAGCCTGCAACCGATCCAGAACCCCGTTCCGGATTCGCACCTTGACTTCCCGCTGAATTTTATCGTGAACACCATTCCGCAGAAACCAGCGTTTGAAGCCATGCCAGATACTACCGACGAGGTGGCGCTGGGCCGTTACCTGACCAATGCAGCAGCCTGCGGCGATTGTCATACGAAAGCCGAGCAAGGGAAACCGGTACCGGGGATGGATTTTGCCGGCGGCAATCCGATGGCGAGCCCGATGGGACCGCTGCAAACGGCCAACATCACGCCGGATCCGGAAACCGGTATCGGCCGCTGGACCAAAGAAGCGTTTATTGCCCGCTTCAAGTCATACGACCTGTCGAAGGGCTACCAGCCGCACAAAGTTAATAAGGGCGAAATGCAGACGATTATGCCCTGGACGATGTATGCCGGCATGAGCGAGCGCGATCTGGGTGCGATTTATGCCTACCTCAGAACCGTAAAGCCGATCAAAAACAAAGTAGTTGTGTTTAACGGAGCGGCGCCGGCTGTAGCGGCGAACTAATAATGTCAACCTTCCAGGAAGTTTTGAACTTCCTGGAAGGTTAATGTGCTAACGCCGCATTTCCTTTTTAAACTGCAGCGGATTCTGGCCCGTTACCCGCCGGAAAACGCGGTTGAAATACGACAGACTCTCGAAACCGCTCTCAAAACAAGCTTCCGTTACCGACTGCCCCTGTAGCAGCCCTTTCTTAGCCTGTGCCACCCGGTACTGATTGACATACTCCGTAAAGGTCATCCGCGTCATTTGCCGGAAATAACGACAAAAGGCGGCCGGCGTCAGGTTGGTCAGATCGGCGGCTTCGCTTACCTCCATCCGGCGCTGATAATGCTGGTCAATAAACTGATAAATCTGCTGAATTCGGTCTTGTTGCCGCTGGTTGTAAGCCTGTTCAACCGGCCGGCTGTGGAGCAGCTCTGTCTCTGCCGACGTGGCCAGCAACTGAAAAATAGCCAGCAGCTCCATCAACTGCCGGAAATGGCTGAGCGTATGCAACGCCAGCAGCCTTTCACCGGCTTCCTGCTTTGTTTTGCCGGCAAAGGCAATGCCTTGCCGGGCCAGCTGAAGCAGCCGGGCAATGTCCGAAAGCTCAGGTGTCTGGCCAAAGGCCATGCCCATAAAGTCAGGCAGCATCTGTACGACCACTTTCCGGTACGCCGTCCGCACGCCGTAATCAAAATTCAGGTGCGGGATGTAGGGTCCGATCAGGACCAGATCACTGCCGCTGTAGCGCGATAGATGATCCCCCACATGCCGCGGTCCGTCAGCTCCCTCAATGTAAACCAGCTCATATTCCGGATGGAAATGCCAATAGTAAAAATCGTTCAGTCTGGGTGTAAAGAGCTTGAACGAACTGTTCAGATCGGGCTGGACATCTTCACGGATTAGCTTCATTTTTGTCCGTACTTGCTTTTATATACGCTGATTTTTCGTCAAAATTATCAATATTGTTCAAATACCAGCCATTACCGGTGTAGTAATCCGTTAGTAGTCCGCCTACTTTTGTCTTATCCAATAATGATAAATTACTATTCCGATGCAAACAATGACCCCGACAATGGCACCGACGATGAGCCCTAATCAGGCTCATAAGGATATTCCAGGCAATCCCTCGACTGCAACCAGCAGCCGCCAGCAATTAAATGACCGGTCAAACGGCGTACCGTTGCGGGTATTGTCGGAAGAAGACTGGCAGTTCTGGATTGATAATGGTTATATTGTTATTAAACAGGCGGTTCCGAAAGAACAGGCCGAACGTCTGGCCCGGTTTATCTGGGACTTTGAAGAAAAAAATCCGAATGACCCGGAGACATGGTATGCGCCGCCACGGGCCGATATGCAGATGAAAGAGCTGATCGGCAGCGGCATGGTCGAACTCTATAACCATCAGTATCTGTGGGATAACCGCCAGACGCAACGGGTCTACGATGCTTTTGTGGACATCTGGGGTACCGAAAAACTCTGGGTAACCATCGACCGCTGCAACCTCAATATGCCATTGCGGCCCCAGGATACATTCAAAGGATTTATTCACTGGGATTATGATCCGGAAACCCGCCCGCAGAATGTGCAGGGCGTGCTGGCCCTTGCCGACCAGACCGACGAAAACATGGGCGGTTTTCAGTGCATTCCGGAGTTGTTCCGTACTTATGATACCTGGAAACTCACCCAGCCCGAAGACCGCAACCGTTTCCGGCCCGACACAACCGGTTTTGAGGATAAGATCGTGAAAGTAAAACTGGAAGCCGGTGACCTGCTGATTTTCAACAGCACCCAGCCCCACGGTATCCGTCCCAACCATTCGGGCAATAAGGTGCGGATTGCGCAGTACATTTCGATGATGCCAGCCGAAGAAGACAACGAAGCACTCCGGCAATGGCGCATCCGGTCATGGAAAGACCGCATTGCTCCGGACGGTTACGCTTTTCCGGGCGACCCGCGTAACTGGGAGAAAACCCGTCAAGAAACGGCATCATTATCGCCGCTGGGCGAAAAACTGCTGGGCAGTACTCCGTGGTGATCCTCACACATGCGTAAACGGCGGGCCACATGTGGCCCGCCGTTTACGCATGTTAACACCTATTCGCTTACCATCCCCCATTCTTCAAGCACTACCCTGCCTGGTAATCTGTTGAATCTGAGCCAGTATTGGCATAGCCACTTAATCGTTTCCACAAACGATGTATTCGACTCAGGAACCGATACGACCGAGTTGGCATAGCGTACATAATGCTGATAAACCGTTTCTTTTTCTTCTTCGCGCACCAGAACCACAATCGGCAGGTATGACGTGTGTTTATTGTTTTTTAGCTGCCGCAGCACATTAAGCGGCTCCTGAAACGATTGACGCGCATCTACGATCATCAGCACCGGAAGGTCGGCGGGAGGCAGTTCCCGAAGCAAGCCGCAAACCAGGCTGGCATGGGGCATGATATGGACACGGTACGGACTGTACGTGCTTTCGATTACCTGCTGCAGCAACAGCCCTTTGTGCCGGTCGGCGGAAACAAACAAAATCACGGGATCATCGTCCGGGTTCTGCATGTGCCCGGTATCGGACGTAATGGTCTCAGCGATTTCTTTCCAGCGGCGACGGCTAATGGGCAGCCTCGTACCGTCCTCCAGTTCTACTTCTCCGCTTTTTTTCAGCGTTGGCGGTGGTATAACCTGTTTAATGCACCGGGGATTGGCCAGCACTACTTTATGAAGCCTGACAAAATCAGGAAACCGCTCTTCGAAATAGCGTAACGGCTTGCTGATTAACAGTTTCGACGCCGCTCTGAAATGAACCCAGGTATAGTTGTTTGCTCCGGATAAATGACTGATTAGTACAGGATGCCGAATAACGTCATTAATAAAGCTCATACCGTTTATCACTTGCCATGTTGTTACTAATTACAATTATTCATTAACAACAAAGGTACATCTTTAGATTAGCGGATTCCGGAATAAACTGATTTGTCTATCCTGTGGGCACAAAAAAACCCGGCCTTGACAGGCTGGGGTTTGGGATATAAACATGATACTCTGTTAACTTCCGCACATTTCGCAGCCTTCCGGATCGTCGAGCGAACAGGCGATGGCGGCATATTGCTGCTCCAGATCCGTAACGACAGGCGCGGCTACTGCCTGAGCCGCGTGCTCCTGCGCATACTGCTGGTAGTTCAGCGGCTGCTCGTGAACAGCAACAACCGCCGGATTAATCTGCGCTTCGGCTTGCTTCTCAACGGTGAACTTAACGGCATCCGCAGCAGCCTTCGTACGCAGGTAGTACATACCTGTTTTCAGGCCACGCTTCCAGGCGTAGAAGTGCATCGACGTCAGCTTACCGAAGTTCGGATCCTGAATGTGAATGTTCAGCGACTGTGACTGGCAGATGTATGCCCCGCGGTCAGCAGCCATATCGATGATATGTTTCTGCTTGATCTCCCAAACGGTTTTGTACAGGTCCTTGATGTGCTGCGGAATCGTCGGGATCGCCTGTACCGAACCGTTGGCTGCGATCAGCATGTTCTTCATGCTATCGTTCCATAAGCCCAGTTTCACCAGATCGCGCAGCAGGTGTTTGTTCACCACCACGAATTCCCCTGACAATACCCGGCGGGTATAAATGTTGCTGGTATACGGCTCGAAGCACTCGTTGTTGCCCAGAATCTGGCTGGTTGATGCCGTTGGCATCGGTGCCAGCAGCAGGGAGTTCCGGACACCGTGTTCCACAACGTCCTTACGCAGCTCTTCCCAGTCCCAGCGGTTCGATTGCGGCGTTACCCCCCACATATCGAACTGGAAAATACCCTGCGAAATAGGTGAGCCCTTCCAGGTTTCGTACGCACCGTCGACTTTCGCCAGTTCCATCGACGCCGTCATGGCACCGAAGTAGATTGTCTCGAAAATCTCTTCGTTCAGGCGGCGGGCTTCATCCGATTCAAACGGCATACGGAGCAGAATGAAGGCATCAGCCAGCCCCTGCACGCCCAAACCGATCGGCCGGTGGCGCATATTTGAGCGACGGGCTTCTTCGACAGGATAGTAGTTCAGGTCGATAATTTTGTTCAGGTTGCGCGTAGCCACTTTCGTGATTTCGTACAATTTCTGATGATCGAACCGAAGCACGCCGTCAGGGCCGGCAACGACAAATTTAGGCAGCGCGATTGAGGCCAGGTTACAAACCGCCACCTCATCCGGTGATGTATATTCGATGATCTCAGTACACAGGTTCGACGACTTGATGGTACCGAGATTTTTCTGGTTCGATTTCTGGTTTGCTGCATCTTTGTACAGCATGTATGGTGTGCCGGTTTCGGTCTGTGATTCCAGAATTTCGAACCACAGGTCCTGCGCCTTCACTACTTTCCGGGCTTTGCCTTCGCGCTCGTAACGCGTATACAATGCCTCAAATTCGTCGCCGTATGTATCGGCCAGACCAGGGCATTCGTGCGGACAGAACAGCGACCAGGTGTCGTTGTCTTCTACGCGCTTCATGAACAGATCAGGTACCCAAAGGGCAAAGAATAAATCGCGGGCACGGAGTTCTTCCTTACCGTGATTCTTCTTCAAATCCAAAAAGTCGAAGATATCGGCATGCCATGGCTCAAGGTAAATAGCGAATGAACCTTTCCGTTTTCCGCCGCCCTGGTCAACGTACCGCGCCGTGTCGTTGAAGACACGCAGCATCGGCACAATTCCGTTCGACGTACCGTTGGTGCCTTTAATGTAGGTTCCGGTGGCCCGCACATTATGGATGCTCAACCCGATACCACCGGCCGACTGCGAAATCTTGGCCGTTTGCTTCAGCGTGTCGTAAATTCCTTCGATGCTGTCGTCTTTCATCGTCAGCAGGAAGCAGCTTGACATCTGCGGTTTCGGCGTACCGGCATTGAAAAGAGTTGGCGTAGCATGCGTAAACCATCTCTCACTCAGTAGGTTATACGTCTCAATGGCCGCATCAATATCATCCTGGTGAATGCCGACAGCCACCCGCATCAGCATGTGCTGCGGACGCTCGGCAATCTTACCTTCCATTTTCAGCAGGTATGATTTTTCCAGCGTTTTGTAGCCGAAATAATCATAGCCATAGTCGCGGTCATAGATGATCGACGAATCAAGCAGGGAAGCATTTTTCCGGATTACGTCATACACCTCTTTTGAAATGAGGGCTGCGCTTTCGCCGGTTTTCGGGTCCACGTAGTTGTAGAGCCGCTTAATCGTTCCGGAGAACGACTTCTGGGTTTCCTTGTGGAGGTTTGAGATGGCCAGCCGTGCCGCCAGGATGGCATAATCCGGGTGTTTGGTGGTCATCGAGGCCGCTGTCTCAGCGGCCAGGTTGTCTAATTCGGTTGTTTTAACCCCGTCATACAAGCCATTAACAACCTTCATGGCTACCTCAATGGGCTGCACATGAACCGGGTCGAGCCCGTAGCAGAGTCGCTCAATCCGAGCCGTAATTTTGTCAAATTTTACCGATTCGCGCCGGCCATCCCGTTTAATAACGTACATGGTGATTGTTATTTATCGTAAGTGATCTGTTTATCGCAAAGTGGCTCCCCGCCAAAATGGAAAATTCATTAAAGGTACTATTCCGATAGACGCAAAAGCAAACGAAAAGGTGTCATGTTTTTGCAATTCCTTCGAAAAATCAAACTCTAGTGCATTTATCTGACAACTAGTAAGTGCTAATCACTAGCCACTTAAGGAAGGCTGTGATGAATATCATATCGAAATCGTAAAAACTTCGAATAGTATAATTTCCGGAAGAGGCTGAAAGTATGCCGGCAGGTGCCGTAAACTGTTATCGAAAATTAAAAAATAATCCGGTTTGGCCCAAAATAAGCTGACTTGAATTCTACTCAGCGGTATAAAAAAGAAATCCGGCGGCAATTTGTTGTAAACCAGCCCAAAACTAGTTATTTTTGCAGTCCTTTTCGGTCGGCAACCGAGCAAAGGCAAGAAAATCAAAGAAATACTATGAAAAAAGGCATTCACCCGGAGTATCGCGACGTGGTATTCCACGATCTGTCGAGTGATTATAAATTCGTAACTCGTTCGACAGTCCAGACAAAAGACTCGATCGAATTCGAAGGTCAGACGTATCCATTGGTAAAGATCGAGGTTAGCTCACAGTCGCACCCTTTCTATACCGGTAAGAACGTTCTTCTTGACATCACTGGTCGTGTTGACAAGTTCCGTAAGAAATACGGCAAGAAATAACACGTACTCAGCTTACAAAACGCCCCGCTGCATGACCTGTAGCGGGGCGTTTTAGTTTTACCCCAATCCCGCTCCCTGATTTAACGCCAACATTTTGCCAGTAGTCAAGTTAACAAATAGAGTAATACATAACCTGACGACTATGGCAACGAACAACAAAAACGCACTGGTGCTGCGGACAGTACCGGTCGATCCGATTGCAAGTGGCTCAAGCCGGATTAATATTGGAAAAAATGAACGATGGGCCTCCATGGGCGGTGGAGCGCTGCTGGCCACCATCGGGCTGCGTCGTGGCGGCATTGGCGGCGCATTACTGGCCGCTATCGGCGGGGCCCTCGCCTTTCGCGGGGCAACCGGCCACTGTCCGGTCAACGAGGCGATTGGCCGCGATACGGCCGACGGTAAAACCGAAACCAGGGTGATGGAGATCAATCAGACCGTCACCGTTGATCAGCCCCGCGCCGACGTATATCAGCACTGGCGGCAGCTGGAAAACCTGCCCCGCTTCATGCATCACCTCGAACGCGTAGAACAGCTGGATGCCAAACGCTCACATTGGGTCGCGCGCCTTGACGTTCAGAACCAGACCGTTCAGTCGATGTCAAAAATTGAGTGGGATGCCGAAATCACCGAAGAAGATACTAATAACCGGCTGATGTGGCGCTCAGTGCCGGGGGCAACCGTCGATAACTCGGGCGAAGTTCAGTTTATTGACGCACCCAATGGCGGGACAACCATCATCGTTACCATCAAATACCGGGCTCCGGAAGGATTGGTTGGCGAAGCACTGGCCAGCCTGTTCAATCCGGTCTTTAAGAAAATGATTAAGGACGATATCAAGCGCTTCAAGCACTATCTCGAAACCAACACGGGGCCGATGAACCCGGTGCAGGAACGCATCAACCCATCGCTCGATGAACCCGCTCCTTCGTGGCAAACGCCGGTTCATTAATAAAAAAGCGGGTAAGTGCTCCTTACCCGCTTTTTGTTTTTAGAAACCACCCCGGTCGTAGAAGCTCCGGCGACGGCTTAACTTGAGTTCCTGTAAGAGAGAAGACCGCGCCCGCAGCTCAAATGAGTAGTTGCTGACCCGCTGGGCACTGCCTGCAAACGGCGTCCAGTTGAACGACATATCCCAGCAGTGTAAATCGCGCGTGGCCCCGACGGTTGTCAGCGACGGGCGTTTGGCCTGGAAGTCGAAACCGGTGCTGAACGTAAATTTCCACTTTGGTGTCAGGCTAAAATCGCCGGTCAGGTTGAGGGTCTGGATGATGGCACTCGGCGCCCCCGGATAATTACTGACCCCAAATGAATAACTGGCATTCAACGACCATGGAATGTTAAAATCGACATACAGGTCTGGATTGGCATTGATGGCCCGCATGTTTGCTTCGGATGCACCCGGTGCTGGCCGCTTCGTTTTGTCAGCACCCGGAGGAGCCAGCCGGCCGCTCAGGAAGACCTGCGCGCTTTGCAGATGAGCCAGTCCCTGCCCTTCCGTTACGGCGTAGCGGTTGACACGGACGAAATTCCGGACACCCGGGGTAGATGCCGTTGAGCTGGTTGGAGCTTCCACATAGCTATACGGATCAAAGGTCGCCGAGAAGTTAAAGCTGATATTCTTAAAAATCTGGGTATTCGCACTCACGTTGATGTTCGACAGCTTATACTCAGCTGCCAGCATGTTGTAGCTACCGGTCATGCTGATGTTGTCGAAAATCGGAATTTTCTTAAACTCGCTGCCTGCCGAATCGCTGCGCGACCGCACTTTCATTTCGAGCTGGTTGACAAATCCGAACGAGATAAACGCCGACTGCCCCGACGTAGCCGAACCGGCGGCACCACCTAACCCGCGGAACCGCGAGATCCGGCGCTTATACGACGGCAGGCCCAGTTCTTCCGGCAATTCCTGAAACATTCCGAACGATGGATTCGAAAAATCCGGTACGTAGCTGAACGCGATAGACGGTGCCAGCGTATGCCGGATTGCCTGCAGGCGTTTCCCTTTGAAGAAAAATGTACCATACACCCGCGTGTTCATGCTGGCATTGACCGCAAAGTTATAAGTCGGGAACAGGCCTTTCAGCGTATCAATACGAACGCCTTTTTCGGCTGGTATGTACGTGTAATTCAGCTTTTTAGTGTACAGATCACCGGCCAGCGAGAATCCCGGCGTCAGGTTGATGTACTTGAAGAGTTTAACGTTTGGCAGTGAAATCGGGATACTGTACGAGCTCTGGATGGTACCATTCCGCCAGATTGTTTCACGGTTCCCCCAGCTGAAGGCAAATATATTCGGGTCGGCAATTACCTGGCCATCGCGGATTGCCTGCGCCCGGGCGATACTGTCAGCAATGTATTCTGCGCGGCTTTTCAGTGTCACCCCGCTCGGAGGGATTACTTTAAAACCGAGCCCTGTCGTATCTACCTGCGTCCGGCGGGTGTTATTAATGGTAGCCTGCCCCCGGAAATCAAACCCCACCCGGAAGCTTTCGTACCACCGGCCCGAACCACCATTCAACGCAAACGGCGAAATCTGGTTAATCCCGAGGTTGAAATCCGTCGATATATCCGTTTTACCATTTTGTCTGACGGTTGATCCGGGAGTAGTGGTTCCAAACTGCTGATTCACCCGGAAACTTGCTCCCGAGCGGATATACTGCCCGAACGTCCGGTTGTACTGGACCGATGACCCCGCTACGTTTGATGTATACCGCTGTAAATCATACGAATTGGTCGAATTGTAGCTGTTGCTGGTTACGTTTACGTTGGCCGAGAACGTTCCCCGACCGCGCGGCACCGGAGAATGGGACCATGTAATCGAAAAATCGTTCCGTGGTTTCTGCGTTGTATCGACGCGGTCGCCGGAGCGGTTACGGGCATACCGCAGGTCAAAGCCGCCGCTGTAATAGTAGCGTTTGTTGTAGGCAGCCGTCGTGCCAAGACCCCAGCTTCCCTTTGAATAAATCTGCCCGCGGAACTGTAAACCGATGTTCTCGTTTACGGCCCAGTAATACCCGCCGTCGCGCAGGTAATATCCGCGTCCGTTCGGCTCTTCGCCATACTGCGGCATCAGAATCCCTGACACCCCGTTTTCTTTTTTCTTCGGGAACGGGAAGAACCCGAACGGCAACCCGATCGGCAGCGGTATCTGATTGACAACCAGATTAAACGGCCCTGCAATCACCTGTTTATTGTGAACAACTTTCAGCTTGGTGGCGTTAATGTGGAAGTGCGGTGTTGCCAGGTTACAGGTGGTATAGATAGCCCCCCGGATATACATATTGTCGTCGGCATCTTTCTTAACATCCTTCCCCCGGATATTGCCTTCGCCCTGCTGGGTAACAACGCCCTGAATTTTTCCTTTTTTGGTCCGAAAATTGTACCGGATTTCGTTGGTATCATACTGTTCGGAACCGTCCTTAAAAACCGGCAGGCCAACCATCTTCCGGGACGTTGAATCATAGCGGCCTTTGGCATACACTTCATTGGTCGTATAGTTCAGCCGGATGTAATCAGCGTTGAGTGCTATATCTCCGTATGTTACCTTTGCATCGCCGTATAATTCCATAATCTGACCATCTGCCGAATAAATGGTTGAATCACGGGAAGAATACGTGACCGTTGTCCGGAAACTATCGTCCGTTTTAAGGGAGTCCTGCTGTAAGGAATCCCGGCGGGAAACCGCCGATGAGTCACGGCCGGAGAGGGCACGGATTACGCCCGGCGAGCCGGTTGGTTTATCCGGTACCGTCTGGGCCGGTGTGGGCGGCGCCGGAATGCCGCCTTTTGCCGGCTGCTGCGGTACCGTCTGTGCCTGAGTGATCTGGAACAGAAACATCAGCCCCATCAAAACCGCTCCCGACAAGCGTTTTGATATGGTCCGTATAATAAAGTATGTATTTACCAGTTTTGTCAAAGACATTAGATTTACTAAAATACCCACAACCCGGGTTATGCAAAGTTATGACGAAGGCTTTTCCTATCATTACTTTCAAACAGATTGTGCCGTTAAAAATTATTAAAGTCCTGTTTGGCACAATCGGCGGACCAGTTATGATCCTGGTATGGCCGCTGCTGGCGCTCACGGTTCAGCAACAGCCCGTATTTCAGGACACCATCTCAAACAGCCAGCCGGCGACAACCGAAGGCGGACCGAACCGGCTGCGCACGGTTGTGATCGACCCCGGCCACGGCGGCAAAGACCCCGGCTGTATGACAAAACGTAACCGGGAGTCACGGATTGTGCTGAAGATCGGATTACAGCTGGCACGCCAGATAAAAACCGAGATGCCGAACGTGCGGGTGATCCTGACCAGGGCCAGTGACCACTTTGTCGAACTTGCCGAACGCTCCGCCATTGCCAACCGCAACCGCGCCGATTTGTTTATTTCGATTCACGTCAATGCCAATGCCCAGTCGAGCCGGCTGTATGGTACAGAGACCTATACACTGGGTCTGCATAAAACCGAAGGCAACCTCGAAGTAGCGAAACGGGAGAACTCCGTTATCCTGCAGGAAGCGAACTACCAGCAGACCTACAAGGGCTTTAACCCGAATTCGCCGCTGGCCCACATTATGCTGGCCAACTACCAGCACGCCTTTATGGGCAGCAGCATCAACTTTGCCGAAAAGGTGGAGCGCAGCTTCAACAGCCACGCGGAACGGCATAGCCGGGGCGTGAAACAGGCCGGATTTGTGGTGCTGTGGCGGACTACCATGCCGAGCGTACTGGTCGAAACGGGCTTCCTGACCAACCCGAATGAAGAAGCCTATCTGGCCTCTGAAGAAGGGCAGGAAGAGATTGCCTATGCCCTTTTCAAAGCCTTTGCCCAATATAAACAGGAAATTGAATCGGCTGATTAAACAGTACCCCGGTCAGTTTTGGTTGTAGTGTTAAGAAAGTTTCACTCGGATCAAACTATTCAAACTCTCCGGGATGTTGTACTTTCGCAGCAAATCTGAAGATTGAGGTCGTGAACTGAGCGAAAACGGAGCCTGACAAACAGCAGACTTCCGGATAGTTACCTCACACTAACGCTCTTTCACACGTTCACTATTGGTTATGAAATTTTCGCAGGAAACGAAGGTAGGTATACTGGCAGTCGTCGCGCTGGCGATGCTTTATTTTGGCTTTAATTTTTTAAAAGGCTCTGATTTCTTTTCAAGCAACCGGCAATACGAGGCTATTTACGATAATGTGGACGGCTTAACCGTTTCCAATCCGGTGCAGGTAAACGGATTTACGGTAGGCCGCGTAAAGACCATTAAAATCCTGCAGGATCAGCAGAATAAAATGCTGGTAACGATGGACATCCGGAAGGACCTGGCCGTGGGCGAAGGCTCTAAAGCGATCCTGGCCGACAACGGCCTGCTGGGTGGCAAGCTCATTAAACTGGACCTCAACCAGAAGGCGCAGGCGATGGAAGACGGTGGTAAGCTCGTGGCCGTCAAGGAATCGGGCATGGTGGCAACCCTCAGCAACAAGGCCACACCGGTACTGAACAACGTTGACTCCCTGACCCGCAACCTGAACCGGATTGTGCTGTCGTTTGATAAAACTGCCGCCATTCTGAACCAGACACTGGCCGGTGCGAACAAGGTAACCGGCACCCTCGACCTGACCGTTCAGGAAAACCGGGCCGCTCTGCGCGCCACGCTCGCGAACGTCAACCGCCTGTCGGCATCACTGTCGGAGACCGAAAAACAGGTAAAACCGATTCTGGCTAAAGCCAGCAGCTTTGCGGATTCGCTGAACGCCCTGCAACTGCGGCAGACGCTGGCAACGGCCAACCAGACCGTAGCCAACCTGCAGAAACTGCTGGCTGGTATTCAGCAAGGCAAAGGTTCTATCGGCAAACTGACGTCTGACGAAGCGTTGTATGCCAACGTCAACGCCACGACCGTCAGCCTGGAACGGCTCCTGACCGACTTCCGCGAAAACCCGAAGCGGTACGTACATTTTTCACTGTTTGGCCGGAAAGACAAAGGCGCCCCTGCCAGTCAGACCGTTACACCCGGCCGCACGGCAACGGCTACCGCTGATACCACAAAGTAGCGTTTTTGTCGCACGTTTCCGGTTGTCTGCTTACGTTTAATGCGGACCGAAACGTCCGCGCTACTGCTATGTACACTTCATCACTTGACTCATTACTGGAGCAGCTCCGCCAGAAAACGGCCCAAACCCAACTGGGCGGCGGACAAAAGAAAATTGACGATCAGCACCGCAAAGGCAAACTGACCGCCCGCGAACGGATTGCATACCTGACCGACGATGACCGGCCTTTTGTCGAAATCGGCCTTTTCGCCGGCGAGGGCATGTATGCCGAGCACGGCGGATGCCCGTCGGCAGGCGTGGTGGCCGGTATCGGCTATGTGTCGGGCCGGCAATGCGTGGTTGTCGCGAATGACGCTACCGTGAAAGCCGGTGCCTGGTTCCCGATTACGGCCAAGAAAAACCTCCGTGCGCAGGAAATTGCCATGGAAAACAGGTTACCCATCATCTACCTTGTCGACAGTGCCGGGGTGTATCTCCCGCTTCAGGATGAGGTGTTTGCCGATAAGGAGCATTTCGGCCGTACCTTCCGCAACAATGCGATGATGTCGTCGATGGGCATTCTGCAGGTTGCGGCGATCATGGGCAGTTGTGTGGCCGGCGGCGCTTATCTGCCTATCATGTCCGACGAGGCGCTGATTGTTGAAGGCACCGGATCTATTTTTCTGGCAGGTCCTTATCTGGTCAAAGCGTCCATCGGCGAAGACGTAGACGCCGAAACGCTGGGCGGAGCCAGTACGCACTGCGAGATTTCGGGCGTTACCGACAACAAATACCCCGACGACCAAAGCTGCCTCGACGCGATCAAACGCATGTTTGACAAACTGGGCCATTCCGAAACGGCCGGCTTCGACCGCGCGGCGCCAGTGCCTCCCGCCAAAGCCCCCGAAGCTATTTATCAGCTCCTGCCCCTCGACCGGGTAAAGCCCTACGACATGCTTGAGCTCATTGAGCGGCTGGTCGACAACTCCGAATTCGACGAATATAAACCCCTCTACGGCAAATCGTTGCTGTGCGGCTATGCCCGGATTGACGGCTGGGCGGTCGGCATTGTGGCCAACCAGCGTAAAGTCGTTAAGGCCAAAGGGCGCACCGGTCAGGCACAGGAAATGCAGATGGGCGGTGTGATTTACGGCGATGCGGCCGATAAAGCAGCGCGGTTTATCATGAACTGCAATCAGAAACGCATTCCGCTGGTGTTTTTGCAGGACGTAACGGGCTTTATGGTCGGCAGCCGTTCGGAGCAGGGCGGGATTATCAAAGACGGCGCCAAGATGGTCAATGCGATGGCCAATTCGGTAGTGCCGAAATTTACGGTGGTGGTCGGCAACAGCTACGGAGCCGGCAACTACGCCATGTGCGGCAAAGCCTACGATCCGCGCCTGATGCTGGCCTGGCCTACGGCACAGATGGCAGTCATGAGCGGGGCATCGGCGGCCAAAACCCTGGTACAGATTCAGGTCGCGACGATGAAGGCCAAAGGTCAGCCCCTGACCCCGGACGAAGAACAGGCGCTGTTGCAGAAAATCACCGATCAGTATAATGCCCAGCTATCGCCCTACTACGCGGCATCGCGGTTGTGGGTCGATGCGGTGATTGATCCGCTGCAAACCCGTCAGATCCTGTCGGAAGGTATTACCGCCGCCAATCATGCCCCGATCACCCGGCCGTTCAACGTCGGTGTGATCCAGACCTAGGGCGGTCATTGCCTAAAAAAGATTGGACGGATGGCTAAAAAACGCCTTATTCGCAGCATGAAACGTATTGTCTTGTCAGCGGCCGGCGTGCTGCTATCGTTCGCGGCTTTTAGTCAGGCTTCGGTGGCCTATTATCCGTTCAGTTCCCTGTTTACGGTCAGCACCAACCCCAACAAAGCGGTTTGGCTCGATGGCCGGATGCAGTTTAACACCCTCTTCGGCTCGCTCAGCACCACGGTAGCCCCGATGGTCAACGTCAGCCGGAAGGAGTTTGTGAACTATTACACGGGGCTTGGCGTACGGTTCAATGCGTTAAATCAGCTAAACGATGCCGACATTCTGGAAGGCTATTCACTGCATGCCGGTGTCCGGGTAGCGCCCATCCACAGCCTACCGAACCTGCGGGTTGCGTTTGAACTGTCGCCCTATGCACGCGCTAACTTCAAGAGCGGCGTTTTCTACGCTCATTTCGGCGTTGCCTACCAGTTCCTGAAGAAGCAATAACAAACAGGTATCTGTACAGTATACGAAGCGGCAAAGTCTCAGCGACCTGCCGCTTTTTTTATGCTTTGCTGAGTGCCGGTTACCTCCTATTAACAATCCGTAAAAACAATCAATCTGCTGTATACGAATCCGGGGACATTCACGTTTTCGAAATATCACCATTAACGAAAGCAGTATGAAAACCACTACCTTATTCCTGTTCCTTATCTGCTCCTGCCAGGCCATTGCTCAATCAACTAATCTGAAAACAGCCACCCGATCCCTGCAGAAAAAGACCCGTGCCGTTGGTATTTACGCCAACTATGGCTCCAGCCCAATCATCGGCAATCAGCTGGAGTTCAGCGCGTACGGCGGCTATTTTATCGCCAATAAGCTGCTGCTCGGTCTGAACGGAGGATATGCTACTGACTGGAGCAATACGGTGGAAGGCCATGTCAGCTCCTGGCTTACAGGTCCGTTTATCCGCTATTACCTGACCTCATCCCGTGTTACCCCCTTTGCCGAGGCCGGTTACCAGTTCGGCCAGTTTATGATCTCGTCGCCCTACAACATGGGGCAAGCCGGAATCCGTCATTCGGCCAACACCCTGTCGTTTACCGGTGGTTTAGGCGTCCGGCTGACGCAGGCCTTCCGGCTTGAGCTGGCGTATAACTACCAGGCGGACCGCTTCTCTCCCGCGCCGCTAGTCCAGCGAAATTGGCAGGGCTATCCACAAGCCGGGCTAAGCGCTTTTTTTTAGCAGCGCCACAGAGGCTGAAAAAAAAACGTTGAGGTTCAGATTACTGAACCTCAACCTGCCATATATTGCAAATTGACTCTTTGATCTTATCTGTTTAGCCATCCATGACCCGCAATGCCTTCTTTTCCTGCTTAATCCTCTTGCTATGCGCAACTGCTTTTCACGGGCAGAAACGCCATTTTTCCGACGATATCCGTATTGAACCGCTGGTCAACAATGGCGTTATACAGGTCCTGAGGGTAAAGCTCCGTTTGCCTTTATCGACAGTACCGGAAAAATATGGGTTGTTCCGCAAAATGTTCTGGTGGACAGCACATCATTGCCACAGCAGGTCCGGCAAATTGCCGGATCACCTTATACTGCTGCTTACCGGAACGCATTTGTAGTTCATAAATACCATTGTGACCACAAACAGGAAACGTGGCAGGCCGTCCATCGCATGTTTTTTGAAGCGTGCTTAACAACCGGAGCAGATGAGCACATGGCCAAAGCCATGTATGCGGCCATGTATGCCTATGGCCCGCGCTGGGAGACAAAATTTGTTATTGACTATGAAGCAGGCGTACGGAAACGCATCGTTACTACTTATGAAACGCTTTACCCCGAAGCAGCTTTTGCGGACGACCGGCAATGGATAAATGACACAAACCCATCGCTGACAGCCATTGACGCACGGATCAAAGAAAAGCTCACCTTTGCCGCCATCAGGACGGGGACGCGCTGACATTGACAGGCCGGTTAGCCTTTTTACCGGCGAGCAGAGGCAAAACCTGTTGGTTTATTTTGTCTCCGATTCGTATATTGGGTGACAAAATAAAGCTCCGATCCGGACCCTCCATGAAAAAGCCAATCCTTACTACCTTACTCTGTCTGCACGTCGCCTTACTGTCTTTCGGGCAGGCTACATTTAATCAGGAGAAAATAACGTGGGTTCCTTTTGATTGGTCGGATCCCGATACCCGCGATGTGATGCTGGTCACGGCCCGCCTCGATACCCTAAGTTATTTTTTCCGCTGGCAGCTGGACACAGGCAGCCCATATACGTATCTGGAAGGGGGCACATTCAAAAAATTCGAGACGAAATTTCCTTACCTGAGCCAAATGATCCGGCGGGTTGATTCAGCCAGCAATGGCAACTGGTATAAAATTGCAACGCCTCCGTTCAGGTTTGACGTTCCGGTATTACCGCCTGTTATCCTGAAAAATGACAAAATAGGCGGCAATTTCCCGCAGGATTACCTCGATAAATACAAAGGGTTCAGTGTCGGAACTATCGGGGTCGATATCTTTAAGGACAAGGTCCTCATTCTCGACTTTAAGCACCGCAAAATCGGCTATTGTGATAAGCTGTCGGCCGGATTTTACAGGCAGAAGCTTAACACATCGCCCTTCCGTTTTTACAAAAACCGGATTATCCTGCCAGTCAGAATCGGTACGGAGTCGAAAGACTTTATGTATGATTGCGGAGCAAGTATGTTTACCCTGAATACAACACCCAAATCGTCGGTCTCTTTTGCGCCTAAGGCCCTGACAGATACCCTGTACAACATCAACAACGGTGAATCGGGAGCCGTTTATAATGCACTGGGCGGTAAAATCAGCAAAAAGGTGCAGATTCTCGGGAAGACCTACAGCAACATCGTGGTGTACGTCGAAAAAGGGGAATCAGCCATTTTCGACGAAGCTAACGTCGCCGGTGCGATTGGCAACAAGCTTTTTCTCGACCATATCCTGATCTTCGACTTTAAAACCGGTAAGGCTACGCTGATTGACTAGCCTTGTTCTGCGGCCAGCCGGTCAATCGCTACCCGCTTACTCCGGTACTCGTTCGGGGAGAGGCCCGTTTTTTGCTTAAAAAACCGCGTAAAATGCTGCGGATATTTAAAGCCTAACTCGTAGGAAATTTCGCTGACCGATTTGGTTGTGTCAAACATCCGCTCCTTTGCCAGATCCAGCAACTGAAGCTGAATGTACTCCAGGGCTGTTTTACCGGTTTCTTTCTTAATCAAATCCCCGAAGTAGTTCGGCGACAGATGTAATTCAGCGGCAAAGAACGACGCCACTATCAGCCAAACAGTTACACCTGACATTCCGAAAAACAAAAACTTTACATGGAATGTCATACCAGCGTATAATTTCCGTAAACGCCTTATCTTAGATGAATAATAAACACGTACTTCCGTGAAAACATACACGCTTACCATCAACGGCAAACGAACAACCATCGAAGCCGAACCGGATACGCCGATGCTGTGGGTCATCCGCGACTATGCGGGCCTGAAAGGCACTAAGTTTGGCTGCGGCATGGGCCTTTGCGGGGCCTGTACCATTCACCTCGACGGGCAGCCCGTCCGCTCCTGCCAGACACCGGTTTCGGCCGTGAAGGCGACCAGCAAAATCACCACGATTGAAGGCATTTCGGCAAACGTTGACCATGTCGTCCAGAAAGCCTGGATCGAAGAGCAGGTGCCTCAATGCGGCTACTGCCAGTCGGGGCAGATCATGAGCGCTGTGGCGTTGCTGAAAAGCAATCCTAACCCGACCGACGACGATATTGATACCTACATGGCCGGCAACATCTGCCGCTGCGGTACCTACAACCGCATCCGGAAAGCGATTCACTCGGCAGCGGCCACGCTGAAGACCGAAGCCGGTACCGTAAAAAAATCACCTAAACAAGCGTCCCGCTAACCTATGTCTGCTCAGAAAAACACTACTGTCAACCGCCGTGACTTCCTGCGGTATGCAGGGCTGTCGGGCACCGCATTTGTGCTCGGGATTTCGTCGGCCACTGCCACGGATATGGCTACCGTCCAGACGCTGCGGTCAACGGCACCGGCACCGGGCTATACGTTTACGCCCTACATCATCATCGAAAAGTCGGGTAAAATCACCCTGTTTAATTCAAAACCGGAGATTGGCCAGGGCACGTTCCAGTCCATTCCCGTCCTGATTGCGGAGGAGCTTGAGCTTGCTCCTGACCAGTATACCGTGTTACAGACCGGAGGCGAAAGTACGTTCGGGGACGCCCAGTTTTCGGGAGGTAGTTTTTCCGTACGGTCGAGCTACAACGACATGCGGAAGGCCGGTGCTGCCGCCAAAGAAATGCTCATTACCGCCGCCGGCAAGCAGTGGGGCGTTCCGGCATCGGAGTGTTATGCCGAAAAGGCAACGGTGGTCCACAAGCCATCCGGCAAACGGATCTCTTACGGCGAACTGGCCGAAGCCGCCTCCAGACTTGAGGTGCCGAAAAGCCCGGTCCTGAAAGACCCGAAAGATTTTAAACTGATCGGCAAGTCCGTCAAGCGGCAGGATGTGCCGCTGAAAGTTTCGGGCAAAGCCGTGTTTGGTATCGACGCCGACGTGCCGGGGATGGTGTATGCCTCGGTGGAACACTGTCCGGTCTTCGGTGCTACCCTGAAAACCTACGACAAAACCGCCACCATGAAGATTGCCGGTGTTGAACAGGTACTGGAAGTGGAGCGGGTGTTCGGCGTCTACAAATCCACCGGTGTGGCGGTAATTGCCAAAAACTACTGGGCTGCCCTCAAAGGCCGTAAGGCGCTGAACGTTGCGTGGGACTATCAGGGCAAGGAGGCGTTTAACTCAGCCGGTTATTCGCAAAGCCTGCGTGATCTGGCCAAAAAAGAGGGCGTCCTGGATGCCGGTACCGGCGACTTTGACAAGGCTTTCGGTGAGGCAGGCAAAAAGATCGAAGCATTCTACGAAACACCGTTTGTGGCACATTCACCGATGGAGGCCATGAACTGTACCGCCCACTGGAAAGCGGATAATACGCTGGAAATCTGGACATCGACGCAGGTGCCATCAGACATTCTGCGCGATCTGCCGCCTCTATTCGGTCTGAAAGCCAGTGATGTTACACTGCACACCGCCTTCAGCGGGGGCGGGTTCGGCCGCCGGCTGGCGATTGATTTCATCATCGAAGCCGTTAACCTGACCAAAGCCATTAAAAAGCCGGTCAAACTGATCTGGACCCGCGAAGACGATACCCAACTGGGCCCGTTCCGCCCGCAAACCTTCTCGGCAATGAAAGGCGGCATCTCGGCCGATGGCAAGCTGGTGGCGTTTCAGCACAAGGTGATTTCGCCGACCATCATGTCGTTTCTGAATCCTGCCAACGATAAAACCAAACTGGATCAGACCATGACCGAGGGCATCAGCCATCAGGCCTACGAAATACCGAACACGAAGAACCTGTTTGTCTATGCCGACATTCACGTACCGATGTTCTGGTGGCGCTCGGTAACCAGCTCAACCCTGGCCTTTTCGCACGAATGTTTTCTGGATGAACTGGCTCATGCCGCCGGTAAAGATCCGATGGCGTTCCGGCTCAGTATGCTCACCAAAGATTCGGATACCAAACGGGTGTTGCAGAAACTGAAAGAAGTATCAAACTGGGACACCCCGCTGCCGAAAGGAAAAGGACGCGGCGTGGCGCAGTGGGATTTCTTCGCCGGTTTAGGTGGTCAGGTGATTGAGGTATCGCGGCGGTCGGATAACTCGGTTAAAATCGACAAGGTCTATGCCGTTATTGATCTGGGAACCGTCGTTAATCCGGACAACGTAAAGGCACAGGTCGAAGGGGCAGTTGTGATGGGCATTACAGCGGCCATCAAGAACGGCATCACGTTTGCCGGCGGCAAGACCGAACAAAGCAATTTCCACGACAATCCGGTCCTGCGCATCAACGAAATGCCGGCCATCGAGGTACATATTCTGGCCGAAGGCGGCAAAAACATCAAAGGGGTTGGTGAACCGGGCTTACCACCGGTAGCCCCTGCCCTGGCCAACGCCATTTTCGCTGCTACCGGTATCCGTGTGCGGAAGATGCCGTTTGATATTGACAACCTGAACGCCTAGGCCTGTTCGCTAATGTAGCCGCATTGTTCTCTGCCATCGTTAAGGCGAGAACAATGCGGCTACATTTCACTGATGAAACACCATCAGCGGGGTAGCGGCGTGCAGCGTCATGGCTTTGGTCATGCTTTTGCCGAACAGTTTTTCCGTCGTAGTGCGCTGATGAGCTGTCATCACCAGTAAATCCACATGGTTGGTTTCCAGGTACTGGTCAAGGCTCCGTTCCACGCCGTTGCCTTTCCATAACCGGAAGCTGATGTCCCTAAAATCCGTGTTGGCCATAACCTGCTGTTCAAACGCCGCCAATGCCTGCACAGCCGCCCATGACTCGTCTTTCGCCACGTGAATAACCGTAATGTGAGCGTTGAACAGGGCCGCGACCGGAGCCAGCAAACCCAGATTCACGACATCGCCCGGCAGGTAGTCAGTGGCGTACACAATCTCACTCAGCGTATCCAGATGCAGGCGTTCCGGAATGGCAATGACCGGAC
This sequence comes from Arsenicibacter sp. R0_47, assembly GCF_057652235.1. Taxonomy (NCBI): domain Bacteria; kingdom Pseudomonadati; phylum Bacteroidota; class Cytophagia; order Cytophagales; family Spirosomataceae; genus Arsenicibacter; species Arsenicibacter sp. R0_47. The sequence continues at coordinate 187,418 of NZ_JBYFCJ010000001.1, read as the reverse complement.
AGGGCGCCTTTTCGATTACCCAGGCGGTGTTGGTGCCAAACAGCATGCCTTCCAGCTTACTGCCTGCCCCCTGCGTCCCCATCACGATCAGGTCGATGTGTTTATCCGTAACGAGCTGCATGATTTCATCGCGCAGCTCGTTGGGGCTGCTGATTAACGCAGGCGTATGGAGGGGATTGCCGCCTGCCTTCAGGTAGAATTGCCGTAGCTGCTCATCGGCATACTGCTTTCCGCCGCGCATCTCGTCATCCAGTGCCCTGGCAGACCCGTATGGATTGACGTGAAACGTATGAAATGAGTGAAAGAGAACAAGGTTCGCCTGAAGTTTTTGCGACAGGCGAATGGCAAAATGCAGGGCGTTAGCGGCATTTTCCGAAAAATCGACCGGAACCAGAATTGTTTTCATGATGATGTAAAGCACCCTCTCTGCTGTGCTGGTTAATCTGTTGTAAAGGTACAGCTACCAGATTATCAGGGGATGACCGCCGTCATCCGGCCACATGACAGATGTTTTCACCACCTGAAGTTTTCGCCGGTCTCTAACAAATCAGGGGCGATACAGGAACATAATGTCTCCTGTACCGCCCCTGCTATCTTGACAACCGCTTACTTATAGCTCAACACTGAACGCCGACAGGCGGACAAACTGCTTCACACGGTCGTAAATTTCGTCCTGACTCAGGTTCAGCATCCGCTCGGCGCCGAATTTCTCTACGCAGAACGACGCCATGGCCGATCCGTAGATCACGGCCCGCTTCATGTTATCGAACGACAGATCACCGGTTTTGGCCAGGTAACCAATAAAACCACCGGCGAACGTATCACCCGCTCCGGTCGGATCAAAGACTTCGGCCAGCGGCAAGGCCGGGGCATAGAAGATGTGTTCGTCCTGGAACAACAACGCACCATGCTCGCCTTTCTTGATAATCACCGTTTTCGGTCCCATCGCCCGGATCGTGGCCGCCGCCCGTACCAGTGCATAGTCGCCGGTCAGCATCCGCGCTTCTTCATCGTTCAGCACCAGCACGTCCACCAGCGGTAAAAGACCCTTCAGGTCGTCGTTGGCAATGTCGATCCAGAGGTTCATCGTGTCGAGCACGACCAGTTTCGGCCGCGTTGTCAGCCGCTCAATTACCATCCGCTGCACCGCCGGGGCCGTGTTACCCAGCATCAGGTATTCGCAGTTCTGGTACGCATCCGGAATCACCGGATTAAAGTCGCCCATCACGTTCAGCTGCACCTCTACGGTGTCGCGGCTGTTCATGTCGTTGTGGTACTTACCCGACCAGAAAAACGTTTTTTCGCCCTGGCGGATTTCCAGTCCTTCCGTGTTGATGCCGTGATCTTTAAAAATGTCGATCATGCTCTGCGGAAAGTCATCGCCCACGACCGCAACCAGGTTGTTTGCCTTCGTGAAATACGACGCCGACAGGGTAATATATGTGGCGGCTCCCCCGATGATTTTATCGGTTTTGCCAAATGGAGTCTCCAATGCATCAAATGCGACGGAGCCGACAGTTAACAGACTCATTATTAGTGCTATAATTTAGTATAGTTTCAACGTTTGTGTATTCCGGACAGCCCGCTTAAATGTTCGGATGCCGTTTAAATGGTTTAGTCCGGTCGAACAGATACCGGAACGTGATATGCCGCTTGGCAATGGTGGCGCCCAGCAGTTTGGCATAGCGCTGCATCTTCGGATTAAAATCCCCGATCCAGTTCAGTTCCAGGTGCTCATACTGAAATCCTTTGGTCTTCCACGCTTCCGTCGGAAACGCAATGGCAATGGCCGATTCAACGCCCCGGCCCTGAAAGGACGGGATTACGCCAAAAATAACACCAAATGCCTGTTTATTGGTACGCATCACTTTATGATACAGGAATTTAAGCTTCCCGATCAGGTCAAGTTTCCCGTTCATGCGCTTAAAGTAATGGGTCAGTTCCGGCAGCATGATGAAAAAAGCAACCGGCTCTTTTTCAGGACCGTGGTAACCAAACCACATCAGTTTTTCATCCAGAATCGGCTTCATACGCTCCATCAGGGCGAGGGCCCGTTCTTTGGTCATTTCGCCGGCATTGAGGTTATTCGACCAGGCCTGGTTATAGATAGTCCGGAAGTCTTCGGCATATTTAGCCAACTGAGTTTTCCGGATATGCTCGAACGTAAATGACGGATCATTGAGAATCCGGTTGGCCCGCTCAAAAACCGTCGGATGGAGCGCATTGCGTACCCCCTGCTCATCCAGCGGCATGTAATAGGTATGCTGCTGGTAATATTCCTGAAAACCGTACTGCTCAAAGAGCCGGATATAATACGGTTTGGTGTAGGGCATACCATAGTTGGGTTCCCTGTCGTAGCCTTCGGCGAGGGCGCCCCACCAGCGGTCGCGTTCCCCGAAGTTGATCGGCCCGTCCATGGCCTCCATACCGCGTTCAGCCAACCAGTTTTTGCAGGTATCGAATAGCAGGTCCGCTGCCTGCTGATCGTCAATACACTCAAAAAAGCCCATGCCGCCGGTTGGCTGGTCATTGCCTACCGTAGCCGTTTTCCGGTTAATGAAGGCAGCAACACGCCCGATGGTTTCCTTTGCCTCATTCAGCAACAGCCAGCGGGTACATTCCCCGTTCCGGAAAAACTTGTTTTTTTCGGGATCAAAGACATCAGCAACGTCATTATCGAGCGGCCGTGTCCATTTAGGATCGTTTTGATATAACCGGACCGGAAACATGATAAATTCCCGCTGATAATCAGCATTTGTACCTACTTCAACAAGTTGCATAAAACGAAGAAAAACGGATCTTTTGGCCAATAGACCGGCAAAAATACGGAAAAGTCGGAAGGGTAGCGTTTTAAGACTAACATTCTGTAACTTCGCAACCAGTTAAAATGAGCCGTTCCGGTAGCCGAATGTCCTCCGCAGACCGCACTTTTCCGGCATAACGGGAGTTTTACAGCCATCGGAACGCAAACCAGTAAGAGATAATGCAGCCACTGAAGCTTTACAATACGCTTACCCGCCAAAAAGACCTGTTCGAGCCGATTAATGCCCCGTATGTCGGTATGTATGTCTGCGGCCCGACCGTATACAATTACGTGCACTTAGGCAATGTCCGGACGTTTCTGACCTTCGATACGCTGTTCCGTTACCTGACGCATATCGGCTACAAAGTCCGCTACGTACGTAACCTGACGGATGTCGGCCACCTGGTCGGCGACGGTGACGAGGGCGAAGATAAAATCGGGCGGATGGCCAAGCTGGAGAAGCTGGAACCGATGGAGATTGTGCAGCGGTATACCAACGATTTCCACAAGGTTATGGAAACGTTCAACGCGCTGTCGCCCAGCATTGAGCCGACCGCAACCGGCCACATGGTTGAGCAGATCGAAGCGGTCAGTCAGCTGATTGATCAGGGGCTGGCGTATGAATCGAACGGATCAGTATATTTTGATATTCAGTCGTATAACCAGAAGGGCGGCAACTACGGCAAGCTCTCGGGCCGGATTCTGGATGACCTGCTGAACGAAACCCGCGAGCTCGACGGGCAGTCGGAGAAGCGGAATCCGCTGGATTTTGCCATCTGGAAAAACGCCTCACCCGAACACATCATGCGGTGGCCGTCGCCGTGGGGCAACGGCTTCCCGGGCTGGCATCTGGAGTGTACCTGCATGAGCACTAAATACCTGGGCACTCAGTTTGACATTCACGGCGGCGGGATGGACCTTAAATTCCCGCACCACGAATGCGAAATTGCGCAGGGCAGCGGCCTCAACGGCCGGGAGCCGGTCCGGTACTGGATGCACTCGAACATGCTGACCGTCAACGGCCAGAAAATGTCGAAATCGCTGGGTAACTCGTTCCTGCCGGCCGAACTGTTTGCGGGCAGCCACCCGCTTCTGGAGCAGGCTTACTCACCGATGACGGTGCGCTTCTTCATGTTGCAGTCACACTACCGCAGTACGCTCGACTTCTCGAACGAGGCGCTCAAAGCCGCGCAGAAAGGCTACAAACGCCTGGTCAACGGCCTTCGGGTGGTAAAAACACTTACCTACAACGCCGGTGATGAGGTCGCTGCCGATCCGAAAAAGCAGGAGGACATCCGCAAATCCGTTCAGGGTTTCTACGATGCTATGAACGACGACCTGAATACGGCGGTAGCGCTCGCCAACCTGTTTAACATGCTGAAGTACGTCAACATGCTGTACATGAATCAGCTGCAGCCGGCAGCGCTGGGCGAAGAGCTCTTTACGCTGCTGAAAGAATCGTTCGTTACCTTTATCGAAGATGCTCTTGGCCTGAAAGAGGAAAAGAGCGAAGGCAATGGTGTAGTCGAAGGCATGCTGGTGCTGTACCGGCAGTACAAAGAGCAGAAGCAATACGATAAGATTGACGAAGTTCGTTCTTATTTCAAACAGCAGGGGCTGGTGATTAAGGATATGAAACACCGGATCGACTGGGCCTACGAGGAGTAAGTCATGGCGCGTGACGTTTTTCATAATATTGTCCGGATAGCGCTCGAAAAAGACGGCTGGCTAATAACCCATGATGGTTACCGGCTGTTTACGCACTTACTGAAAGACGCTTTAACGATTGATCTGGCGGCCGAAAAATTGATTACAGCCGAACGAGGTACTGAAAAGATTGCTGTTGAAGTAAAAAGCTTTTTAGGTGACTCTCTGATTTATGATTTTCATGGTGCTTTAGGGCAACTACTGGTGTATCAGGTCAATATCGATATTCAGGAGCCTGAACGCATTCTTTATCTGGCAATTCCGCAGCCGGCTTATGAGCGCATGACACGTCAGCAGGTTTTTGAAGTTGTAGCCAGAAGATATAGTGTTAATTTCTTAGTATACGATCCAATAACTCAACATCTTGTTCAATGGATACGTCACAGCAAATAAACCGGTATGAATGTGTAATTATCGATTATTTAGCAGAATATCAGGATGCTTCTGATAGCTCAGATGTATATCAGCGTACGCTGATTACTGACCGTGAAAATCGACACTACCAGTTAATGGCAATAGGTTGGGTTACACCAAGCCGGTTCGTCGACAATTTGCTCATTCATCTGCACATTAAACGGGATGGCAAAGTGTGGTTGCTTGAAAACAGTACGGAATTACACGTTGCAGAAGAGCTTGTCAAGCGAGGTATAGCTAAAACAGATATTGTACTGGGCTTTCATCCGCCGCAGTATCGCGCGCTTTCTGGTTATGCCGTTGCGTAAACAACTCAAATGCTCATTCCCGCTTTGCTGACACAACATTTTTTTTCATGCAACAACGCTCTTTTTCTATAGCACTCAGCTTGTTTCTGGGTGCAAGCCTGTTCATCGCTGCCTGTAACAGCAAGCAGCAGTCTCAATCGGAAGGTCAGACGCAAACGACACAGACACCGGCACCGGCGTTCAATGCCGATTCGGCTTATCAATACATTGAGCAGCAGGTCGCGTTCGGACCGCGTGTGCCCAATACGCCGGCCCACCAGAAGGCAGGGGATTACATGATTGCAAAGCTGAAGCAGTTTGGCTTTGAGGTGACCGTACAGTCGTTTGTGGCGACTACCTGGGACGGCAAAAAGCTGAATGCGCGTAACATCATCGGCAGCCTGAATCCGCAGGCCACCAAACGCATTCTGCTGGCCTCGCACTGGGACAGCCGCCCGCATGCCGATCAGGACAGCGTTGTGGCCGATCAGAAAAAACCGGTACCCGCTGCCAATGACGGTGCCAGCGGTGTAGGCGTTTTGCTGGAAATGGCCCGTGCCATTCAGCAGGCTAAAGACAAACCAACGGTCGGTGTCGATCTGATTTTCTTCGATGCCGAAGACTGGGGTAATGGCGAAAAGGCCAGCGGCGATACCGAGAAAGAAAGCCCGAATGTCGATTTCGTAGGGTTTTGTCTGGGCTCCCGCTACTGGGCGCGTAATCCGCACAAGCCCGGCTATTCGGCGTATTACGGTGTTTTGCTCGACATGGTTGGTGCCAAAGGGGCTACGTTCGCCAGAGAAGGGTATTCGGTGGAGCTTGCCCCAAGTGTGGTAACGACCATCTGGCAGACAGCCAGTCAGTTGGGCTACAGCCAGTATTTCGTAGATCAGTCAGGCAGCGCCATTACCGACGACCACATTGCCCCGAATATTATCGCTAAAATCCCGATGATCGACATTATCCATACCAATGTGCTGACCGGTGCCTTTTTTCCGGCCTGGCATACCGATAATGACGACATGAGTAACATTGACCGCAACACGCTGAAAGCCGTCGGCCAGACGTTACTGCAGGCGGTTTATAATGAGTAGGGCATTGTATTTCCAAAATAATACGCCTCATTATCAATATGTTATTTTACCACATAGTCACATAGAAAACAAAGATTTTTTGTGTGACTATGTGGTAAATCATTTATAATAAGCGCCTTCAACTAGGCTTTACCCTCCAGCCAGTCAATCAGTAACCGGATGCCGTAGCCGCTGGCGTTTTTCTGGGCGCCGAATTCGTTGTCGGAGAACGCCGTACCGGCAATGTCGAGGTGGGCCCAGGCGGTATGCCCTTCGGTGAATACCTCCAGAAACTTCGCGGCACTGATGGCACCGGCAAACGGCTTGCCGCTGTAATTACGCAGATCGGCCACATCCGACTTGATATCTTCCTTGTAGACATCCCATAACGGCAACCGCCACACCCGCTCGCCCGTCCGGTCAGCAGCCTGTGCCAGTTCGGCGGCCAGGGCATCGTTCTGCGTGAACATACCTGCGGCATGGTAGCCGAACGTACCGATTACACTACCGGTCAGGGTCGCCAGGTCAATCAGCACATCGGGCTGAAAATTGCGGACCATGTACCCGATGCCATCCGCCAGAATCAACCGGCCTTCCGCATCGGTATCAATCACTTCAATGGTCTTGCCGATATAGGAGCCGATCACATCGCCCGGCTTCATCGCACTGCCATCGACCATGTTTTCCGTCGTCGGAATAATACCGATCAGGTGCACGGGCAGTTTCAGCTTAGCCGCCGCTTCGACCGTTCCGAGCACGGCCGCCGCCCCGCCCATGTCGCTCTTCATGAGGTGCATGCTGGCCGACGGTTTAATGGAAATCCCGCCCGTGTCGAACGTAATGCCTTTACCGACCAGCCCAACCTTCCGGGCATTATCGACACCGGCCGGTTTATACTCCATGATAATGAACGCCGGTGGTAAGTCACTACCCTTATTGACACTCAGCAGGGCATGCATCCCGTGCTGCTCAATAGCTGCCTTATCAAAAACCGTAACGGCATACCCGTGTTTCCGGCCCGACGCCAGCGCCCAGTCGGCCAACGTTTGCGGATTTTTGTAGTTGGCCGGCGCATTCATCAGATCAAGCATTTCGTGCCGCGTCTGCGCAATGGCTTCTGCCCGGTCAACGGCAGTTTTTGTTGTGGTCTCTGCAGACTCATCAACGCGGATGCCTAACGTACCGGCTTCGCTGTAAAACACCGGCGCCTCACCCTTATCGGTCTGGTAAAGCCGCAGATCATACCCGCCGGCCCGAACTCCCAGAACCACCGCTTCGACTACATCGCTGCCGAAACCGGTCAGGTCGATGCTTATCGTAGCCGGTAATTTGGCTTTATTCCGGAAGAAAAACTCGCGGAAGGTTTTCAGCCAGTCCATCGTTTCGGGCGATTTACCGAGGCCAAGCAGATAGGTTTTCTGCCCGTCCGGCATATAAAGCGGTAAGGCCTCTTTGGCATCACCTTTAAAATCCTGTTGCAACCGCTCGGCAGAGAGCCCTGTTTCAGCAGCAATCTCCTCCAGCGCGGCAGCCAGTGTATCGGTCTGCACCAGCGGTACAATCCAGGTATCCGCCGTTGTCGGGTTTATCGTAATATGCATATTCTGTAATGGATAATATAAAATGAACAATGGAGAACAGACAATGAGTGATGGACAATGTGAAATGAATAATGATGCCCGGGTCATCGATTAACATTATTCATTAACCATTATTCATTCATCAATCCACCTGGTTGTAACGTCGTCCAGTTTTTCGAAACGCCCGAGCACCTGATTCACCAGCGATTTCCGGAGCTCAATCCGCAGGGTACATTCGTTGTCGTACGTCTGGCCCAGTACCGTCAGCTGCATGTCTTTGACAATTTTCATGACATCGTTCATCCGTTCGAAACCAAAGACAATCCGGTAACGCTCGTTTACGGTTTTCTCAATTACCTCGGCGACCGACAGCACCTCAACCGTCGACGATTTATAGGCATTAATCAGGCCGGGAACACCCAGCAGGGTTCCGCCAAAATACCGGACGACCACAACCAGAATGTTGGTTAGCTCATGCGAATACAACGTGTTCAGAATCGGGCGGCCTGCCGTACCACCGGGTTCGCCGTCGTCGCTGGCACGGTAGTTATTTTTGTCCAGACCCAACCGGTAGGCATAGCAATGGTGATTGGCTTTAGGGTGCACTTTACGCAGGGCATCCAGGTAGGTTTTGGCCTCACTTTCACTGCGGACAGGATAGGCAAACGCTAAAAACTTACTGCCTTTGTCGCGGAAAAGTCCTTCGGCAGGTCTGGCAATGGTTCGGTAGGTATCGTCAAAAAGCATAATCTGGCAACTATGTTTACCCAACGCCGGCAGGCAATAAAAAAATCCCTTTCTGCCGGAGCAAGGTTGGAGTTTCTGGGCCGGAGTCGTATATTTGAAACCGTTCCTATTGCAAAATAGCCTGATTCCGGCGTTATAAACTGCTTTTTTGTTTCACTTCCTTCAGACCGGTTTGGTCTTGTAAGCGATCTATCCTAATACCGCATAGACCATGAAAGTTTCGCCAACCCAACCCTTTCAACTCGTGTATTCGTTGCTCGAACACGAATTCCTGGGCTACCTGATCGAAGCCTTTGTGGTACAACGCAACTCCAAAGGCGAACTGACGCTGCTCAACCAGACGCTGTCGAGTCAGAACGCCGGAGAGTTTGCCAAAGGCCTCGACGAACGCGACTTTGAACTGATCCGTCTCATCGATGCGATTCAGCAAGATACAATTGTTAAGAAATATAATACCCGCAAATTACCCTCTGTTGACTTCTTTCTGAAACTCTACGATCCGCAAAAAGGCGACAAAGTAATTCAGGAAGCCATTGCCGGATACCTCGAACAAATAAAGGCGCGGATTCTGGAACGGCTGCGGGGCAAACCGCTCTACATCATGGGCTCCGACAGCAATCCGGCCTGGATGCCCGTCGAATGGGTCGATGAACCGGCACGGGTACATTTTCACTTTGTCCGGAACCCCGACGCGACCCATTATTTCCCGATTATCCGGCATAACGGCGAACGCGTGCAGTTTCAGTTCAGAAATGCCATGCTCCTGTGCGACGACCCCGCCTGGATGCTCATCGACAAAAAGCTGTACCACTTTGCGCAGAATGTCGACGGCAAAAAGCTGCGGCCATTTCTGAACAAGAACCATATCGTTATCCCGAAAAATATTGAGGATCAGTACTACAGCAAGTTTGTCGTACCCTTGATTGCCAACTACGATGTGTTTGCCAAAGGCTTTGAAATCCGGAGCGAGGCCATGGAACCGGTGCCAATCATTACCCTGGCCGAACACCGGACAACCAGCCAGACCGCTTCGCTGACGCTTTTTAACCAATCAGCCACCGCCGTGGCCGATGACGATGACGACGATAGCCGGATTATGTTTGATCTGGCGTTTCAGTACGGCAACTTCACGTTCCGGTTCGACAGCTTCTCGACTCAGTCCAACGTCAGTCTGGAAAAAAAAGGCGATGAGTACCTGTTTCATAAAATCCGCCGCGATCTGCGCACCGAACGGAACCGGCTTAACGAGCTTCACAGCAACGGCCTGGACCTTCGGCAGGGGCGGTTGTCACTGCCCAAAGCCGAAGCCTTCAGCTGGCTGTCCGGCAACCAGTCGTTTCTGACAGATAACGGCTTTGTGCTCCGCCAGAGTGCCGACGATGCAAAACGATACTTCCTCGGCTATTCCTCGATCGACGTAACGATCCGCGAGAGCAACGACTGGTTCGACATTTACGCCAACGTCCGGTTCGGGGAATTTGAGATCCCGTTTGTGAAGCTCCGGTCGCTCATTCTGAACAAAAAGCGGGAATTTGCCCTACCGAACGGTGAAATAGCGGTCATTCCGGAAGTCTGGTTTACGCGCTACTCTGAGCTGTTTTCATTTCTGGAAAACGACCAGCTTGATCAGGATCAGCTGATTCTGCGCAAACACCACCTGGCCCTGGTACAGCAACTGGAAGAAGACAGCCTGGCATCGGCCGTGATGAGCCGGCGGCTGGAAGGCCTCCGCGATTTTGAGTCGATCGACAGTTATCCGATGCCTGCCGGTTTCAAAGGCACCCTGCGCCCCTACCAGAAGGCCGGCTATGACTGGATGCACTTTCTGCGGCAGTTTCAGTTCGGCGGTTGCCTGGCCGATGACATGGGTCTGGGCAAAACCGTTATGACCCTGGCCATGCTGCAACAGCAGAAAGAACTGGGTGCGCAGGAACCTACGCTGCTGGTCATGCCTACCTCGCTGCTCTACAACTGGGAGCTGGAAGCCCGTAAGTTTACACCCGACCTGCGGGTGATGCTCTATACCGGAACCTACCGCGACAAAAATACGGCCCAGTTCGACGGCTACGACCTGATTCTGAGCTCTTACGGTATTGTCCGTATCGATATTGACATCCTGAAAACCTACCGGTTCAATTATGTCATTCTCGACGAATCACAGGCGATTAAGAATCCGTCTTCGCACATTACCAAAGCAGTGATGCAGCTCAATGCGGCACACCGGCTCATCCTGACCGGCACCCCGCTGGAAAACAGCACGATGGATTTGTGGTCGCAGATGACCTTTATCAACCCCGGACTGTTGGGTAATCAGACGTTCTTCCGGAATGAGTTCCAGATTCCGATCGAGAAGCGCAGCGATGAACAGAAAACACAGCGGTTGTATACCATCATCAAGCCGTTTATGCTCCGCCGGAATAAACGGCAGGTGGCCACGGACTTGCCCGAAAAGGTCGAAAGTGTGCTGTTCTGCGAGATGACGCCGGAACAGGAGCAGCAGTACGAGGAAGCCAAGTCGTATTACCGCAACCTGATTCTGGAACGGATCGAGGAAGATGGTATGGCCAAATCGCAGATGGTGGTGTTGCAGGGCCTGACCAAACTGCGTCAGATTGCCAACCACCCGCGCCTGATTGACGAAGCCTACGAGGGCGACTCCGGTAAGCTCTCCGACGTTTTGATGCGGATGGAAATTGCGATGGCAGAAGGACACAAAATCCTTATTTTCAGCCAGTTCATTAAACACCTGAACGTTTTTCAGCAATACCTGAAGGAAAAAAAGATCCGGTATGCTTACCTGGACGGCTCGACCTCCGACCGGAAATCGCAGATCGAACTCTTCCAGAAAGACGAAAGCATCAAGCTGTTTCTGATCTCGCTCAAAGCGGGCGGACAGGGCCACAACCTGACCGCCGCCGACTATGTTTTTATCCTTGACCCGTGGTGGAACCCTGCCAGCGAGGCCCAGGCTGTTGACCGCGCGCACCGCATCGGGCAGCAGAAAACAGTGTTTACTTACAAATTCATCACAAAGAATTCCGTTGAGGAAAAAATTCTGGCCTTACAGCGGTCGAAACAGAAATTGGCGAGTGATTTAATTACAACTGAAGAAAGTTTCGTAAAATCGCTGACAAAAGAAGATCTGCTGGTTTTATTAGAATAATGTTCCGGTCCGAAAAAACGTATTTTATGATTGCACTGGCCCTCCTGGGCCTTTATTTTTTACCTTACCTGCTGCTCGGTGAGGATGCATATGTAACAATTCACGACAACCTCGACAGTGATTTCCTCTATCTGCACATTCTGAAAATTTCCCGGACTGCCTTTGCCATGGATCCGATGGCGATTGTGCCCAACATGATGAACGGCATTCCGCGCGCAGCCCTGCGGTCGGGCCTGAATCTGGAAGTGGTGTTGTTTTACTTTCTCCCCTCCTACACTGCCTACGTCGTCAATCTGGTGCTGATCCGCCTGACCGGTTTTGTCGGCATGTGGCTGTTACTACGCCGGTACCTGCTGCCGGGCCCCGCGTGGGCGGCTATCCGGACCGGGATTGCGGTTTGTTTTGCCATCGTGCCGGGCTATGTCGTCCATGGCATTTCGGTGAGTGGCCAGCCCTTGCTGCTGTATGCGTTTCTCAACATTGCCCGGGACCGGCAAACCTGGAAAGACTGGCTCATCATCGCCTTTTTCCCGTTTTACTCCTTTCTGGTGTGGGCGGGGCTGTTCATTGTCGTTGCGCTGGGTGCACTGGCCCTCTATTTTATGAGTGTGCAACGCCGGTTTCATCTTCCGTCATTACTTGCCCTTGTGCTGCTGGGTCTAGGGTACGGTCTCAGCGAATGGCAGATGATCTATTCCTTCGCCGCCAAACTGTATGTGTCGCACCGCACCGAATACGATTATGCCCGGCTGCTACCCAAAACATTCGTCCACAGCTGGGGCAAGAGCGTACAGCTGTTCAGCGATATTCAGTACCATTGCGGGGGCTATTCAACCAGATGGATACGGGGTACGGTGATGGTGGCCGCTACCTATGCCTTTCTCTATAAGGATTTTAAAGCACTTCGGCAACTGACGGCATACCTGCTGCTGATCATCGGTATTTGTCTTTTCAGCGGGTTTTACCGCTTTCCGGCGATCTGGCTGGGGAAGGGCAATCTGCTCCAGTCATTTCAGTTTGACCGGTTTTATTTTCTATTGCCCGCTATCTGGCTGGGTCTTTTTGCAATGGCCCTGCGGGTTATCCGGCAGCCGCGCTGGTTTCTGTATGCCCTGGTGCTGGGTCAGGCCGCAGTTATGGTTGATGCCAACCGGGAGTGGCGGGTAAACCTGCGTACATTACTCCGGTTACCAACGCCGGGTGCCATATCGTACCGGTCGTTTTACGCCACAGACCAGTTTGCCCGGCTCCGGGATTATATTCAGCGGCCGCAATCCGCGTACCGGGTGGCCAGTATCGGCATCAGTCCGGCGGTTTCGCTTTACAACGGTTTTTATGCCCTCGACAGCTACCAGAATAATTATCTGCTCAGCTACAAGCATGCCTTCCGTAAGGTGATTGCCGCCGAACTGGACAAGGCTCCCCGCATCCGCACGTACTACGATGCCTACGCCTGCCGGTGCTACACCTACGTGGCCGAACTCGGCATGAATGAGTCTGCATTTTTGTGCGGGAAAACCAGCAAACGGCAGGTTAATGCGCTTGCGCTCAACATGCAGGCCTTCCGCGAGCTGGGCGGACGTTACCTGATTGCCGGTATACCCATCCGGAATGCAGCGATGAACCACCTGAAACTGGTTCGGGTACTCAATGACAGTACATCATACTGGCGGATTTACCTGTATGCTGTTTTATAGCAGATATACGCCTTCCTGTTCGGTATCACTCAGCACCACCTGCACGTGTTCGGCAAGCGTTGTACTTAAGGCATACCCTTTGTAATCAGCCGCAACAGGATAAAGCGGGTGGTTCCGGTCAACGAGCACGGCTACCTGCAATTTCCGTACCGGAGTGGTCAGAAACGGCTGCAGACTAAACGTTAATGTCCGGCCGGTATTCAGAACATCATCAACCACAATAACCACCTTATCCGCCAACGTAACAGCCGTTTCGCTCAGCTGTACCGGCGGTTGGGCACGCTGCTGCTTATCCAGATCAATCCGTAACAACGACACCTCAAAAGGGGCAATATGGGCCAGTGCTTCCTGCAAACGGCGGGCAAATACATAGCCTTCGCCCGAAATACCGGCCAGCACCAGGGTAGATTCCTCAAAATTGTTCTCGTAAATCTGAAAAGCAATTCGCCGGATCTTCTGACGAAGCTGCTCTGCTGTTAATATCAATTGCGCAGAAGTAGTCATTTCTTAATTTGTTTAGCTTATCACGGGCCTGAAATTTCCCCGGAAAAAGCGGCGTTTTTTCTCTCCGGCTGTGCAGAGACGCAAAATTCTAAAAAATATCCTCGTAAACGATACAGCCTTTGGCACAATTTTCGCCGAGCAGAAGTGTATATCAAATGATAATTTTCAAGTTAACAGTAACACCAGATCTCATTTGATTTATCACTAAAGCAAAGTCAGTATTAATTTTGTATTGCTTATGAACCGTATTGCAAAAAAATGTTACACAGCTTTTATAGCGCTGTTGTTTCTTACTGTTACCCTTGGTAATTCATCAGACAGCAATACCGTTGAACTCTTAAAACAGTCACTCCAGAAAGGACAGGCCCATCAGCTCTCCATGCTGTTCGACAAACAGATTGAATTAGTCATTGAATCTGAGACAGTTGATTTTCCTTCGGTATCGGCCAACCATGCCGAGCTGATCCTTCAGTCGTTTTTCCGGAAGCACCCACCGCGTCGTTTCCAGTACATTTATCAGGGCAATACAACAAAGCTGCAATATAGTACCGGCATTTATGAAACCCGGGATCAGGCCTTTTCGATATATGTTCTGATGCGTCAGGATGCCCGTCGCCAGCTGGTGATCAATACGCTGCATGTACGCAAGAACAAATGAAAACAAAAAAACCCTGCCGCAGAGCCGGATCGTCATACCTCCGAAACCATAAATCGCTTTATCTTTGTGCCTTCATTTTAAGGTACTATGATTGTTAAAACAAAAAAATACGCGATCGACCAAAAGACGTATATCAACATAGCGCTTCGCCTCTGGGTGAAAGATAACTGGAAATGGGGTTTTATCCCGCTCGGTTTGATTTTGGTAAACGCGATCCTGGGTATTACAGGTATTTATTCGAACATCTGGATCTACATCGTTATCCTCCTGCTGACTATCCTGTATGTTCTTTTCTGGGCCGTGCAAATTACCGGTATCTCCCAGATGGAGCAGAGCAAGCCGCTTTTCGATAAATACATTTATGAGATCGACAGCCGGCAGATTCTGATGCGTATCAACGCAAAGGAAGGCGGTTTACTGAAATGGGATCAGATCAAGGATGTGGTCAAGGATAAGGACGCCTACATTGTGTTCCTCGACAACGAACAGGCGCTGAAAAATGTGAAAGCCAACTGGTTTGCCAGAACCGTAACCCGCGGACTGTCTAAAGCCCAGTTCATCTACTGGCCTTTCAGCATTTTCAACAGCGAGCATGACCTTAAATTCCTGGAAACAATCCTGAAACGGAAAGAACTCATAAAATAACCTGAAAATAAAAGCGGGCGAAACATGTTTCGCCCGCTTTTATTTTCACGACGCCGGTTATACAAATTCCGCGCCTTTGTCCTTGGCATCGGCAACAAAATCCTTTACCTTCTGCTCTTCGTCCTTGCGGCAGATCAGCAGCACGTTGTCGTATTCGGCCACAATGTAGCCATCCAGCCCGTTGATAGCTACCAGCCGGTTAGCCGGTGTCTTAATGATGCAGTTCTTCGTGTTATACAGCATTACCTTCCCGTCGATCACGTTCTGGCTCTCGTCTTTTTCCGATACCTCATACAGCGACTTCCATGTACCCAGATCCGACCAGCCGAAATTACTCAGTACTACATAAACGTTATCAGCCCGCTCCATCACCCCGTTATCAATCGAGATATTTTTGCAGAGCGAATAGGCTTTTCCAATAAAAGCCGGTTCCTGATCCGAGTAATACGACGGTTTACCTTCCTCAAATACTTCGGCAAGGTCGGGCAGGAAAGCTTCAAATGCACGGGTAATGGCATTGGCATTAAAAACGAAAATGCCGGCATTCCAGACAAACTCCCCGCTATCAACAAACTGTTTCGCCAGCTCCAGATGCGGTTTCTCCGTAAAGGTTTTCACCTTCTTCAGATCCCCTTCCGAATCAGGCAGGTACTGAATATATCCGTAACCGGTATCCGGACGGCTTGGCTGAATCCCCAGCGTAACCAGGATTTCCCGCTCTTGTGTTGCATTCAGGGCAATCCGGATAATGCGGCGAAATTCCTCTTCTTTAAGAATAATATGATCGGCAGGTGCCACAACAATGTTTGCATTTGAATCATGCTCGCGGATTTTATAGCAAGCATACGCAATGCATGGGGCTGTATTTCGTCCGATTGGTTCGCACAGTATCTGCTCATCTGATAGCTGTGGTAATTGCTGCTGGCACAGGTCTTTGTATTTCTCACTGGTGACTACGTAAATATTTTCGGGCGAACAAATGCCATCGAAACGGTCAGCAGTTTGTTGAAGCAGGGTGCGGCCGGTGCCTAATACATCGTGGAATTGTTTCGGGTTAGTTGTACGGCTGAACGGCCAGAAACGAGTTCCTATGCCACCAGCCATAATTACTACGTACGTATTGCTCATTGATCTAATGTCTTATCTGAATAGTTCCTACCTAAAGTAGCGTACAAAAATGCGATTTTGTTAAGAAAATCAGCGAAAACTTTATGGTTTGGTCAGATTATTAGGACCTGATCCAATTTATACAAAAACATATGGGCAAAAAACAATATGGTCTACTGAAAAGCCAAACTCAAAGCGCTCAAGTAAACCATAGTCCGTTTTATTTAACTACAAAGCAGTCTTTATTTTTCCAGCCTTACTATTGGTCACTTTTCGGGTTATGGGTTCTGCTATCAGCGCATGGCCTGCCGGTTATAGGCCCTGATCCGCTGCGCCACGTTTTCGCGGATATTCATCCAGAACAGGTTATAATCGGCACGATGCCAGATTTTAGTACGGAGTAAAGCGGCTCCCCGTACATGCAGACGCCCGATCCAGAGCAAACCGTTATGCACCTGCGCATCGGCCGGCTTCGCCAGCAGGTTGAATTTCGGGCCTACCCCACCTTTGTTAAGGTCATAGCCGGCGTACGTGTCCGACGAAGACCATGTCAGCGGATTTGTACACAATGCCTTATTCAGTCCGTCTTCGTAGTAGGTCGGGATGTAGTTACGCGAAAACGTATTCCACGACACAAAGCAGCCGGTCTGGTCCGGCGATTCTCCGGCGGGAATCGTTTTAAATATGCCGGCCGGTGTAGCAATGCCCACCAGATAGGCGGCCACCAGCTGCCGGCGCAGGGGCTGGCCATCAAAGAACTCAGTCAGCAGCCGTGTCGCATGTACCGTTCCCTGGCTATGGGCCGCAATCACGACCGGCCGCGGATTACCGGCCGCATCGCGGTTATAATGATCCATATAATACAGGAACGCCGCCTTTACATCGTCATACGCCAAGGCGAGCGCCTTTTCCTTGTCAGCCTTATTCTTCGTCAGAAACGAGTAGTAATGTGCCTGCCGGTAGCGTGGGGCAAATACCCGGCACGACCCGT
Organism: Arsenicibacter sp. R0_47; assembly: GCF_057652235.1. Classification (NCBI taxonomy): domain Bacteria; kingdom Pseudomonadati; phylum Bacteroidota; class Cytophagia; order Cytophagales; family Spirosomataceae; genus Arsenicibacter; species Arsenicibacter sp. R0_47. The sequence goes on along the minus strand of NZ_JBYFCJ010000001.1, from coordinate 170,042 downwards.
TAAAAACCGACGCCTGATTCAGGATCGTTGACTGATCAACCCACTTATTCATGACGGCATCGGTGATATCGGCGTTCCAGGCAGAGGGTCCCTGCTGCTTACCGGTATAGATCGTCGGATGGATGAAAAACACATCGGTGCCGGCGTCTTTCTGCGCATCCTTTACCGTCGCCCCCTTCGGAATCGAATCAGCAGCATCACGCCGGTCAGGTAAAGCGGCCCAGGCATGCTGATCGGCGTAAGAAGGTGCTGCCGGAGCCGGAAAAGTGTCATAACTTCCCGTAATCTGATAAGGCCGGCGCTGGCAACCCACCAGAAAGACAGTTATGGTGAGACTCACTAGTATTTTCAGTGACAAATTGTACTTACATAAACCTATACGTTCATTTTTCTCCGATACATGCATCATAAGGCCCGTTTTTTTTATTAAAAAAAGATTTTTTAGAACAAAATGAATAGAATAATTTTAGTTTTGCGATTACTAATGATTCACAAACAACCTACGAAACCAATCTATCTATGAGACGAACAACTACGTGGCTAAACCGTTACTTAACAGTTTTTCTCTGTTTTTTAACGCTCACAACCATGGCTCAGACCAAACTGTCGGGCCGTATTACAGACGGAATCAGCAAAGAACCACTCGCCGGGGTAAGTATTGCCATCAAAGGTAAAGTTATCGGTACGATTACTGACACGAAAGGTAACTTTTCGCTCAGTACCAGCGTTCCGACACCATTCAATATTGTTGTTACCTCCGTTGGCTATGAAGGCCAGGAAATTACCATTACCGGCAACCGCTCCGATATTAACCTGCAGCTGAAAGAACAGGTCGTTTTAGGTCAGGAGGTTGTAGTGGCCGCATCCCGCGTGGAAGAAAGTGTTATGAAATCGCCGGTAGCCGTCGAAAAAATGGACATCCGCGCCATCCGCGAGACGGCTGCTCCTTCGTTCTACGACGCTCTCGCCAATATGAAAGGTGTTGATATGACGACCCAGGGCCTGCTCTTCAAATCGATCAACACCCGCGGATTCAACTCAACCGGTAACCCGCGTACCGTACAGATGATCGACGGGATGGACAACCAGGCGCCGGGCCTCAACTTCCCGGTTGACAATATTGTGGGTATGCCGGAGCTGGACGTTGAAAGCGTCGAAGTCTTACCGGGTGCTGCCTCGGCGCTGTACGGCCCGAACGCGATCAACGGTCTGATTCTGATGAACAGCAAGAGCCCGTTCCTGTATCAGGGCCTGAGCGCTACGGCCAAGGCCGGTGTTATGTCGGCTCAGGGCCGGACTAAAACCACAACACCGTTCTCGGATTTCTCGCTGCGTTATGCGAAAGCGTTTAACAATAAATTTGCATTTAAGGTAAACCTCGCTTATATCCAGGCTAAGGACTGGGAAGCTAACAATTACACCAACCTGAACGTTGGCGGCATTCAGAACGGCACCCGCGTAAAAGGCGTTAACCCTGATTATGATGGGGTTAATATCTACGGTGACGAAATCCAGACAAACATCAGCAGCGTTGCCAGTTCGCTGGTTACGGCAGGCCGTTTACCGTCAGCGTTAGCCGGTCTGGTTCCGAATCAGGTAGTTAGCCGTACGGGTTACATGGAACGCGATATGGTCGACTACAATACCAAAAGCTTTAAAGGCAATGTTGCCCTTCATTACCGCATAAACGACCGCATTGAAGCCATCGGACAGGTCAATTACGGACAAGGAACAACCGTGTATACAGGGGCCGGACGCTACTCGCTCCGCAACTTCAGCCTCACACAAGCTAAACTGGAACTGCGCGGCGATAACTTCACCCTGCGTGCCTACACAACGCAGGAGCGCTCGGGTCAGTCGTACACCGCCGGTCTGACCGCGGTAAACATGCTGAACGCGATCAAGCCTAACGCAACATGGTTTGGTGAATATACCGGCGCCTTTGCGCAGGCCCGTGCTGCCGGTCAGTCGGTTGAAGACGCTCACGTAACGGCCCGCGCTACAGCCGACAAGGGCATGCCGGTTCCGGGTACAGACGCTTACAAATCCTTACTGGACACCTACCGTAACAAAGCGATTGTAGACGGCGGCGGTGCATTCAGCGATAAAACCAACCTCTATCACGTAGAAGGTGTTTATAATTTAAAGAATCAGATCAAATTTCTGGAGCTCCTGGTAGGTGCCAACTTCCGCCAGTATCAGCTCCGGTCAAACGGAACGCTGTTTGCTGATACGAAAGAAGGCCGCAGCGGTACCATTCCGATCAATGAGTACGGCGCATTCGTACAGGCTGGTAAAAACCTGTTCAGCGATCACCTGAAGCTGACGGGTTCACTGCGCTACGATAAAAACAAAAACTTTGACGGTGTTTTCTCACCACGTGTATCGGCGGTTGGTTCGTTCGGCGATCAGAACCTGCGGGTATCGTACCAGACCGGTTTCCGTATCCCGACTACCCAGAACCAGTACATCGATCTACCGACACCGGCCGGTACGCTGATCGGCGGTCTGCCGGAGTTCGACGCCCGGTATAACTTGGGCAGCGGTATCCTGCGCGACAACCTGTCAACGGCAGTCATTGCCCAGAAAATCAAGGATGATCCGACTATCGTACAGGCCGCAACGCAATACGCAACGGCGGCGGTGACACAACAGGCTACGGCGCAGATTACGACGCAGGTAACGGCAGCGGTAACCGCTCAGATAAATGCCATGGTTGCGGCCGGTCAGCTGCCGGCAGCCAACGCAGCGGCAGCGATTCAGCAAGGTGTTTCTGCCCAGCTGCCAGGCGTTCTGCAGGCGCAGCTGCCAGGCATCCTACAGGCGCAGGTTCCGGGCCTTGTCAGTCAGCTGGCTCCGGCCTTCGCCCTGGCGAAACTGCCGAAATACAAGGCATCGCCGCTGAAACCGGAACGTATTCAGTCCATTGAATTCGGCTATAAAGGCCTGATCGCGAAGAAACTGTTTGTGGATGCCTACTACTACACAAGCACTTATACTAACTTCCTGGGGGGTACGGTCATTGTTGTACCAACGCAACCGGCCGCTCCCGGCCTACCGATTGAATCAGGTATTGGCGCCGGTTACTTTAAAGGGTACTCGCGGCCGGCAAACGCAGCCGGAAAAATCAAGGTCAACGGTTTTGCCATCAGTCTGAACTATTCGCTGCCGCGCGGCTTCAACGTTGGCGGTAACTTTGCCAATAACAATCTGGCAAACTTTACGCCAACCCCTGAGCAGCAATATGCCGGCTTCAATACACCGAAAAACCGCTTCAATATCAATTTCGGCCGTCGCGTGACCAGCAGCAACAAGCTGGGCTTCAACCTGGCACTGCGTCATCAGGATGGTTTCAACTACGAAGCGAGTTTCATTCAGCCAACGACTATCGGGGTTTCGTTATTCAGCAATACGCAGGTTCCGGCCATTACGAACTTCGATGCGCAGGTTAGCTACAAGCTGCAGCCATTCAAATCTATCCTGAAAGTAGGCGGTACCAACATCGGCGGCAAAACATACATCCAGGCCTTTGGCAGCGCCAATGTCGGCTCAATGTACTATGTATCACTGACGTTCGACGAACTGATGAACTAGATACGTTTGACTCCTCCGGAGTCGCATACTAATTCCCTATTTCTTACCCTAACCTTTTACCACAAAGTAAAGCCGCGTTATTTTCAACGCGGCTTTTTGTATTTTTATGGGTAAAAAATCGTGAAGGCGGAAAGAAATATGAAAGGACATCTACACTTACTGTTTATTCTGTTAGCGGCGCTCCTGTGTAGCAATACCCTAAAAGCCAACCATATATATGGCGGCAACATGAGCTTACAGGCCTCCGCTACACCTGGTTTCTATAACCTGTCCCTGTCGCTGTTTATCGACAAGCGGAACCTGGAGCCGAACAGTATCGATGATGTACTCGGGGTTTATATTTTCAGTAAAAGCACCAATCTGCGCGTTGACCGCTTTGATCTGGTAAAGGGCTCACCAACGCCACTCCTGCAAAGTACGTCTGCCTGTGACGCCCTGCTGAAGCTGGATCTGGATATGCTGGTGTATTCAAAGCTGGTGAACCTGCCGGCCGGCAAATACAATGATCCGCAGGGGTATTATGTTATCTATGAACGCTGCTGCCGGAACGTAGACATTGCCAACATTCAGAATGCGGGCAATACCGGTCAGCTGTTCCGCCTTGATTTTCCGGCCGTTGTCCAAAACAACATCGGCTTTCAGAACTCATCACCCGATTTCGGTGTACCGCCGGCTGATTATGTCTGCATTAACCGCTCGTTTAAAGTAAGTTTTAAGGCAACCGACGCCGACGGTGACCGGCTTCAATACGAACTGGTTGACCCGCTGGCCGGCTACTCTACCCGCGCAAACGTATTTGGTACCGGCAACTCCTATACAACCTATCCGGCCATAAACTGGGTCAGCGGGTTCAGCGCGGCGAAAGCGGTTCCCGGCAATCCTACGCTTCAGATTAACCCGACAACCGGCGAACTGACCGTTACAGCAAATCAGTTAGGCTTGTATTCGTTTGCCGTACTGGTAAAGGAGTTCCGGGGCGGGAAACAAATCGGACAGGTCCAGCGCGAGTTTCAGTTTGTAGTGGTCGATTGTAAGCAGAACAAAACCACGCCGCCGGCCATCACCGCAAACGGAACCAGCCTGACGGCCATTCTCCACTGCGAAGCAACCCCGCTGACGCTGACAACCGAAAGTGACCCGAAATTTGTCTACCAATGGCAACGCGATGGCCTTGACCTCGACGGTGAAACCAAGCCGACACTGACGGTTAATGAATTGGGAAACTATACGGTTCAGAAAAAATTCCTTTACAACTGTGGCGTTGATACCGTCTCGCAGGGGGTCAATATCTATTGCGAAACCTACCTCTACATGCCAACCGCCTTTACGCCTAACGGCGATGGCGTCAATGATGAGTGGAGGATCCAGAACATCGAATCGCTGACGGAGGCGGTCGTGACGATTTTTGACCGCTGGGGATCGGTTGTTTTCAGCTCAACGGGATACCTCAAACCGTGGGACGGTACGTTTAAATCGGAAAAAGTACCGGTAGGCCCGTATACCTACCAGATACAGATTCCACACCAGAAGCCCTACCGGGGCAGCGTACAGGTCTTGTATTAGACCTTAGGTCCGAAGGCCAGATCACCGGCATCGCCCAGACCCGGCACGATGTAGTAATGGTCATTCAGGCGCTCATCAATAGCCCCCAGCCAGAGACGGCACTGGGGCAGGCGCTCCTGTAAATAACCGATTCCTTCCGGACTGGCAATAACCGCAGCAATATGCGTCTGCGCCGGAATCCCGTACCGCAGCATGGCGTGGTATACTTTTTCGATGGATCGGCCCGTTGCCAGCATCGGGTCAACCAGAATCAGGGTACGGCCGGTCAGGTCAGGACCGACAATGTAGTCCATCTCGATCTCAAACTCATCGTCGTCGCTGGCATAGCCCCGATACGCACCCACAAAAGCATTGTCGGCATGGTCAAAGTAGTTCAGAAAGCCCTGATGAAACGGCAGACCGGCGCGCATGATCGTTGCCAGAACCGGCTGACGGATCAGCAGCTGGGTTTCCGCAACTCCGAGCGGCGTGTCTACTTTGGCGTTCTGATAAGGCAGTACCTTTGATAATTCATACGCCATCAGCTCGCCGACACGCTCTAAATTACGCCGGAACCGAAGCCGGTCTTTTTGTAAGGTAACATCACGCAATTCAGCGATATACTGATTGGCCAGGGAAGACTGATGAGCAAAAACAAACATAATGTGACGGATCGTTTCGCGGAGGAGAGCGGTAATTTAGCAACAGGACACCTGTTAATCCAAATAAGATACCTAATTTGTCGGCTGATTATGAAAAAGCCGCTGCATGTTCTGGCGGGGTGCCTGATTGGGTTTTGTTCGTCAGCACTTGCACAAAGCCCATACATCCCGCTCAATACTGACTATTACCATCTGATTGACCGCATGGAAATCCGGCAGGGCCGCTGGTCCGAAGGCTTCCATAGTTCGCTGAAGGCCTACAACCGGCAAAGCGTTATCCAGCTTACGGATAGTGTGCTTACCAACCAGGACTATCCGCTGTCGGCCACCGACCGGTTCAACCTCAGCTACCTCCGCGACGATAGCTGGGAATGGGTAAAGCCCATTGCTGACAGTACCAGAATTGATCCGCTGGCCCGTCATTCGGTGGCTGCCGGTGCACAGCCGGGTGATAGTGAAAAGCCGCTTTTCGGCATTTTTTATAAGAAGAAATCTGATTTCTACAGCCTTCAGACGCCTGAACTTGATCTGCACGTCAGCCCCGTCATTTACCTGGATTACACCCGTGAAGCCGGTAGTACGAACCTGTTATACACCAATACCAGGGGACTCGAAGTACGGGGGACGATTCTGAAAAAGCTGGGTTTTTACACCTACTTTGCCGACAATCAGGCCTATTACCCTAAATACATTCAGGAATACGGGCAGCTTTATGCACGGCCGGAAGTGGATGCCGGTTTTGCCCCGGGCGAAGGGCTGGCCAAGCTATACCGCAACCGTGGCGCTGATTTTCTGGCAGCCCGCGGCCATTTTACGTTCAATGTCCTCAAAGCCATTAACGTGCAGTTCGGCCATGACCGTACCTTTATTGGTAATGGTTACCGATCGCTGTTCCTGTCAGACAATGCGGCGCCTTATCTGTTTCTGAAACTGACGACACGGTTCGGTAAACGCTTCCAGTATACCAACCTGTTTACCGAGCTTCAGAACGTTCAGGAACGTATTCCGGCCAACCAGCTGGTGCCGCAGAAATACATGGCGATGCACCACCTGAGTGTTAATCTGACCAAAAACATTAATCTGGGTGTATTCGAAGCCGTTGTCTATAGCCGCGACCGGCTTGAGCTGGGCTACTTAAACCCCGTAATTCTGTACCGGTTTGTCGAATCGTACCGTGGCAGCGCTGATAATACACTGGCCGGTATCGACCTGAAGGTGAATTTTCTTAAGCATTTCATGGCCTACGGGCAAATTCTGCTCGACGAATTCCGGATCAGTGATTTACGGGCCGGTAAGGGTTCATGGACGAACAAATACGCGACGCAGGCCGGCTTAAAATATATTGATGCCTTCGGCGTGCAGAACCTTGACTTACAGGGCGAAGTAAACATGGCACGGCCCTATACGTATTCGCATTTTGGCGGACAGACCAACTATGTGCATTACAACCAGCCACTGGCCCATCCGCTGGGCGCCAATTTCTTTGAATGGCTGGGCATCGCCCGTTATCAGCACCGGCGGCTTACCGTCACCGGTCTGTTCAGTATCATGCAGTACGGCGACGACCCGCCGGGCCGGAATTATGGCCGAGATGTCCTGAAGGATTATACCAGCCGTTTCCGCGACGAAGGCAACTTCATCGGTCAGGGCCGGCAAACGATCATTTCGTATGCCGAAGGCCGCGCCAGCTACATGTTTAAGCACAATCTGTTTCTGGATGCGCGCTACACCTACCGACTGCGGTCGAGCCAGTTCCGGTCGTCGGAATACACCAGTAACCTGCTGACCATCGGGGCGCGCTGGAATTTTGCGTATCGCAACCTTGTCTATTAATAAACTTTTGCCGTTATCATTTGTGATTTGCCGTCAATTCAGGAGTTTTGCCCCGCAATTACTTAAGGTAACCTACTTAACATGCAAGATATTATTCGTCAGGAACTGACCGAAGCGCGGTCGGTTCTGGATGCGTTTCTGGACAATCCGGCTAATCTGGAGGCAATCGAAGCCGCGGCCGTCGTCATGGCCGATGCCATCAAATCAGGCCGTAAAGTAATTTCGTGCGGTAACGGGGGATCACACTGCGATGCCATGCACTTTGCCGAAGAACTTTCGGGCCGCTACCGCGACAACCGGCGTTCGCTGGCCGCCATTGCTATTTCCGACGTCAGCCACATCTCGTGTGTGGGCAACGACTACGGGTTTGAGTATATCTTCTCGCGTTTTATCGAAGGACTGGGCAATGAAGGTGATGTGCTGATGGGCATCAGCACCAGCGGCAATTCGGCCAACGTAATCCGGGCGGTTGACGCTGCCCGTGAAAAAGGCATGAAAGTCGTGTTACTGACCGGTAAAGACGGCGGCAAGCTGGCCGGCAAAGCCGATGTCGAAATCCGGGTACCACACTTTGGCTATGCCGACCGGATTCAGGAAGTACATATCAAAGTCATTCACCTGTTTATCCTGCTGATCGAAAAGCTGGTGATTGGCTAATGAAAAAGGCCTTGTTGTGTTCGCAACAAGGCCTTTTTCTATGGTGTCGGGCGCTTACCGCCTTTTTTACCGGCGTCTATTTTCTTCTGCAGTTTCTCAGTCACCTGTTTGTAAACCCCCTCCAGCTCAGCCGGATGCGCGGAATAATAGGCAAAGCTGGCACGATAAGCAGCCGTATCAACCGAAAGCTTTTTAAATAGCTGACTTTCGAGCCGCTGATAAACAATGTTCGACGAATCAATCGAGCGGAGATTCAAGCGGCTAACCCGCGACTCAGCCATGTGGATTTCTGACAGCACATCCGCCATCTTATCCGGCGGGATTAAATTATCCGGTTTCTGATCGCTAAAGCTACAACCTGATAATGTGGCAATTACAGCTACCTGAAACAGTAAACCGCGTAATTTGTTACAGCGCATAGAATTTTTTCTCTTACTTTCGTACCAAGGTGGAGTGGTTTATCGGGTGAACAGCAATTCGCCCCGCTCCGTTCATTGATTCATTTCCCAGCAGCAAAATCGTGCTACTTGCCATTGATGTCGGCAACACCGACGCCGTTTTCGGGCTCTACCATAATAACGCCTGGTTGCATATCTGGCGTACGCCTGCGCGCACAGACGAGCCTGCACTCGCCTACGAAAACCGCCTGCGTTTCTGGCTGCTGGAAGCCAACATCGCTCTTGGCTCGATTCAGACGACCGTACTGAGCAGCGTTGTTCCCCTGCTTACCCCGACGATGCGCGACATGCTGACCAACCTGTTTGGTAAGCAACCCATTGTTATCGGCCCCGGCATTTACCCGCTGTTACCCCTCGACATTCTGCGTCCGCATGAGATCGGCACCGATCTCGTCGCCAATGCCTTAGCCGCCTATACCCGCTACCAGCGCAACTGTGTGGTCGTTGATTTCGGTACCGCCCTGACATTTACAACCGTTTCAGGCGACGGGAAAATTCTGGGTGTTGCCATTACACCAGGCCTCAAAACGGCTATCCGTGCCCTCTTCGCCAATACGGCCCAGCTGCCGGAAGTACCCATCGAAAAACCAGCCTCCGCCTTGGGCCAGAACACGACCCACGCCATTCAGGCAGGTATCGTGATGGGCTATGAAGGCCTCGTCCGCCATTTGGTTCAGCAAATCAAAACAGAACTTAACGGCGATTGCATTGCTGTGGCAACCGGCGGCCTGTCGGGAAAAATTCCGTCGCTGCGGGATACCTTCGAAGACATCATTCCGTCACTTACCCTCGATGGTGTCCGCCTGATCGGCGAAACAATGCAGAAACATCTGTAAATCAATAGCTTTCCCAAAGCAGTATGCACCCTTCCTCAAGGTGAGGGAAGGTATTCACATGTCGCTTCGCTGCCTCAGTTTCCGACATCGCCTGAAGTTAGTTTTACATTAATTAACTTTCTATTTATTAGTAACATTTAACGGTTACGCTGAATTGGCAAAAGAACCGGCTTAGGGAATAGCAACAAAACCAGGATGACCATTGAATAAACATAACAAAAGGGGCCTCCCGGTTGGGAAGCCCCTTGCTAAGCAGCATCGGCAGTATCTTTTTCTACATCGTCGCGGCGAACGGTTTTCTTTCGTTTACGCAATGCATCGTGCAGAATAAACTCAATCTGTCCGTTAACACTCCGAAACTCCTCTTGTGCCCAGCGCTCTAACTCTTTCAGCGTTTCCGGGCTAATGCGTAAGACAAATGCTTTTTTTTCCGTCGCCATTCCAATTAACTGTACAGGGTTCCGGCGTTAACCACCGGACTCACGTTCTTTTCTCCACACAATACAACCAGCAAGTTGCTGACCATGGCCGCCTTCCGCTCTTCATCAAGCCGGACCACGTCTTTCTCTGCTAACCGCGCAAGGGCCATTTCAACCATGCCAACGGCCCCGTCAACAATCTGCTTCCGGGCGGCCACTACCGCCGACGCCTGCTGGCGCTGCAGCATTGCCCCCGCAATTTCAGGTGCATAGGCAAGGTGACTGATCCGGGCTTCGATGATACTCACACCGGCACGTGCCAGCCGCTCGTTCAGTTCCTGCTCCAACACCTCGTTTATCTGACCGGTATTGTCCCGTAAAGTCACATCAACTACAGGACCTTCCTCTTCTATGCTGTCGTAGGAGTGGGAATTAGCGAGGTGACGCACCGCCGCTTCCGACTGAATCTGGACGAACAGCTGATAGTCGTCCACTTCAAAAAGGGCCTTGGCCGTATCGGTTACTTTCCAGACAACAACGGCGGCAATTTCAATGGGGTTCCCCATTTTGTCGTTTACCTTCAACGTCTGGCCGTTCAGGTTTCGTGCGCGGAGGCTGATTTTACGTTTCGAGTACAGCGGGTTAACCCAACGCAGACCGGTCTGTTTCATTGTCCCCATGTAGTCACCGAAAAAGGTAGTAACCACCCCTTCATTCGGGTTGATAACCGCCAGACCAGACAGGACGACAATACCCGCGAAAACGGCAAAGACGCCGGCAACAATGGATCCGTTCAGAAACAGGAACGGCGAACCAACTAATAAGAGCAGACCAATCAGTAACAGGATGTAGCCTGAGATGGATGTTAAATTCTTTTCGTTCATGATGGCTTAGTGATATTGTTTTGATAGCACAATACTAGTAATAATCCGGCAACCCGCCAGCATTTTCCGGATGAATGGTAACCGGATCTGACCAATGGCCGAAAAGAAAGCGCTTCAGTAAGAGTCGGTTTCATTCCCAACATCTTTATAGCTAATTTTGCAGACCAAATCAGTAGGGTCCGCCGCGTTAACAGATGGCTTACCCCTATATTTTACCAAACACTGTTACAGATAATGAACCTGAGCGAACAGGAGATAAACCGACGGAATAAACGGGAAGAGTTGATGCGTATGGGCATTGACCCTTATCCTGCCGAACTGTTTGATGTTACCGCGCACATTGCTGATCTGCGGGCCAACATAACACCCGAGCCCGGCCTCGACCTTTCAGGCGATGCCACGTATGGGAAGGTGCGCCTGGCCGGTCGTCTGATGGGTTTCCGGATTATGGGCAGCGCAGCCTTTGCCGAAATGCAGGACGCCAGCGGCCGGATGCAGCTTTATTTCCGTCGCGACGACCTTTGTCCGGGCGAAGACAAAACGCTGTATAACACCGTTTTCAAGAAATTGCTGGACATTGGCGACATCATCGGCGTAGAGGGCCACGTGTTTACGACCCAGACCGGTGAGCTGTCGGTGTATGTAAAAGAATTTAAGATTCTGAATAAATCCCTGCGGCCGTTGCCGGTTGTCAAGGAAGTGGTGAACGAGAAAGGCGAAAAAGAAACCTACGATGCGTTCACCGATCCGGAGCAGCGGTACCGCCAGCGGTATGTCGACCTGATTGTGAACCCACAGGTCCGGGAGGTCTTTATCAAACGGACTAAGCTGGTTAACTCGATCCGGGGCTTCCTCAGTGAGCGCGGGTATCTGGAAGTGGAAACGCCGATTCTCCAGCCGATTCACGGCGGGGCAGCCGCGCGGCCGTTCCGGACCCACCACAATACCCTCGACATGACCCTGTTCCTGCGTATTGCCAATGAGCTGTACCTGAAGCGACTGATCGTCGGTGGATACGACGGAGTGTTTGAGTTTGCCAAGGATTTCCGGAACGAGGGCATGAGCCGGTTCCACAATCCTGAGTTTACGCAGGTAGAATTTTACGTAGCCTACAAAGACTACCTCTGGATGATGGATACCATCGAGGAAATGGTGGAAAAAGTCGCCATTGATGTAACGGGCAGCACCAAAGTGCAGGTTGGCGAAAACCAGATTAACTTCCAGCGGCCGTGGAAACGTCTGACGATGTTCGAAGCCATTCAGGAATATACCGGTATTGATGTGTCGGCCATGGATGAAGCCGCACTCCGTCAGGTTGCCGAGGACCGTGGCATCAAAACCGACGACACGATGGGCAAGTCTAAGCTGATCGACGAAATCTTCGGCGAGGCCGTTGAGCACCAGTTGATTCAGCCAACGTTCATTACCGATTATCCGGTTGAGATGTCGCCGCTGACCAAAAAGCACCGCAGCAAACCAGGGCTGGTCGAGCGTTTCGAAGCCATCTGCAACGGTAAGGAAATTGCCAATGCTTACTCCGAGCTGAACGACCCGATTGATCAGCGGGAGCGGTTTGAGGAGCAGTTACGGCTCGCCGAGCGTGGCGACGAAGAAGCAATGGCCCTGGACGACGACTTCCTGCGCGCCTTGGAATACGGTATGCCGCCAACCGCCGGTGTCGGTCTTGGAATCGACCGCTTGTCGATGATCATGACCAACCAGCCATCCATTCAGGAGGTCTTATTTTTCCCGCAGATGCGTCCGGAGAAAAAACAGGAAGTGGCTACCGAAGCAGAGTACCTTGAGGCAGGTGTGCCGAAGGAGTGGATTCCGGCGCTTCAGCAGCTTGGCCTGCTGACCATTGAGCAACTGAAAGCCACTAACCCCAACAAATTGTTTAACGACCTGGGCGGGGTACGCAAAAAGCTGAAAATGGACGTGCCGATGCCGAAAGCCGATGACGTTAAAGCGTGGGTAGCCTAGTCCCGCAAAACAGCGAGGCACTAAAAAACCCCTTCTTGTGATCACAGGAAGGGGTTTTTATTTCGTTATGGAGCACTGTATATATGGCACCATTTAGTCTAGTTTCTTCACTTTTGTAGCGTTCAGACCTTTTTTACCGTCCACTACATCAAACTGTACACGATCTTTTTCGCGGATAGTGATTCCGTTGAGACCAGTAATGTGCACAAAAATGTCTTTACCTGTCGCATCGTCAACAATGAATCCGAAACCTTTGCTCTCGTTAAAGAACTTTACTACACCTGTTTGCATAAAAAATAATAAAAATTAGAAATAGAACATGCTCGTCGAAGGTCAAACAAAGAACGTGAAACCGGCCCAGACTAAGCAAACAGCGTGTACCTGGCAAGATATAATCCCGGACTTTGTCGGAAAGACATAAAATATGCTTTTATGGCCTTTCTCTAATCACAAAGTAAATAAAATTGTTCCAGTAACAAACAAAGTTTCGCGAAAAATTAATTTCCCATAAGATAAAACAATTTGACCGATTGGTAACTTTACACGATAGTGCCTGGCAGGACTGGTACTTTCTTCGTTATTTGAGTAAATTGCTATCCGTTTTTAACCATCGTTCTGGCATGAACAAGCTTCGGTATTTCGTAGAGCAACAGGCTTTCGGCGTTTGCACTCGTATTGGCGAAAAAATAAACATTTCGGCCAGCAGTATCCGGCTATATTTCATTTACACCTCCTTCCTCACATTCGGCTCTCCGGTAATCGTTTACTTTATTCTTGCGTTCTGGCTGGAGCTCAAAAAGCACGTCCGGCGCAACGCACATCCGACCATCTGGGAGCTTTAATCAGCAATCGGCAGATAGCTCACTGTACTTCCGGCGGCCCTGTGCAAAATACTGCCAGACAATACTTTTCTGAAAAACAGGCAACTGACTCAGCGGCACCTGGGGCTGCAGGGCTTTACGCTGTTGCCGCAACCGGCCCAATGCACCATAAAAAGCGAAATGTGCCCGGACAATAGCCCATACATCGGCCCACTGCCCCTCGCGGATAAACAGCAGCGCTGACAGGCCATCCATCACCAGCCGAAAAAAAAGCTTCCCCCACAAATTGCCCGCCGGCAGGTTTTTGTAGAGCATAAACAGGCTGTTACGGTAGTTCAGAAAGGTTTTATGCGGATTTGATTTATGGAGCGTGCCGCCCCCGACGTGGTACACCGCCGATCCGCCGCAGGCCCATGCCTCATAGCCCCGCTGCTGAATCCGCCAGCACCAGTCGATTTCTTCCATATGGGCAAAAAAATCGTCGTCGAAGCCGCCAACGGCATGAAACACATCGGCTTGGACCACAAAGCAGGCCCCTGTTGACCAGAATACCGGCCGGTTGTCATCGTACTGGCCTTCGTCGGTTTCAAAAGTGGCAAAAACCCGCCCCCGGCAAAAGACATAGCCCATGCTATCCATAAAGCCACCGGCTGCACCGGCGTGTTCAAAATACGTACGGCGGTTGTAATCCCGTATTTTGGGCTGACAGGCTCCGATCTTCGGATTGGCGTCCATAAGCCGCACAATCGGATCGAGCCAGTGAGGGGTCACCTCAATATCGGAGTTGATTAAGGCATAGTAGGTCGCTCCGCCATACTGTTGCCGGAGCTGGTCAAGGGCCAGATTATAGCCCCCGGCATACCCCTTGTTCTGGTGCAGTTCGATGACCCGAACCGTCGGAAAGGTTTCCCGGACAAAGGCTACTGAGGCGTCGGTCGACGCACTATCGGCTACATAAACACGAAAGCCATCGGCGTGTTCGATCACCGATGGCAGAAACTGTTTTAAGAAATGCAGGCCGTTGTAATTGAGAATGACAATCGCAAGCTTATCCATGAATCTGTAGAAAGTGGTTAGCGGGTGAATACCACTTTCTATTGCATCATACTGCCCAGGTCGAACCCGGGGATATTCGGCAACAACCCTTCGGTCGATTTTTTTAAGTGTTCACGGATTTTAGGCTCAATGTTTTCCATGGCCTTATTAATGGCCGCCACAATCAGGTCCTGCATCATTTCGCGGTCTTCCGGCTTCACAACATCCGGGTCGATTTCGACTTTCAGCACCTGCCGCAGGCCATTAACCGTTGCCTTTACCATGCCGGCACCCGCTTCGCCGGTATCAGTAATAGCCGACAGGGTCGATTGTGCTTCTTTCATCCGGGCCTGAATATCCTTCATCTTCCCGAACATGTCCATCATATTTCCTAAGTTTCCAAACATATCGTTTTCCGTTTAGCGGAGCAGCGTTACCGTACCACGTTTCAGTTCTTGCTTATTATTTTTATCAGTTATACTGATTAAAAACTGATATGTCCCTGTTGGAGCCTGATTACCAGCTACATTGCCATCCCAACCTTTAAGTGGATTTGTATCCTGGTTATAATTGACAATCGCTTCATTGTAGATCACTTCTCCCCAACGGTCGTAGACGGTTAAACTGACATCCTTCCAGTAAATTCCAAAAGGGACGAATAAATCGTTCTTTCCGTCGCCGTTCGGTGTGAACGCGGTTGGTACAAATATACTGGCATTTCGCTTTAACTCGAAGTAATTTGAATAACTGGGGAACCCAGTGTTACTTTCAGCCACGATCCGATAACGATACGTTTGGTTTAACGGGTCATTTGGCGGATCATAATGCGTGATACCTCCTAAACGTTCCTGATCCACCAATGCTCCGGTGTCAAGATCATAAATTTCGAGTACATATTCCTGTACCACTCCCGGCGTAAACGGAGAATCAGCCGTCCAGTCGATACCGGCTGATTTTGACCCTAGCCAGACACTGCATACCGGTTTTGACGGCGTTGATAGATTGCCGCAATTATTCTGAAATACAATTTGATAGCAATATGACTGAGCATTCGAATTAGCGCCGAGGTCTTTAAAAATCCCTGAACCACTAACCGACCCAACCTGCTGAAACGGCCCTGCCGGATTATCGGCCCGCAGGACCAACATAGTATGCGAGGGCGGAGGTGATACATAGCGAACTTCAATCTGCCCGTTATCCGCTACTGACACTTGTAGGTTGGTCGGCGCGACCGGCAAGGTCGAGCTTTGCCCGGTAACACATACGGGACTAGAAATAACAGTTGTCGGGAAGCCACTCACCGTCAGCATGCGCGCCTGTAAGGTGTAGCAATATTGTACGCCACACTGAATACCGTTGTTATCAACAAGCTGTCTGGTGCTCACGGTAGAGGGCGTAGAAATCTGGGTAGGTGAGCCTGTTACACCATTATCAGTACGACTAATTGAATAGCCGGACGCAAATGCTACGTAGCCCTTGCCTTCGTAAGGCTGCCAGGTCAGTGTATTTTGCTGATTCCCCGAAACAGCCGATAAGTTAAGCGTACAAACCTCATCTGAAAGTTCGGTAGCACAGCCACCTTTCACCTGAAGCTGAAAGCACTGCGTTGTGCCGCTTGTCCCTGACACACTAATGGATGCGCCGCTCATCGCCGTCAGGCCGGTTGGCTGAAAGGTTGATCCGTTTTTCTGTAAAAGTTCGACCACATCCCCGGGTGTTGCCTGAATATCGATTTTTGCACCGGCACCGGTAGACGTAAGGGTAGTAATTACCGGTTTCTCTTTCGTCCGGACGGGAATGCTTTGTATATTTTTTTCCGTAATACACCCTACATTCACATTAAATGCGCCGTTGACTTGTACGAGGTAATTGCCCGGATTTGTATAGGTGTAGGAAATAGTATTGATACTAGCCATCGGATATGACTTAAGCCCTTGCCCGTCTCCCCAGTTTACCTCAATTTTATCGTATGTCTTGGTGATGGCATCCAGCGCAAAGTTCAGTTTGACCGTATACCCGGCTCCTGTCGGTGACGGACAAATCTGATAGGTGTATTCTAGTTTAGAAGTAGGATACACATTTACTACCTGACAAGCAATAGTACTATTTGCATTTTTAGTCCCAAATTGTAATATGGTATATGAACCAGGATTTGCATATTGAAATGATGGATTTTCAGTTGCTACTTTATCAAGAGCTAATAGGTCTCGAGAGCCATCATACAAATAAACATACTTAGGCAAAGTAATATTAGGATCTGAGTTAATGACCACACTTTTACCTAAACAGATAACATCTGAAACAAGTGTGAAGCCGCCTTTCTCTGTTAATCCAGGCGGGTTAGTGCATAAGCTCTGCCCCAGCGCCAGATTGCCTGTCCCGATACTCATAAGAAAAACGAAAAACGCCATCCACAGGCCAACTACACTTCTTTGTTTGCGGCGTATCCGGTTCCGGTAATTGTTGATATTCACAGAGGTAATGATTTTTTCGTTATAAATGACGGCCTGATCCTCTTCATACAACGCATCTTTTGAGATTTTAGCGCCCCGGGAAACGTATCTTTGTTGCCAGTCGTTATGGTTTCAAATCAACGGTTACCGACCGATCAAAGATAATACCCGTTCAACAGGATTGCCAGGTTATCCTTTGACGATAAACCGGCTCCATTTGATACATCAAACAAAGGCATGAGCAATAATAATACCAATTCAGCAGCGGCGCCGATCAGGCTTGACTCTATCGAGGACGCCATTGCTGACATCCGCGACGGGAAAATCGTAATCGTTGTGGATGACGAAGATCGCGAAAATGAAGGCGACATGATCTGTGCGGCGGAGAAAATTACGCCCGAAATGGTCAACTTCATGGTCAAGGAGGGGCGCGGCCTTATGTGCGTGCCTCTGACGCAGGAACGCTGCGAAGAGCTCGGTCTGGAAATGATGGTTGGCAACAATACATCCGTTCATACAACGCCGTTTACGGTCTCGGTCGACTTGCTGGGCCATGGCTGTACAACCGGTATTTCAGCGTCTGACCGCTCAAAAACCATTCAGGCACTGGCTGACCCGACGACCGACCCGAATGACCTCGGTCGCCCGGGCCATATTTTTCCGCTCAAGGCAGCCGAAGGTGGTGTCCTGCGCCGCACCGGACATACCGAAGCGGCGATCGACTTAGCTAAACTGGCGGGTCTGAAACCGGCCGGTGTGCTGATTGAGGTGCTCAACGAAGACGGTACAATGGCACGCGTACCGCAACTGCGCGAAATGGCCGACCGCTTCGGTATGAAGCTTGTTAGTATCCAGGACCTGATCGAATACCGCCTGCGGCAGGAAACAATGATCCGCCGGGAGATCGGCGTTGATATGCCGACGATCTGGGGGCACTTCGACCTGATTGCCTTCAAACAGATTGATACCGACGAAACGCACCTTGCCCTGGTCAAAGGCACATGGGATGCCGATGAGCCGGTATTGGTGCGGGTGCACTCGTCCTGTGTCACCGGCGATATTTTTGGCTCGTGCCGCTGCGATTGCGGTGGTCAGCTACATGCCGCCCTCGAAATGGTCGAACGCGAAGGCAAAGGCGTAGTCCTGTACATGAATCAGGAGGGGCGCGGCATTGGTCTGCTGAACAAGCTGAAAGCCTACAAACTTCAGGAAATGGGCCGCGATACGGTAGAAGCGAACCTTGAGTTAGGCCTGCCGATGGATGCCCGTAACTACGGCGTAGGCGCTCAGATACTGCGTGATCTGGGTATTCACAAAATCCGGCTGATCAGCAACAACCCGAAAAAACGGGCCGGTCTGATGGGCTACGGCCTTGAAATCGTTGAATCTGTCCCGATAGAACTGCCGTCGAACCCACACAATGAGCGCTATCTCCAGACAAAGCGCGACAAAATGGGCCACACGCTATCACTGGGAGCAAAGGGATAATAGCGGAGCGCACAGGGCGTGGAGCATAGGATGTAGCGTACAAGGCTTGGAGTGTAGGGCGGAGCGCTCGGGGCAGGGGCGTAGGGCAAGGAGCATAGGGGATCACTGCTCTAAGCTCTAAGCTCTCCGCTCTTACCCCTCTGCTTCACAAAAGCCCGTAGGGCTTCAACAGCGCAGCGTCGGTAGCATTCGGTAGCGGTAGCCCATTAATTCAGCGCGTTTTTTTCTGTGCCGTCAGGTACAGAACCGGTAGCGTACCTGACGGCACGCGGCGGTTTCGCAAATGGTTGTTTTTTGCCAACGCTGCATGCAACCAAATGCTATCGAATGCTACCGACGCTGCGCTGTAGCGGCCCTACGGGCCTTGTGAAGTGTAGGGCGTAGAGCTGAGAGCCAAGTGCAGTGATCCCCTCTGCTCCTTGCCCTACGCCCCCTACCCCAAACCCTACGACCCCTGCACATCAATCGAGTACGCGCAGTTAAAATGCCCGAGCGGGCATTTTTTGTAGCCGTGCAGGCCACACGGGCGGCAGTCTAAATCCAGTTTGGTTTCCAGAATACGGGACTCGTCAGCAAGCGGCCCGAAGCCAAAGTCCGGTACTGTCGAGCAGAAAATAGCGGTGGTCGGTGCATTCAGGGCCGAGCACAGGTGCATCGGCGCGGAGTCGTTAACGTAATTCATCACTGATCCCTGCATCAACGCGGCCGACTGAAGTAAGGACAGTTTTCCGGTCAGGCTGATGACCGGCCGTTTACCGGCCGTTTCGGACACAATCCAGTCGCAGGCACTGCTGTCGGACGGAGCACCCAATAGATAGATAGTATAGGTTTCAGGTAGCTGCCCGATTAGCTCAACCCATTTTTCACGGGGGAACTGCTTGGTATACCAGACTGACGTGGGCGCCATGCAAACGTAGGGGCCGGTCTGGTAGGGTTCCACCGCCGTATAGTCTGCCGCTGACGGATAAAGCTTCGGACGGTGGGGTAAGCGGTCGGCAGCCAGGTGGGCAATCAGCCCGGCGTTCCGGTCTACTTCGTGCACACCCGGCTCAATGCGGTGTGGCACCGTGCGCGTAAATAATCGGGCAAAGGGATTTTTATCGTAACCGATGGTTTCACCGGCGCCTGAGAATGCCGTTAGCGCACCGGTTGCCCCGAAACGCTGCAGGTTAATCACTACATCATAGCGTGTACGCCGAATCCGTTTCAATAACTCCCACAGGCTCCCGTATTTCCGCTTTTTTTTCTCCCAGATCAGTACGTGATTCAGAAACGGGTGATTTTTCAGCAGCCCTTCGTTTCCCTGCCGGACAAGCATATCCAGCCGTGCCGCCGGAAACTGCCCATGCAGTTGTTCCAGCAACGCCGTTGCCAGAATTACATCACCAATAAACGCGGTCTGAATGATCAGGAACCGACCGGCAGTACTTGTCGTTATCATTAACTGGCAGTGAGTAAAAGGTAATTCCGCGATATTACTTCACTACCTTTGTACTCCTATTTAACAGAATGGAAGACTACGAACTAGTTACGTTGCCCAACGGCATCCGTATTGTACATAAACAAATACCCCATACCCAGATTGCACACTGTGGCATCATGCTCGACATTGGCAGCCGGGATGAAAAACCACACCAGCAGGGCCTTGCCCATTTCTGGGAGCACATGGCATTCAAAGGCACAAAGAAACGCAAATCTTATCACATCCTTAACCGTCTGGAAAACGTCGGGGGCGAACTAAACGCCTATACAACCAAGGAAAAGGTCTGCTTTCATGCCTCGCTGCTCGGAATTCATTTCGAAAAAGCAACCGAGCTGCTGGCCGACATTGCTTTTCATTCGGTTTTTCCCGAAAAGCAGATCGAACGCGAACGGAATGTAGTACTGGAAGAGATGGCAATGTATTACGATTCGCCGGAAGATGCCTTACAGGACGATTTCGACCAGCTGGTGTTTCAGAACCACCCGCTGGGCAGCAATATTCTGGGAACAACCGAGACCGTTCAGTCATTTACGCGCGAAAACCTACAGGAGTTTATTGCCCAGAACCTGGATACAGACCGCATTGTTTTTTCGTCGGTAAGCAACTACCCGTTTAAAAAGGTCGTACGGATCGCCGAAAAATACCTGGCCGATATCCCGCGTAGCAGCACCAGCCGGATCCGGAAACCACCCGCCAGCTATGAGGCTGTCCGGCAGGTGGTTAAACGCCCGATTACCCAGGCGCAATGTGCACTGGGGCGGCCGGCGTTTTCGCTGACCGATCCAAAGCGGCTGCCGTTTTTTATGCTCATCAACCTGCTGGGCGGGCCGGGCATGAACTCGCGGCTGAACATGAACCTGCGCGAAAAATTCGGGCTGGTCTATTCCATTGATGCCAGCTTTACACCGTTTCTGGACACCGGATTTCTGGGTATCTATTTTGGTACCGACCCTAAAAAAGTTGATCGTGCCTACAGCCTGATTCAGAAAGAGATGCAGTTGCTGTGCACAAAATCCCTCACGGCCAATCAGATGCATCAGACCAAAGAACAGCTGATGGGGCAGCTGGCAATGGCCGAAGAAGGGAATCAGAGCTTTATGCTGATGATGGCCAAAAGCATTCTGGATATTGACCGCGTTGAGTCACTGGAGGATATTTTTAACGAAATCCGCGCAGTTGAGCCGCATCATTTGCAGGACATTGCCCGGGAGATGTTCGACGAAAAGCAGTTCAGCTTTCTGACTTTTGTACCGGAAGACTAATCCGGACGCGTTTTTATAATCTTACCGGCCAGCCCCGGAGACAGACAGAATAAAATTCTGTCTGTCTCCGGGGCTGGCCGGCATATATCCCTTTAAGTAAACAGAATTAGATTTTATCAGAAAACAAGCTACTGTATTTCAGTGGCTTATTCACTCAATCGCACATTCACTAATTCGCTCAATTACATACAAAGGTCAGTGCATGGCCGAAACCGGTTCCAGCGGCGTTGTCCGCGCAGGTTGCATGCGGTTAAACAAAAACAGAATAACCAGCAGCCCGGCCAGTGGCAGCAACGAAAAGTAGAATGCCGTCTGCCCGCCGTAAGCATCAAACACATGCCCGACCAGAATCGACCCGGTAGTGCCGCCCAGTGCTGAAAAGACAACAATCAGACCCGACATCGGCCCGTGTTGCCGGACCGGCAGATTGCTTAAAATTACCGAGTTAATGGCCGGATAGATCGGGGCGAGAAATAAGCCGATCAGCGGAAACACAAACGCGGCCAGCGGCGCAGTGCTCCAGCCGGTGATGGCTGCGCCATCACTCTGATGCGCCGACGCCGCCAGTGGCAGCGCAACCAGTACCAGACCGGCCGCCACAATCAGGCACACCGACAGCAGCGTGAACCACGGCATCCGGCGCAGAATAATCCCCGCCAGAAAACGCCCGAAGGCCGTTGATGCCGCCAGAATACTGGCCATCTGAATACTCAGTGAGGTAGGCAGGTGCAGAATCCGGCTGTTGAACGTCGGGAGCCACGACATAATGCCTTGTTCCAGCAGCACATAGACAAAGGCGCTCATCACAAACACCATTACCAGCGGCCGGACGGCCAGTTTCAGCATATCCGACAGATCATCGGTCAGGCTTTTACCGGCCTCGTGGGTGACACCCGACTTGTCGATAGGCGTTGACAGCAGCAGCAGTAAGGCCACCAGTGTGATGCCTGCCAGCAGGTAATACACGTTCAGCCACGCCCGCGACTCCGGGTGATTGTCATCAATAAACGAACTAAACAGAAAATAGCCGGACAAAACACCGATCATAAAGAACGACTCCAGAAAATTCATGAAGCTGACGTGGTCTTTCTGGTCATCGGTAATCAGGCCAATGGTAGCAAATACGGATACTTTAATGAGGGCAAAGCTGACGCCGGTTACGGCAAAGAGCAGTTTAGTCATCCAGAACGACGGCAGCTGCGGCATAGCCAGACAGGCAACAGAGACCAGTACCAGGCTCAGCATCATCGAACGCTTGTAACCGATCCGGGTCAGGTAAGACGCTACCACAAAGGAAGCCGCAGCAATGCTGAGATCCTTGAACGCTTCCAGAATGCTGGCCTGCGAGGCGGTAATGCCGTAGTTATTCTGGACCTGCAGGATAACCGTACCGACACTGTTCAGCAGGATGGCAAAAACAAAATAATTGAGGATAAGCGACAGTTTAATGCGCTGGTTTGACATATAGGTTAAGGAGTTACGTTTGGGTGCGTAAACATAACGCCGCGGCTGATTTTTTCAAATCAGAAAGTGTGTATTTTTGACGCAGAATCAGACCGTAACTTCCTGATAACTTGTCGTTCATGACTGCCACTACGCTTTCTCCCGCCGAACAGCTCGGGGGCTTGTTTGATACGGTGCAGATGCACCGGATTTTTCCCGATTCCAAAACCTTTGCCGACTGTCTGCCGCTTCAGGATACGGCCGGTATTTATGCTACGTATCTGGAGAACAAAGACCAGCCGGGCTTTTCGCTGGCAGCCTTTGTGAAACAACACTTTGCCCTGCCCCACACACCGCAGACGACCTGGCAGAGTGACATTACCATCCCGACCGAACAACATATTGATAACCTGTGGCATGTTCTGACACGGCCCGCCGATCCGCAGACGGCCGGAGGGTCACTGCTCCCGCTGCCACACCCCTATGTGGTACCGGGCGGGCGGTTCCGGGAGATTTACTACTGGGACAGCTATTTTACCATGCTCGGTCTGCTGCAATCAGGCAAATACACGCTGATCGAAAGCATGATCGCTAATTTCGGCAACCTGATTGACCGGTATGGCTTCATCCCGAACGGTAACCGGAGCTATTACCTGAGCCGGTCACAACCACCTTTTTTTTCGCTCATGGTGCGGTTACTGAGTCAGTGGGTGCCGGATGCGTTTCTCCGCTACCATGATCAGCTCGAACGCGAATATGCCTTCTGGATGAATGGCCACCAGCTGCTTACGGCCGACAGCCCTGCATACCGGCGCGTCGTGCGCATGCCCGACGGGCGCCTCCTCAACCGCTATTACGATGACTTGCCGACGCCACGGCCGGAATCGTACCGCGAAGATGTAGAACTGGCCCATACCTCGGGGCAACTGCCAGAGACACTGTATCGCCACATCCGGGCGGCGGCCGAGTCGGGCTGGGATTTCAGCAGCCGGTGGTTCCTCGACGGGCAGTCGATGGCTACCATTGCCACCACCGATATTGTACCCGTTGATCTGAACTGCCTGCTCTGGCACCTCGAACAGGCCCTGGCCGAAGCCAGTCAACAGGCGGGGGACGTTGCGCGGTCGGCATGGTATCAGGAAAAGGCTGACAGCCGGAAGGCTGCTGTCCTGGCCTGGTGCTGGGACGAGGAGCAACGCTTTTTTATGGACATTAACCTGACAACCGGCCGGCCGACGCCGGTTCTGTCACTGGCCGGCGTCTTCCCGTTATTTTTTGGATTTGCTTCCGCCAGTCAGGCAGATTTGGTCCACCAACACATTTTACAAAACTTTTTATACGCCGGCGGAGTCATAACAACACCCGTGCAGACCGGGCAGCAATGGGACGCGCCGAATGGCTGGGCACCCTTGCAGTGGCTGACCGTCCGGGCGCTGACACGCTATGGTTTCCGCGACACTGCCCGCACGATTCAGCGCCGCTGGCTGGCCCTGAACGACCGTGTTTTCCGGGAAACCGGCAGGATGATGGAGAAATACAACGTAGTGGACGAGGCGCTCCCGGCGGGCGGCGGCGAGTATCCGACCCAGGACGGATTCGGGTGGAGTAACAGTATTTATCTGGATTTTCTGCACCATACAATCTTTTAGGATACCATACGTTTTCCTGTAAAAAAGAAAGAATCCAGTTCCGGGATCTTATCATTTGTTTTGACCAAAAACAGGAAAACCTCATATTTAAACGGTCAGACCATTGGATAATTCTTAGATTTTAAATTTTGAACATACCAGATTATCAGGTAATTTCGTTTTTCTGAATTGTAAGCCCGTTCTAAACGACGGGCTTTATTGTCAGATTAAACCACAACAAATACCTGACGCTTTGATTAAACAAATTGGACTATCACTGGTCATGGCAATCACGAAACCGATTGCTTTGCCAGCCATGATCAAGGCCGACACCAATCAAGTTTTCGTCGGTCATCGTGGATTGAATTCTCCTTCATTGATGAACGTTGACACACTCCGCCGAGTGTTTCCGGTGTTCTTTTGTGGTGAAGAAGTACCAGTCGGCCAACCGGGCGTAAGCCGCCGCTGGATGACAACCCTGCAATCGTTCAGTAAGCAGGAAGAATGTTTGTATGACCTGAGAAAGCGCTCTGCCGTTTTCTTCCCGATCATTGATCCCATTTTAGAGGAATATGGTATTCCGCGCGACTTCCGGTATCTGCCATTGGCCGAAAGTGAACTTGTCAATGATTGTGTTTCTCCCAAAGGTGCCTCCGGCTACTGGCAGCTCATGCCGGGAACAGCACGGGCCCTGGGACTAAAGGTCTCCCGAAACGTAGATGAACGGTATCACCTGCAGAAAGCAACCGTTGCGGTTTGCAAATATCTGCTCGACCTTCATCGCGAACTTGGTTCATGGACACTGGTCGCCGCCGCCTACAACAGCGGGCTGACCCATATCCAGAAGCGGATCAGCCATCAGCAGCACAAAAACTACTACCGGCTGCGGCTGCACCGTGAAACCAACCAGTATTTGTTCCGGGTCCTGGCGTATAAAGAGCTGTTATCAAATCCGAATCAATACCGGTTGCTCTTGTCCCAACGGACCATTAATTTCCTCACACGTCCATTGCCCCGCTGGCTGGCCGCTGCCACCCTCGATAAGAAATCGAGAGACGAGGCGATAGATGCTGAAAAACGACAGGAAGCAGGCCTGTTTGCGAGCCGTACATGGGGGCCGCGGGTTAATACTGCTTTGTGGGGAGAACCATCAGCGGTGGAACGCTGGCTGGCAAGCGCTTTAGGCGGCGACGACGAAGACGACGATCTGTCTACGTCGAAATCAAGTCTGCCCATCAAAAAGCTGCTTGGCCTGGTTGTCCTTCGTTTCCGGCGGCCGCGCTTTCTGCGCTGGCGGCGGGGACTCACCTTACGGCCTGTTCATCAATGGGAATGGGTATAACGACAAGCGGGGGCTGTTTAGCAGCCCCCGCTTTTTTTATTCGCCTTTGAGCGTTGACCGGTACGTGTCAATCGCCCGTTGCCGGGCCATGGCATGCTCAACGATCGGTTTAGTATAGCCAAGGCTGTTAAATTCAGGAACCCACCGGCGGATGTATTCGCCTTTCGGATCAAATTTCTTTGCCTGCTCAGTTGGGTTAAATACCCTGAAATAGGGCGCCGCATCGGTTCCGGTTCCGGCCGCCCACTGCCAGCCCCCGTTGTTGGCCGACAGGTCATAATCGCGGAGTTTACGGGCGAAATACGCCTCTCCCCACCGCCAGTCGATCAGCAGGTGTTTACACAGAAAACTGGCCACTACCATCCGGACACGGTTATGCATCCAGCCGGTTTCGTTCAGTTGCCGCATACCGGCATCGACCAGCGGGTAGCCCGTTTGCCCCGCACACCACTTCTCAAATTCAGCTTCATTGTTCCGCCACGGAATGGCATCGTACTCCCGCCGGAACGATTCTTTTTCTACATGCGGGAAATGGTGTAACACCTGAAAATAGAAGTCGCGCCAGCAGAGCTCATTGAGGTAGGTAGCACTGGTAGCCTGTGCCTGCCGGGCCAGCTCCCGGATACTGATCGTACCGAACCGCAGATGCAGACTCAGCTCCGATGTACCTTTCTTAGCCGGAAAATCGCGGGTTTCCTGATAGTGTTTCAGCAAATTATCACTGGCTGTTTTTTTGGGGAAGGGCTTACCGGCCGGTTTAAAATCCATCGCTGCCAGACTGATCACCGGCTGCTCTTCCAGCTGAAGAAAAGCATCGTAATATTTTTCGGTCGGGTATGCCTTCAGATAAAACGGGTTAAGCTGCCCAAGCCATTTACGGCTGTATGGAGTAAACACCGTATAAGGGGTGTTGCTGCCGGTCAGAATTTCGTCGTGGTCAAAAATTGCCTGATCCTTAAAGGCCTGAAAAGCGATACCGTGTTCGGCCAGTAAACCGCTGACCGCCTTGTCACGGTCTTTGGCATATACCTCATAATCGCGGTTGACAAAGACCTCTTCCACCGGAAATTCGTTCAGCAATTGCTGCCAGACCGGCAACGGTTCGCCGTACCGGACAATCATCGAGGACCCTGCCCGGCGCAGTTGGGTATGCAGGTCAAGAATTTCAGTATGAATGTACTCAACACGCTGATCAGCACGGTCATCGAGCTGATCCAGAATGACTTTGTCAAAAATAAAGAGAACGATAACCTTGCGGCCGGAGGTAAGTGCATGGTAGAGTGCCGCATTGTCGTGTAAGCGTAAATCTCGGCGAAGCCAGACAACAGATACAGGTTCGGACATAAAAAAAGAGTTTGATGACACAGCATTGAGGCTGTGACTCAAACTCTTTAAACCATACCACTATATAATTGTTTTAGTGTCTGCTTATTTCGCAGAGACGATTTCAATGTCAAACGCGAGCGGTGCGTAGGGGGCAATGACATACACACCGTTATTGGCCCGGCCCTGTGAGCCATAGCCCAGCGACGACGGGAAGATGATGGTTGCCTTTTCGCCTACGCGGAGTTGCCCCACGCCTTCTTCGAAACCCGAAACCACCTGACGCAGACCAAGAATCATGGACAAGGTTCCGGCATCGAAGTCGCTTGAGCTGCGGAACGTCCGGCCGGCATATTTCACCGTTACCGTCTGGTTGGTTGCCAAAGCAGCCCCGGTGGGATTATCCAATGTTTTAATAATCCGTAGTCCGGTCGTTGAGCGGTTTGTCAGTTTATAGCCTTTTTCAATGATGTAATCATCTATTTGCTGGTCTTCCGTGCGGGAGCGTACCAGCTGTACATCAAACCGGACAACTGAATTGGCCGGAACTTTCGAGTTACCCTGCGTACCATAGGCCAACGCAGATGGCAGCAATAACACCGCTGTTTCGCCTTCACCGATCAACGATAAACCCTCTTCCAGACCCGGCAGCAAAGCACCCAGGCCAAACGGATAAAATGCCGGTTTTGCAGTGCTGTCAACGACAGTACC
This sequence comes from Arsenicibacter sp. R0_47, assembly GCF_057652235.1. Lineage (NCBI taxonomy): Bacteria > Pseudomonadati > Bacteroidota > Cytophagia > Cytophagales > Spirosomataceae > Arsenicibacter > Arsenicibacter sp. R0_47. The sequence continues at coordinate 142,185 of NZ_JBYFCJ010000001.1, read as the reverse complement.
ATTCAGCAGCGACAGTTTATAGGTAAACATTACTTCCTCTCCCAGCGATGGTTTTTTGCTGGATGGAACACTTTTAGTAATTGCAAAGTATAAACCTGAAGCCGTCTGTTTACCGGCCAGTTTCTGGGCGGTTGCATAGGCGTCGATCTTTTTCAGATCTTCGTCATATGCAGCCTGAGATGAATCTACCTGATTTAGATTACATGCGTTCAGGCCAAGCAGCATGAGAATGCCACTGGCCAGCATTAAAAAGGAACTCTTCATTACGCGCGTTTTTTTACAAAATTACGCATTGATGACCCATAGCGTTGCAAAAAGGTTGGAAAATCAATGCACAGATAACAAAAATGGCCGGAGCAATGCCCCGACCATCGGTATAGTATTCAGCCTGCTGCGAGTTACCTACTGCTGCAAAACCTGATCGATTACATGAATTATACCATTGGTAGTAAGCCAGTTAGCCCGCTTGACATTGACAGCCGTTGTGTTTTTGGTACCTCTCAGTGTGGCGACTCCGGTTGTCGAGGCCGTTACCGTTACCTTTCCGGCGTTAAGCATTGTCAGCTGTCCTGCTGCCAGCTGGCTTGAGAAAAGCAGCGAGTTGGTTGCATGATAGGACATCAATGCCGACAGAGCCGTTGGCGACAGCGTATTGATGGCGGTTGCCGTTAAGCCGGCAGCGGTCATCGCCGCATTATCCGGCAGGAAAACCGTCAGCGGGGTAGCCGAACTGCCGCTCAGCAGTAATGTCAGTGTCGGGTTTACAGTTGAGGCCCGCGTTACGGCAGCGACAACCAGTGAGAAATTAGCCGGATCAGCTTTGGCAGCATCCAGCATATTGGTGACCGGCGGCACCAGTACCCGGTCGATAACATGCAGAATCCCGTTGGCCGACTGTACATCCGGCGTCACAATTTTCGCCCCGTTGATGCTTACCGTGGCTACGGTACCGCTGGTTGTTTTAGTGATATAGGCCGATTGTCCGCCTTTAGTTTGCACCGATACGTTTGTTCCGCCGGGAATATCAGCAACGGCAACCTTTCCATTTAACACGTGATAGTTGACGATGCTCTCCGCGGTAGCTACCGGCAGGGCCGAAATCGCTGCCGCATCCGCATAACCCGACGCCTGAAAGGCGGCATTGTTCGGCAGGAAAACCGTCAGGTTCGTTGCCTTCAGCGCATCTGCCAGGTTGGCGCGGGTCAGTGCAGCCTGAAAAATGCTGTAGTTAGCGTCTTCCTTAACGACATCGGCCGCAGTTTTAGGCTGGGCAGTGCCTCCTCCTCCGTTTTCACCGTCTTTCTTACAACCAAACAGAATACCACTGACCAATACCCCGAATGCAAGGGCTTTTACGAACGGATTACGAACAATACGCATAAATAATCGTGTGTTTTTCAACCAGATGACTATGGATTACCGGGCCGGAACACGCCCGATCTGCAAATCAGCACCAATGATACTGAATAATCAGCAAAACTATTACTAAAACTTAATACTTCTAACGTAGACAGATGCCATTCCCTATTCGGTTAGTCTATTTTTATTCCCCCTACATTTCCGTAAATTTGCCAACTCATTTTCAGCTGGGTACTGACAGATCAACGCGATTGATACTGTTTTAAGGGGCTGTCAGACCGGAGGTTTACCCTTTCGATGTCATAGTCCTGTCAAAATAGTCCACGTGTAAAGGTCTTAAATTATTGTCCCTGCGTTAAAAAAACTTAAAAGACGGGTTTCTGCATGAAGGAACACATCGACCCGCGCAATCTGCCTAAGCACATTGCCGTTATCATGGACGGAAACGGACGCTGGGCCAAGCGACAGGGCGCAGCACGGGTATTCGGCCACCGTAATGCCATCAAAGCAGTCCGGGAAGTAACAGAAGGATGCGCCGAACTCGGCGTTCAATACCTGACATTGTATGCGTTCTCGACCGAAAACTGGAACCGCCCGAAATTCGAAGTCGACGCGCTGATGCAGCTGCTGGTACATACAATCGGCGGAGAGCTGAAAACGCTGATGAACAACAATGTTCGTCTGGCGACCATTGGCGATACAGCCAGCCTCCCTACTGATTGCCGGCATGAATTGCAGGAAGCAATTGAGGCAACAAAAGGCAATACCGGCCTGACGCTGGTACTGGCCCTGAGCTACAGCGGACGCTGGGAAATTCTGGAAGCAACCCGGCAGCTTGCAGCCGAAGTTGCCGCCGGACGACTCCAGCCGGAGCAGATCACGGAAGAGGTATTCAGCCGGCACTTATGTACCCGCGATATGCCCGATCCGGAGCTGATGATCCGGACAAGCGGCGAGATGCGTATCAGTAACTTTTTGCTGTGGCAGCTGGCGTATTCTGAATTTTATATGCCCGACGTGCTTTGGCCCGATTTCCGGCGGGAACACCTCTATGAAGCCATCCTCACCTACCAGGGCCGCGAACGGCGCTTTGGTAAAACCAGTGAGCAGTTGGTGAAGTAACAGGTAAAGATGGATGACAAAGTTTTTAACATACAATTACATCGTGTTTAACCTCAAAAACTGGCTCAGCGTTAGCGTTATAGCCGTTGGTTTGTTGCCAATAGCCTCTTTTGCCCAGGTCAGGATAGGTGTCGGTGCGGCACCACGTGCGGGTGCAGCGGCCACCCCGGCCGCCCCGGCCAACGAACTGACTAACTATGCTGATCCGAAAGATTACGAGATCGGAGGCCTTACCGTCACGGGAACCCGCTTTCTGGACCCAAACTCGCTGGTCTCGCTGTCGGGCCTGAAAGTTGGTGACAAAATCCGGATTCCGGGCGAAGCACAGGGCTCTGCCATCCGTAAACTGATGGATTCGGGCCTGCTCGATGAAGTAGAATTGTTTGCGAATACGGTACAGGACGGTAAAATCTCCCTCAATTTTGCGGTAAAAGAACGTCCCCGTCTGTTCAAGGTTAACTTTGTCGGCATCCGGAAAGGCGAACAGGAATCACTGAAAGATAAGGTAAAGCTCAACATCGGTAAAATCATCACGACAACGGTGGTGAAAAATACCCAGATGTCGGTGCGGAAATTCTTCGTTGAAAAAGGCTTCCTCAATACCAAAGTAAAAATTACAACGATCCCCGACAGCAGCCGCAACAACGCAACCATGCGTGTGCAGATTGACAAGGGGCCTAAGGTTAAAATCCATGATATTCAGTTTGTCGGACGTTCGGAACTCGATGAGTCGAAGGTACGTCTGAAAATGAAGAGCACGAAGCAGATGCGCTTTGGCCGCGTGTTCTCGCCGTCGAAATTCGTGCCGAAGAAATACGAGGAAGACAAACAGAAGCTTGTTGAATACTATAACAAGCTGGGCTACCGCGATGCCGCCATCGAACACGATACGGTTATCAATAAGGGTGGCAATACCATTGATCTGGTGCTGAACCTGAACGAAGGCCGTAAATACTACATCCGTAACATTGACTTCGAAGGCAATTACCTGCATCCGGACACCCGTCTGCGTGAGGTGCTTGGTATCCGCAAAGGAGATGTATACAACACCGAAGAGCTTGAGAAAAAACTGAACGGTAACCCGGGTCAGGATCTTAGTTCGCTTTACATGGATGATGGCTATCTGTATTACAGCGCCACACCGATTGAGCGGACGATTGAAGGTGACTCCATCGATCTTGAAATCCGGATTTTTGAAGGCAAGCAGGCAACGATCAACCGCATTATCCTGAACGGTAACTCGAAAACCAGCGACCACGTGGTTATGCGCCAGATCCGGACGCTGCCGGGCCAGAAGTTCTCGAAAACAAACCTGATCCGTACACAGCGCGAATTAGCCACCCTCGGCTATTTTGACCCGGAAAAAATCGGTATTCAGCCGGTTCCGCAGCCGGACGGTACGGTTGACATCGAGTACACTGTTGAAGAAAAGCCGTCTGATCAGATTGAGCTTTCCGGTGGCTGGGGTGGTTTTATCGGCTTTGTCGGTACCCTCGGTCTGACGTTCAACAACTTCTCGGCAAAGAACATCGGTAACCTCAGCTCATGGCGGCCACTGCCGTCGGGCGACGGTCAGCGCGTATCGCTGCGCTTCCAGGCCAACGGTAAGCAGTTCCAGACCTATACCCTGTCGTTTGTTGAGCCGTGGTTAGGTGGCCGCAAGCCAAACGCCCTGTCGGTCAGCATGAGCCACACCGTATACCGTCAGTACGGCCTTGACTTCTACACACGGGGTGCACGGGGTGCCACGGCAGTCGGTGCTTACGATAACACGGCGATTACGGTCGGTCTGGGTCGTCAGCTGAAAAAGCCGGATGACTTCTTTACGCTGAATCACTCGCTGACGTATCAGCGCTACAACCTCGACAATATTGACCTGTTCTATAACGGTTACCGCAACGGCCGGTCAAACAACTTTACGTTTAACACAACGCTGGCCCGGAACAGTGTCGATAACCCGCAGTTCCCGCGTTCAGGGTCTACGTTCTCGGTAAGTGGCTCGTTTACGCCGCCGTATTCGCTCTTCCGCCCGGCCGATTACAAGCCATCAGCCGAAGACCGGTTCAAGTTCGTTGAATACCACAAATGGATGTTCGATGCTACCTGGTACCAGACCGTTGTCGGCAAACTGGTATTGAGTGCCCGCGCTCACATGGGCTTCCTGGGCCGGTATAATTCGCGTACCGAAATCGGGCCGTTTGAACGCTTCGTGTTAGGGGGTTCAGGTCTGGCCGGTCAGGGTGTATTTGCCCTCGCGCAGGACATCATCGGTCTCCGCGGTTATCCGGATCGCCGGGTATATACAGCCGACAACAACCGGGCGGTTGATGCCAACCAGGCTAGTCAGGGTGGTGTCGTGTATAACAAGTACGTGATGGAACTACGTTATCCGGTATCGCTGAACCCGTCGGCAACCATTTTCGTACTGGGTTTTGTTGAAGGCGGTAATAACTGGGGAAGCTACAAACAGTTTAACCCGTTTGATATTAAGCGGTCTGCCGGTGCAGGTGCCCGTATTTTCATGCCGGCCTTTGGTCTGATCGGTATTGACTACGGCTGGGGCTTTGATGCCTTGCCGGGTGTTCAGAAAGCCAACACCGGTCAGTTCCACTTCACGATCGGTCAGCAGTTCCGATAAGAAATTAATCATCCGTTCGTTTCATAATAAAAGAAGATAAATAGCCCGTTACGTACTGATTCTGACGTACCAAGCTATTTGTCTTCTTTTAGTTAAGGCACCGGTTAAACCTCCTTCCCGATTGCCAATCTAACAGACAAAGAGTCTGATTCAGGATTGACAATCAATTTGTTACTAAACCACGACCTGCAAAAAATTCAAGATTAAGCGCATGAATAAAGGACTCTTTTTCGTAATTTTGTGTTTCTTTTTGGGCACATACGACACTTTTGCGCAAACCCAGAAGATAGGCTATGTGGATACAGAGTTTATTTTCAGCAAGATGCCGGAGTACCAGAAAGCACTCTCAGAGATCGATAAGTTTGCCGACCGTTGGTCTAAAGACATTCTGGACAAGCAGACAGAAATTGAAAAGCTGCAACGGGCTTATCAGGCAGAAGAGATTCTGCTGACCGATGACATGAAGCGTGAGCGCCAGCGTGTTATTGCGGATAAGGAACGGGAAGCACGCGAGTACAACAATAAAGTATTTGGCTACGAAGGCATGCTTTATCAGAAAAAGAAAGAACTGATTAAAGTACCGATGGAAGTCGTTCAGCGGGCTATCGACAAGGTAGCCGCCCAGAAGCGGATCGACTTTATGTTCGACAAAGCCAGCGACTTTGTTATGTTGTATACTAACCCACGGCACGACTACACAGACTATGTCATGGAAGAGCTGGGGTTAGATGCAGACAATAAAGCAAATAAAAAGGCTCCGGCAGGAGGCCAGCTGACTCCGGATGGTCCGGCCACGCAAACAACCGCAAAACCAAAATAACGTACAAACAAAGTTCCCGATGAAGAAAAGTCTCGTCATGGCGTTCGTAGCTGCCCTTCTGTTAGGCGGCGTCAGCGCTCAGGCACAAGCCCAAACAGCACCAACGACGTCAGCAGCTGGTCCGTTGAAACTGGGTTATACAAGCATGGACTATCTGTTGCAGCAAGTACCGGAAAGCAAGGATATCCAGAACCAATTAACGATCCAGCAGCAACAGGCTGCCAACGAACTCAAGCGGTTGAATACGGAACTGCAGACAAAATTCGAAACGTACCAGAAAGGTGCGGCTCAGATGTCTGACGTAATCCGTGCTGACCGTGAGAAGGAATTGCAGGGTCTGCAGACGCGGATTCAGGAGTTCGAACAGAACGCACAGCAGCAGTTACAGGCTAAATACCAGCAGCTGGTAAACCCTGTTATCCAGAAAATCCAGAAGAACATTGATGCCGTGGCAAAAGAAAACGGCTATAACTACGTCTTCAACCTGGATGCGGGTGCAGGTACCGCCGTTGTCTTGTTGTATGCTCCGGAAGACAACAACATTACGGAACTGGTCCTGAAAAAAATGGGTGTAACCCCTCAGCCTGCTCCTGCGGCAACCGGTACCGGTGCGGCTACGCCTCCGGCAAAAACACCGGCTCCGGCCCCTAAGAAAAACTAATTTACTGAATAGTCCCTTTTATCCGGATTTCAGTAAACAGCATACAGTCTTTCTGTTAAGCCATTCATCTTGTGATGAATGGCTTTTTACTTGCTAGAATATGCTTGAAAAATACAATAAAACTGACCACCAAGAACGTTTTGACTAAGAAAAGTATCATCGGCAATAATCTTCGTTGTATTTTTGCGTTTCCGTAAACGAACCCCCTCTGATAGTTTCTAATGATAATTCCATTAAAACCTATAATCGGATTGGTGCTGGCACTGTTGGTGTCGTTCACCGGTTTCGCCCAGGATAATAAACCACTGCGTATCGTTCTTCCTCAGCAGCCCGACTGGAATGTAGTTCAGGAAGGTCAGACACTGCGTTTTTCCCTTAAAGCCATTGGCACCAACGCTGATTCGGTCTCGTTCCGACTGGCGCAGGGGCAACTGGATGGCATGTTACTCGACTCGGCCGGTACATTTACCTGGAAACCCGGTTATGACATTGCCGACCGCATTCAGACCGTAAAAACAATCCCGCTTCTTCTCGAAGTACATAACCAGTTTGGCGAGTCGGCCACGCAAAGTATTGACCTGAAAGTCCGGCACGTAAACCGCCCGCCGGTTATTGGTGAGCTCCCGCCGTTCTACGTACGGTACCGTACGCAGAATGTGTACAAAATGGACCCTTCGGCCATTAAGGACGAAGACAATGATCCGATTGTCTTTATTCCGATCAGCGATCAGATGCCGGAAGGCAGCAAGCTTAGTTCGCAGGGAGAAATGACCTGGACGCTATCGTTGAACCAGTTCAATAAGCTTAAAAACGAGAAGTTTATTTATATTGAATTCTGGGTCGAAGACCAGCCGGCAAAAAGCCGCACAAAAGGCCGCCTGAAAGTAGAAGTTACCCAAATGGATCTGCCGCCGGACATTACGGTGGTTCCTAAAGAACAACGCTACAAGGTGAAGGAAAACGCGTCGGTAAACCTGAAGTTTTACCTTTCTGACCCCAACGGAGACGACGATATATCGGCCTTTGATTTTCTTTCCGATAATCAGAATATACCGAAAAGCGCCCTGATAAAGAATACGGACAATCAGTATGAGTTTATCTGGACGCCCGGCTACGATTTCGTGAAAGATCCGTTGGATACGTTACAGGTGCAGATTACGTTCTATGCCCTCGATAAGGCCCAGAACCGCGATGAACGTAAAATTACCTTTACGGTACAGAACGCCATTAATGAGGAGGCAAAGGACCGCGCCTTGTATGCGCAATACCGGCAGGTACTGGTTAGTGCCTGGAATCTGGTTGAGCAGCTCAGCGAAAAGGAAGAAGAACTGAAACGGAGCTACCGCAAAGCCAAAAAAGGCAAACGTAACCGCTCAGTGGCCAATGCCTCACTCGGCGCCGTTGGCGGGATAACACCGGCTATCATTGCCAATAACAAAAGCCAGAGCGTTCAGACCAATATGCGTTATGTATCGGCGGTTGGCGGTACAGCCGTACTGACCATGGGTACGCTCGAAGCGACAGAAGTAATCGGTAAGTCGATGAAAGACCTGCTCGAACGCTATAACTACGTACTGGGTAAGAAAACCGAAATCCAGAACAAAGGGGATGTCTTTGCCCGTGAATTTGCCCTGAAAGCTTCCCGCCGCGGCGGTGATTTCGTGAAACGCCTGGATGACTTCCGGGCAATCATGAGTCTGAGCGGTCTGGTCGCCCTGGAGCTGGATGCCAACTGGCAGAACAAAAAAGAAGCTACGGATAAAGCCATTAAGCGTACGTTTAAAGACTTTACTCCGCTGGAGGAGATTCAGTAAGTTTCTTTCGGATATAAAGCAGAAGCGCCCGTTTTCGTGATGAAAACGGGCGCTTCTGCTTTATGCGGTTAGTGATGAGCTGAGCAGCTTACACGCTCCGGAAGGGGCTATTTTTCTTCCTTTTGCTCCGGTTCAGAAACCGATGCATTATCGGCTACGGCATGCGGCGTAATTACATCAGGATGCTCCTCAGCCGCAACGGCAGGGATTTCGGCATCAGCGACCGGCTGGTCTGCTTCTGTACCGGTGGCCGGTTGTTCTTCGCCGGTAACGGCTTCCGCCTGTGGCGTTTCGTCGGTAAATCCGTCGGTTGGGGTCGGTACTACCGAGGCTTCATTGGCATCCGGCATCACGTCGTCGGGCAAGTAGGATTCTTCCTCTGCCGGATGCTCGCCGAAATAGCGGCGCTGGAAGAAGAGAATAAAACATACCCCGACAAAAATACAGGCATCGGCAATGTTAAAGATCGGCGTCGAATAATACTGACCGCCCCAGACCGGCACCCACTCCGGAATGAAACCCTCCCAGACATCAATAAAAACCATATCGATTACCTGACCGTGGAACCACGGCGTCGGCGCATCGTAGGGGGCATTGCCCAGCAACACACCATAAAACGTACTGTCAATGACGTTACCCACAGCCCCGGCCAGGATCATCGCCATGGCCCACAATAAGCCATCGGGTGCCCCGCGCCGTGCCAGATAGACCAGATACCAGCCAATGCCCGCCATCGCAAATAACCTGAATACACTCAGAATCAGTTTACCATAGGTATGGCTGAGCTGCATGCCAAACGCCATGCCCGGATTCAGGACATAATGCAGTTTAAACCAGTCACCGACCAGCTTAATCTGTCCGGCAAAACCGGGGGCCATGAAATGATGTACCGCCATTTTAACGGCCTGATCAACGGCAATGAGCACAATGGCAAAAAGAAAATACTTAAGAGGGCTTTTCTGGATCATATGTGTACCTGGCAGCTTACTGCGGCTATTGCCGCCGTCACTGCACGATGAAAAAAAAGCAGCCGCTTTCGCGGCTGGCACAGCGCTTTTGCTGCGCATGAAAAACTATACCCGGCAACCTTTCCGGCGGAAAAGCTCTTTTTTAACAAGTGTATATTCCCGGCTGCTCTGTCCGGCAATGGACTTATTCTCCTCGGCACGGCGGAACAAATACGGCATTACCGCTTCTACCGGCCCGTATGGCACGTATTTAGCGACATTGTAGCCGGCATTCGCCAGGTTAAACGAAATATTATCGCTCATACCCAGAAGCTGTGCAAACCAGATGTGCTTGTCGTTACCGGCAATGTCCATGTCCTTCATTTTCTGAATCGTGTACTGACAACTATACTCGTTGTGCGTACCCAGACAAATGGAGATAACATCGCGGTGCTCGAGCGCATAGTCGATTGCCCGGTTGTAATCGCGGTCTGTATCCTGTTTGGTAGCATGGATCGGGTCCTGATATTCACCTTCGTGAGCCCGGATCCGTTCTTTCTCCAGATAAGCACCCCGTACCAGTTTTGCACCGAGGGCATAGCCGTGCGCACGCGCCTGTTCAGTTGCCTTCACAAACTTATCGTACATTTCCCAGCGATACATCTGGAAGGTGTTATAGACAATCGGACTTTCGTGGTTATACCGGTCCATCATCTCATACGCCAGCATATCAATGGTATCCTGAATCCAGCTTTCCTCGGCATCGACAAAGATTTTCACGTTCTTCTCGTAAGCCCGGCGGCAGAGGGCATCTACCCGCTGGCGTACCCGTTCGAAAGCCGCTTTCTGCTCATCGGTGAGCGGGTCACCACACTGCACTGCTTCAAGCAGTTCCGTTGAGGCTACGCCGGTTACCTTAAAGACAGAGAAGGGGATGTCCACAGAATCGTGTGCCCGTTCGATGGTCCGGATAATTTCCAGAACCGTCTCATCGAAACTCTTTTCGTTGTCTTCTCCTTCCACAGAGTAGTCGAGAATGGTTCCGACGCGGGCGTTGTGCAGCGTCTGAATCGTCTTTTCGCAGTCACGGATGGTTTCCCCGCCGCAGAACTGTTCGAAAATTGTCGTTTTGATGATTTTTTTGATGGGTAACTGTAACTTAAGGGCAATTTTTATAAAAAAAGTCCCTACTTTTACAAGCCATCCCTTATTCATCAACGCAAAGAGCCAGTACGTTTTCTTTAATTTAAAGTCGGACTGGGATAAAAAAGCAATTGAAGTGTCCTCAAATGAGACAGGACTAGCCTCGCCCGATTGTGGGTCGGCAAGTCTTTGGACAGTCGTTAGCATTGAATTACTGCGGTTCGACATACGTTTGTGCCGCTGAAGGAGCGATTAGCAATGAATAATACAGCGGTTTTTTAAACAGCTCCGAAAGTTAAACGAAATTTCGGTATATTCGGTTAATCAACCTAAACGCTACTACTTCAACAGACTAATAATCGTACAATACAAATGATGAAATCAACTTGAAACACAGTGGTTTCACTTGCAAATATACCAAAAATTTAAATTGAAAGTTCCTAGTTAAGGTAGTTGAGTACATAACTTGTTTTTATCTGTCATGAAGCCAGATTTAGCCGTTGAGCCGTTAGCATCGTGGATCAAGACCGACGGCAAACCTCTAATTATTGCGGGTCCCTGTAGCGCAGAGACCGAAGAACAACTTTGTGAAACCGCACGCCAGTTGGCGCAACAAAACGCGGTTCATGTCATTCGGGCCGGTGTATGGAAACCCCGTACACGTCCAGGCAGTTTTGAAGGCATGGGCGAAGCGGCTTTGCCGTGGATTCAGCGCGCTAAAGCAGAAACGGGACTGCCGTTTGCTGTGGAAGTGGCAACGCCTGAGCACATTGAATTAGCCCTGAAATATGGCGTAGATATTCTGTGGATCGGCGCACGTACGACGGTTAACCCGTTTAACGTACAGGAAATTGCTGACGCCCTGCGTGGTGTTGACGTTCCGGTACTGATTAAAAACCCGGTTAACCCGGATCTGGCTCTCTGGGTAGGTGCGTTTGAGCGTATCGCCGGAGCCGGTATCACCAAGCTGGGTGCCATTCACCGTGGTTTCTCAACAGGCGAATCAAGCAAGTACCGCAACATTCCGATGTGGCAGCTGGCGATCGAACTGAAGTCGATCTTCCCGCAATTGCCAATGATCGGTGACCCAAGCCACATGGCCGGCAAGCGTGCATACCTGTACGAACTGGCACAGATGGCGATGGACCTGAACTATGACGGTCTGATCGTGGAATCGCACATTGACCCGGACAAAGCATGGAGTGACGCTGCCCAGCAGCTGACCCCTGCCGCTTTCGGCGAAATGCTGGACCACCTGCACATCCGTACGGTACAGTCAGAAAACCTTGAGTTTAAAGGCGCTCTGGAACAACTCCGCCAGAAAATTGACAATACAGACCGCCAACTGGTAGAGATGCTGGCGGCCCGTATGGCCCTGGTAGAGAAACTGGCCGAATACAAACGCGACAACAATGTGACCCTGTTCCAGCCTGACCGCTGGAAGGAGATTCTGAATACCCGTACCGAGCAGGCGAAGAAATTCGGTCTGTATCCGGAGCTGGTTGAAGAGATCTACAAGATTATTCACATGGAGTCGATCCGTAAGCAAACAGAGGTGATGAACAGCGCTGAAGCGTAAGTCAGTCCCTGATTACTAGAAGCGATGGCACAACTGGTTCAGTTGTGCCATCGCTTTTTTTATACCTTTGTGTAAGTGCCCCCTAACAGGTTGATCAGGAACTGCCGTATGTGTAAAATCATCTTTACTGAGTATTCTCTTTACGCTTTTACCCAAAGGACACACAGAAAGATAGCTATACTTACCGGACTACTCTACTTTTTACTACCATACGTTTATAGTCAGCCCCCACTGCTTGTACAGGAGCTTGCCCGGTTTACCCCCGATCAGCGGATCGAACAGTTACTCAACATAGTATTCCGGACAGGGATTGTGTACCTGCGCCCGTCCTACCTTGACAGCCTGCAGACGGCAGCGGCTACCCTGGGCGACCACCGGTTAACACATTACGTTCACGTTGTCGGTCTCCAGCATCAGCAGCTGAATAAAGCAGATCTGAAACAGGACGCTGCGCTGACAGCCTACGTCGAGCAATCGCCGTATACAGACCTGAAAGGCTATTTATTTTACATGAAAGGAATGGCCGCATTCTATGCTAATCAGTATAGTAAAGCCCTGCCCGACCTATTCCGGGCAAAGGCCATTTTTGACGAAGCGTATCCTGATCCATCGGCATTGCCTCAGTTTTATTTAAAAGGTTTTTTCGAGGTCTATTACTATTACGAAGATTACAACACGGCTGCCTATTACTCACGGCTGGCGCTGAAACACGGTCACTCCGATATCTTTGCCCGTTCCGGCGTATGGAATAACCTTGGACTTTCCTACCTGAAAATGAGACGCTTTGACAAAGCAAAAACGGCTTTTGAGGCAGGTATCCAGGCATGCAGACAAGAGAAGCGGCAGGATTACGAAGCCTTAATTACAGGTAACCTGGGCAATGTACTACGCCTTCAGGGCAACTATAGAGAAGCGCTCCCCTTTTTATACCAGGATATCCGGACCAACGAAAAAGTAATTCCTGAGAATGCGGTTATCAGCCGGTTTTATGCCGCCAATGCGCTTCTGCACCTCGATTCTGTCAGTAAGGCAAAAACCTATCTGGCTCCTCCGGCCGTGGTGATGCCTGTGTGGACGCACCCCGGCTATGACCTGATCCGATATGAGACGTTAGGCCTTTATCACCACAAAACCGGTGATTTCCGGACTGCCGCGGCATACAAGGACTCGCTTCTGGCGCTTAAAGATTCGTTGAAGCAGGAATTTGACTACAAGAAAATCACGGTGCTGGAGAGCACCCTTCAGGCAGAGAAATATTTAGCCGGACAAAAGAAGGTACAACGTGCCGTTCTGCGCCGGAACCTGATTATCGGCGCGCTGATCGTCATTTTCACCGGCCTGCTCTTCTGGCTGAACAAACGCCGCCACCAGACCATCCGGCAACAGGCAATCCGGCAGCGGCAAACGGAAGAACAACTGGCCAACGCAACCAAACAGCTGGAGGAATATGTCCGCTTTCTGAATGAGCGCAATGCCTTGATTGAAGACATCACGCTCCGGCTTAAATCAGCAACCGGGCAACAGCCGGATAGCGCAGAACCGGCGCAGGAGCCTGCTGCCATCCGCAGCCTGCATGAAAGTATTCTGTTGACCGAAGATCACTGGAAAGAGTTTAAAACGCGTTTTGACAAGGCGTTTCCGGAGTTTTTCACCAAGCTGCGGAGCCGCTATCCGGACCTCACCCCCGCCGAAACGCGGTTACTGGCCCTTCAGCACCTGCAGCTCCCGTCGCGGAACATAGCCAATATGCTCGCCATTTCACCGGAATCGCTCAAGAAGACACGGTACCGGCTGCGGAAAAAGTACCCGCAACTGCTGGCAGATGCCAACGATACGACGATGCCCTGAAGTGATCAGGGCCGGATTGCTCCGGCCCTGACCTTGCCTTTATTTTGGTGTAAACCGCACTACCGACTGGTTGAAGGCAGCAAAGCACCCGAGCCCCCCTCCCCGGATATTGCCGGGCAGTAAAACCGGCTCCGCAAACGGATTGCCGTCGGATTCACTGTAATTCTTCAGCGCATTGTGGTAGTCATAATACATTTTATCGGTGTGCAGCAGATATAAGTTAACCGTATTTGCCGGCCCTGCTGGTTGTCCTGTCGTATTTTCTGTAAACCGCGCATAAAGTCCTTTTGCCGATGTCAATACCAACCCATCCTGATTCAGATCAGAAATCAGGTAACGGTTTGGCTGATTGTCAAACAAAACCGCCGTTACATACGAAGCGGTCTGTGTCTGGGTGTTCGGGCCAGTCACAACCCTGGTGACTACCTGATCGCCGCGAATCCGGTAGTAATCGGCCTGCCCGGCTACGTCTTCCCATTTGAGTTGCGCGGTATGACGATAAACCGGTTGGGCGCCATTATAGATGGCCACCGTCGAATCAATGATAACAGACTGAACCGGGATATTTTCCGGAATGGTAGCCGACGACGATAATTCCTGTCCGGATGCCATCTTCACCGATAAGGTGTATGTCTTACCCGCCTGCAACGGGAAATTCCGGGCGGGCGCTGCATAGATGCCGTTTGAACCCTGTACATACGGCAGGGCAATAAACCGGTTTCCGTCGGCAATCGTTACCACGGCATTACTGACGATCGTACCTGACTGATACGTTCCCAGCACGGTCCGGGTTAGCTGGACACTGACCGCCAGTAAGCTATCCTGCGGCGAGATAAAGCTGACGACAACCGGTTTTTCCGACTCCTGCGGCACTTTGGCATCCGGCACATCCTGCACCAGGCTTCCGCAGCCTGCCATAAACAGAACTGAACTGACGAGTATACCTAAGAATACATAACGAATCATGGCGGGCTGGCTTAAAATGTGAAATTATAACTGAATGAAGGCACTACCGGAAACACCGAGATCCGCTGCAACACAGTCTTTGCCGGCTGGTTCTGCCCTTGGTATTTGGTGTTTAGCTGATAAAAAAACGGATTACGCCGGTTGTAGGCATTATACAGGCTAAACTCCCAGGTCCGTTCGTGGCGCTTCATTTTCTTATGGAACTGGATACCTACGTCGAACCGGTGATACGGCTCGGCACGGAAACTGTTCTTAGGGCCATAATCATTCACCTGAAGCGCATTGGCCAGTTGCCGCGACAATTGAGGAATTGTCCCCGACGAGTAATAACCGCCCGGATAACCGTTTTCCATTGCCTCATACTTACCGACCGGCAGGGTCAGGGCCTGACCGGTGCCGTATACCCATGTGCCCGAGAGGGTAATTTTCGGACTGATTTCATAAATACCAACCACCGACATATCGTGGCGGCGGTCGTAACGCGGAAAGAACTTTTTACCGAAGTTCAGCTCGGCAAACTGCCATTGCGTCCACGAGAGCGTATAACCCAGCCAACCCGAAAAGCGGCCGACCTTTTTCTGCAACAGAAATTCTGCCCCGTAAGACCAGCCCTTACCACTTGTAACGTTATCTTCCCAGCGCACCTGTTCTGCCGACTCCGGATTGTTGATGAGCAGAAAACTGGCCCCTTCGCGATAGTTGATGATGTTGGCCATTGTTTTGTAATACCCTTCGACGGTCAGGGTGACGCCTTTGCCCAGCCAGCTCCGGTCGAAATCCTTCGCGATCCCGACCGCTACCTGCTGCGACTGCTGTGGCTTCACCCTGTCGGTGGTTGGCACCCACAGATCCGTTGGCAGGCCGATACCGGTGTTCGACAGCAAATGAACATACTGATTCATCAGCGCATACGACCCCTTCAGCGAGAGCGAGGGCCGGAGGCGGTAAGCGGCCGAAATCCGCGGCTCGGGCCGCACATACCCTGCATCTTTATGCCAATAGTGGCTCAGGCGCATACCCGCATTAATCCGCCATTGATCAGTCGGTTTCCAGAGGTCTTCGGCATAAACCCCTGACTCCAGTATATCGATATTATCAATAGCCTGCCGGAACTGCTCCTTCTGCGAATCGCGCAGGACGATAGCACTCGGCGTAAACCGGTGGTAGATGCTCAGCAGCCCGAACCGCAGCGAATGCTGCGGGCTCGGGTAATAATCGAGGTCATATTTAAGGGAAAAGTCACGGATGCCGGAATTGTACCGTAACCGGTAGACATCTGTCTGCCCGCCCGACCGGGTGGACTCCTCGTTCGAAAAAATCTGAAACTTATAATCACTGAAAATCAGCGAGGTATTGGCAAACAGTTTTTCATTAAACAGGTGGTTCCAGCGCAGTGTACCGGTGCTGTTGCCCCAGAACAACCCCGCTTCGCTTTGCCCGCCACTGCTATTCGGATTCTGGTCTTTCTCGCGGAAATAGAAGCGGTCACGGCCAAAATAGCCGCTCAGATACAGCTTATTTTTAGGCCCGAAATCATAATTTACCTTGGCATTAAAGTCATAGAAGTAATAACCAGCCACGGATTCGCCCTTAGTTGCAGCGGTAATAAACGGACGCGCCAGCACATCGAGGTACGTACGCCGGCCGGAAACCAGAAACGACGACCGGGCGGTGGAGTCGCGCTTCCGCTTGAGCGGCCCTTCCAGCGTCAGCCGCGACGAGATCAGGCCGATCCCCCCTTCGCCGTGCAGTTTTTCCTTATTGCCCTCCTTCATATTCAGGTCAATCACCGACGATAGCCGGCCGCCAAACCGCGCCGGGAAACCGCCTTTGGTCAGTTCCACACTTTTGAGCGCATCGCCATTAAAGACCGAAAAGAACCCGAACAGGTGGTTAGCGTTGTAAACAATGGCGTCGTCGAGAATGATCAGGTTCTGGTCGGGGCCTCCCCCACGCACATACACGCCGGTCTGCCCTTCGGAGCCTTTCTGTACGCCCGGCATCAGTTGCAGCACCTTCAGCACGTCCTTTTCACCCAGCAGGGTCGGTATTTTCTTAATCTGCGAAATCGGCACATCGATCTGGCTCATCTGCGCACTTTCACTGACGCGGTCAGCTTCCCGGGTCGATGTTACGGTGACTTCCGTGAGCGTTTTGCCGGGCGTCAGCAGCACATTGACCGTCCGGTTTTGGCGGAGGCCAACCGTCCGTTCTTCCAGACCATAGCCCACAAACGAAAAATTAAGCCGGACGGAATCCTGCGCGGGCAGCGTCATCGAGTAAAACCCGTACGTATTCGTGGTAGTCCCAACCGAACGCGCCCCCGCCGCTGTCTGCGCCAGATAGACATTCACCCCGATCAGGGCCTCCTGACTACCCGCCTCGCGCACATACCCGCTAACGGTTATCAGATTTTTGTCGGATTGCTGAGCAAACGTGTGGAGTCCGCACAGGCTTAGTAAAAAGAAAAGAGGAAACGTTAATCGCATAAAAAGTAAATCATGTGTGTGTTGCAGTAACGCTGACAGGACCCGGAGTGGTATAGGACAGTTGGAAGAAGTTTTTGTTAAAAGTCCTTAAGCCTTTCCCAATACATCATTTTCACCGCTTTTTTAGCACCACACACCAACCTTTTTTGTTATATCTATAAACACAAAGTACGCATAATCAGTGGCTTTGTTAAGACTCAACCGAATACAGCCATGCTTCAATACGATCAACTTTCGCTTAATATACCGGATACCAAAAAGCCGCGCGTCGTCATTATCGGCGGGGGCTTCGGGGGTATCAATCTTGCCAAAAACCTGAAGAGCGACGATTTCCAGATTGTGATGTTCGACAAGCAGAACTATCACGGGTTCTGGCCCCTGCTTTATCAGGTAGCAACGGCCGGGCTTGAACCAGATGCCATTGCCGAACCGCTCCGGAAACTCTTCGACGACTGCGATGATTTTCATTTCCGGCTGGTGAAGGTAACCGGCGTCGACACCACCCGGAAGGTGGTCAGGACGCTGATCGGCGAACTGCCTTACGACTATCTGGTGATTGCCAGCGGCTCAAAAACCAACTATTTCGGCAACAAGCAGATTCAGCAGAATGCCTTCCCGATGAAACAGATGACCGACGCCCTGAACCTGCGCAGTCAGCTGCTTCAATCGTTCGAACAGGCCAGCATGACCAAAGACCCCGACATCCGGCAGGCCCTGCTCAATTTCGTAATTGTAGGCGGCGGTCCGACCGGTGTGGAGCTGGCAGGTTCCCTGGCCGAAATGCGGAAACACGTGCTGCCATCGGACTATCCGGGCCTAGACTTTTCGCGGATGAACATTTATCTCGTCGAAGGGCTCGACCGGGTGTTGCCGCCGATGTCGCCCGAAGCCAGCGAAAAAACACGGAAGTACCTGGACGAAATGGGCATTCAGATCAAGGTAAAAACCATGGTCGAAAGCTACGACGGCGAGACGGTTACCTTCAAAGGCGGTGAGCAGATCCGGACCCAGACCCTGATCTGGGCGGCCGGTGTTCAGGGCTCGCTCATTGACGGGCTACCGGCCGACGCCATCGAACGGTCGCGGATTCTGGTCAACGAAATCAGTCAGGTAAACGGCACCCGCGACGTATTTGCCATCGGCGACGTGGCGCTGATGAAAACAACCGACTATCCGAACGGGCACCCCGGCGTGGCGCAGCCTGCCATTCAGCAGGGTTCGTTACTGGCCAAAAACCTGCTCCGGCTCAGCAAACAGCAGGCGCCGGAACCATTTAAGTACTTCGATAAGGGGTCACTGGCCATTATCGGGCGTTACCGCGCCGTAGCTGATCTGCCGAAAAAACTGCACCTGAGCGGTTTTGTAGCCTGGGTAGCCTGGCTGTTTGTGCATATCTGGTACCTGATCGGTTTCCGCAGCAAACTCATTGTCCTCAGCAACTGGCTCTACCGCTTCTTCACCTATGATCGGGGTACGCGGATCATCATTCGCCCGCATGTCCGCAAGGATGATACGGTAGCGCGCGAGATGCTGGCCAAAAGCGAAATGCTTTAGCCTTACGGCCTAACGACAGGAAGCAGATGCAAAAAGTATGGGCATTCTGTTTCCTGTCTCGTAAATTTGCAGCATGTACAAACGCTTGCTGCTCCCCATTCTCTTCCGTTTCGACGCCGAAACGATTCACCACTTTGCTACCAGCTCGTTAAAATTCGTTCTGTCGATTCCCGGCATGTCATGGCTGGCCCGCAAACAGTTTGTCGTCACCGACCCATCGCTGCAACGCACGGTCTTTGGCATTACCTTTCCGAATCCGGTAGGCCTGGCCGCCGGATTTGACAAAAACGCCGAACTGATCAATGAACTCAGCGACCTCGGGTTCGGCTTTATCGAAATCGGTACCGTTACGCCCCGCCCGCAGCCCGGCAACCCACTGCCGCGTCTGTTCCGGCTCAAAGCCGACGGCGGACTGATCAACCGGATGGGGTTCAACAACAAAGGTGCCGGACCGGCCGCCCAACGGCTGCGCGAACGCCGGAAAGGCATTATCGTCGGCGGCAACATCGGTAAAAATAAAGATACCGCCAATGAAAACGCCCTGACCGATTACCTGCTGAGCTTCCGTGAACTGTTCGACAGTGTGGATTATTTCGTGGTCAACGTCAGTTCGCCCAATACGCCCGGCCTGCGCGACCTGCAGGAACGTGAACCGCTCACCCGGATTCTCCAGGCATTACAGCAGGAAAACAAGGCAAAACCAGCGCCTAAACCTATTCTGCTGAAGATTGCCCCCGACCTGACCGACAGCCAGCTGGATGATATTATTGCCATCGTCGGCGATACACAGATTGCGGGCGTTATTGCGACCAATACCACCATCAGCCGCGACAACCTGCGGACGGACGCCGAACAGGTGGCCGCCATCGGAGCCGGTGGCGTGAGCGGAGCACCGGTCCGCAGCCGTTCAACGGAAGTGATCCGGTACCTGCATACCCATTCGCAGGGTGCGTTCCCGATAATCGGGGTCGGTGGTATTTTTACGGCGGCTGATGCACGGGAAAAACTCGACGCCGGTGCCGCCCTCGTGCAGGTCTATACCGGCTTCATTTACGAAGGGCCGGGCCTTGTAAAAAATATCTGCAAAGGCTTGGTGACTGCTTCCCGGTAATAAGCAGGAAGTTGCCGTTGCCGATAAAAAAACTACATAACCGCACAGGTATCGGGGCACTGTTTTTTCGTTAAAAAGCCGGAAATTTACCTCATCAGTCATTGACCTAACCTATATGGCCAAGCAACCAGCCGGAAAAAATACCCCACGCCAACGTGAACAGACTAAACAACAAACACAGTCATCTAAAGCCGGTAAAACGGATTGGGTGAGCAGGCTCGACCGCTGGATTTATGATCACCGGTCTACGCTCGCATTCGGGGTTTTACTTATTCTGATTGGCATTGGCTTATTTGTCGCGTTTATTTCTTATCTGCTCCACGGCCCCGCCGACCAGAGTGTGGTCCGGGCGGCCGTCAACGATTCGGCACGGGACGCCGCTCCCGAAACCAAAAACTGGCTGGGACTCGCCGGCGCGTCTATTGCCCACGTATTTGTGTTCCGGTGGTTTGGCGTGGGCGCCCTTGGGCTGCCGGTTGTGGTCTTTCTGGCTGGCTGGAAGCTTACGTTTGGCCGCGAACTGCTACCGCTCGCCCGCCTCACCAAAGGGATGCTGTTCTTTACGATCTGGACCAGCCTGTTTATCGGTTATTTTGTCCGTATTACGGGGAGTGTCTCCAGTGCCAGCGTATGGTGCGGGGGCGTTGGCTATGAGATAAACCAGGTACTGGCTACGTTGCTGGGCGGTGGCAGCATCGTTTTGATCGGCTTCCTGCTGTTTGTATTCATCATTTTCTATTTCGACGCCGCATCCTGGTCGTTTAACTGGAAAATTAACTGGCCAAACCTGAAACCGGCGCATACCGATGATTACGAGGACGATGCAATTGAGGATTATGAGGACGAAGAAGAAGCCGAAAAACCGGTCGCTAAACCGGCAGCAAACGGCAAGCCCGTCGCAACGCCTGCGCCGCCGGTCGCCGTACCGCCGGTACCCGAACCGGAACCCGACGTTCGTGCGGCACCGGTAGCCGCGCCGGTAGCAGCAGCAGTGACCAGTGAGCCCGAACCGGCCGTAGCCGCCGGTGAAGCAGCCCGTACCAGCCGGATTATCTCGTTTGATGATCCGCCGAAAAACGGTAAACCGGTACCTGCCGCAGCCGCAACGGCCCCCGCCAGCGATTTTGTGGTAAAACAGCCGGGTGAGACGCAGGAGCCGGTAGCCCCGACCTTTGATGTGCCGGTTGGTGAAGCCAGCAGCGATAGCCTTGTGGCAGAGCATGGGCCGTATGACGCCACGCTCGACCTGCCACACTATCAGTATCCGGGCGTCGAGCTACTGACGGATTACCCGAGCAAAGGCGCACAGGTATCCGAAATTGAGCTCACCGAAAATAAAAACCGGATTGAGGACACGCTGCTGAAATTCGGCATCGGCATCAAGAAAATCTTTGCCGAAGTCGGGCCGACGGTTACGCTGTATGAGATTATTCCGGCCGACGGGGTGCGTATTTCCAAAATCAAAAGTCTGGAAGACGACATTGCCCTGAGCCTTTCGGCACTCGGTATCCGGATTATTGCCCCGATGCCGGGCAAGGGAACCATCGGGATTGAGGTGCCGAACAAAAACCGCGAAATGGTTTCGATGCGGTCGGTGATCACCAATGAGAAGTTTTCAAAAAGCAATTTTGAGCTTCCGGTCATTCTCGGCAAAACCATCTCCAATGAGATTTATATCGCCGACCTGGCCAAAATGCCCCACCTGCTGATGGCGGGTGCTACAGGTCAGGGTAAGTCGGTAGGTCTGAACGTATTGCTGACATCACTGATCTACAAAAAACACCCTGCCCACCTGAAACTGGTCCTGGTTGACCCGAAAAAGGTGGAACTGGCCCTGTATAACAAGATCGAACGCCATTTCCTGGCCAAGCTCCCGGACAGCGAAGAGGCCATCATTACGGATACGAAAAAGGTGGTGAATACCCTGAATTCGCTGTGTGTGGAGATGGATAACCGGTATAACCTGCTGAAAGACGCTGGTGTCCGGAACATCAAGGAGTATAATACCAAGTTTACCAACCGCAAGCTGAATCCGGAAAAAGGTCACCGGTTCATGCCGTACATCGTTCTGATCATTGACGAGCTGGCCGACCTGATGATGACCGCCGGCAAGGAGGTCGAACAGCCGATTGCACGGCTCGCCCAGCTGGCCCGCGCCATCGGTATTCACCTGGTGGTTGCCACGCAGCGGCCATCGGTCAACGTCATTACCGGTCTGATCAAGGCCAACTTCCCGGCACGTTTGTCGTTCAAGGTAACGTCGAAAATCGACTCGCGGACGATTCTGGATACCGGCGGGGCCGAACAGCTGGTCGGTATGGGCGATATGCTGCTGTCGTCCAACTCCGACCTGATCCGGTTGCAGTGCCCGTTTGTCGATACCGAAGAAATCGACGAGCTGTGTGATTTTGTGAGCGGACAACGCGGTTACGACGAAGCCTATGCCCTGCCGGAATACGTCGGCGATGAAGGCGGTCAGGACATTGAGGAGCGGGAAATCGACCTGGGCAACCGCGATGTGATGTTCGACGAAGCCGCACGCCTGGTTGTGATTCACCAGCAAGGCAGTACCTCACTCATTCAGCGCCGCCTGAAACTGGGCTACAACCGCGCCGGCCGGCTGATCGATCAGCTGGAAGCGGCCGGTATTGTCGGCGCGTTTGAAGGCAGCAAGGCCCGGGAAGTGCTTATCTCGGATCCGCAGCATCTGGAAGAAGTTCTCCGCAAGTTGCGGGATCAGTAGTAAAGGAAACAAAAATTAAACTTTTTCCGGTTGTTAGCTGTCTAACATTAAATGTATTGCCAATTTTACGGCAAATTCACTAACCTGAAGTTTGACAATGAGAAGATTAATGCTGATATTCTGTCTGGTGGCCGGCTTTGTCGGTTCGGCTGCTGCCCAAAAGGACAAGCGCGCAAAAGACATTCTGGACGCAATGAGCAAAAAGTATAAAACGCTGAAGACGTATCAGGCAGCGTTTACGTTTACGACCGAAGGAGCTGGCGCAAAGGAATCGTATAAAGGAGATCTGACAGTTAAGGATACTAAATTCCGGCTGAAACTGGGTGGACAGGAGGTTTTTAATGATGGAAAAACCATGCACACCTACGTAAAGGAATCAAACGAAGTAAACGTTCAGGATTACGACGGCTCGGATAACAGCGACCTCAACCCTGCCCGGATTTACACGATTTACAACAAAGGATTCAACTACCGGTTTGTGGGTGAGAAAAAAGAAGGTGCCCGCACGCTCGAACAGATTGAGCTGACGCCGGAAAAGAAAAATGCCCAGATCAGCAAAATCCAGATTAACGTGGATAAGGCTGACAAATCGGTACGCAGCTGGACAACTACCGACAAAACCGGTAAGAAAACCAGCTACGCAATCAACAAATTCGTACCAAACGCCGGGGTAACCGACAGCTATTTTGTCTTCGACAAGGCTAAGTACCCGGGCGTTGAGGTAGTCGATCTGCGCTAAGTATTACATTCCCTTTCTGGTCGTGATCATGACCAGTCCGTTGCGGGCATTTGATCCGTAGGTAGTCAGGGCCCGCCGGCCATCCATCTGATTTACTGACACGACATCATCTGCCCGCAGTGCTTTCATCTGGTTTACCGTGGCCACTTTCCCGTCAATAATATACAGCGGCCGGCTGGTACTCCGGTTCCGCAGCCAGTCCGGTACGACCGCATGAATTCCCTGATCCTGCGCCGGCAAACGGCTCAGGGTCGTATCAAGGCCGCCCCCCGGAATTATCGCCGGCCGGGGCAGTCTCCGGTTTTCAACCGGCATGGCCGTATCTCCCCGCATTGCACGGACCGGACGCGCCTGCACCCCATATACTCCACCTGTGATGCCGGCCAGCATGACCGCCAGGACAATCCTTTTCATAGCCTTATTCCGTTAACAACGTACCTGTCTGATACAGTGCATCTGTTAGATTAACAACAGAACCAAACGTTTAGTGTTTAGTTGATATTTTGGCCGATCGCTGTATTAACTCACTTTCATACCATAATACAAGCGTCCGGAACCTGTTTTTTGTAGATTGCAGTTACTAAACCGCTACGTTCATGCACACGTTCTACCGGCTTTTCCGGATTGGATTATGTCTTCTGCCGCTCCTGTCGTACGGGCAGTTGCCGGCACCGAAACCCATTTTTCCGGCGCCCCTGAGCCCCCGTATTGCCAACTATCAGATCAGGGTCAGCCTTAACCCGGCAACCAAACGCCTGGCGGGTCAGGAAACGCTGACCTGGCGCAATACCTCCGGCGATGTTATCCGCGAATTGCAGTTTCACCTTTACCTGAATGCATTTAAGGACCGGAAGTCTACCTTCATGCGTGAATCGGGCGGCCAGCTGCGGGGCGACTACATCGACGCCGACGACAAGGAGGCGTGGGGCTGGACAAACCTCAAATCCATGAAGGTACAAGGCGGCGAGGCGCTGGCCTGGCAGTTTATCCAGCCCGACGACCTGAACACCGATGACCGCACGGTGATCCGTGTGCCGCTGAGTAAGCCCCTTGGTCCGGGCCAGAGCATTACGCTCGACATAGCGTTTGAGGCCAAACTCCCGAAGATTTTTGCCCGCACCGGCTTCAGCCGTGACTTCTTCCTGGTCGGCCAGTGGTTTCCGAAAATCGGGGTCTATGAACCGGCCGGTACCCGTTACGCGCGGCAGGGCCAATGGAACTGCCATCAGTTTCACGCCCATTCGGAGTTTTATGCCGATTACGGCGTGTATGATGTTGACATTACCACGCCGAAGGAGTACTGGGTAGAGGCCACCGGCCTTATGCAGGGAGAGGTCATGCACAAAAACGGCACCAAAACCCTGCGCTACCATGCCGAAGATGTCGTGGATTTTGCCTGGACTGCCTCCCCTCATTTTCAGGAAGCAACCAGCCAGTGGAAGCACGTTAAAATTACGGTTCTGCTCCAGCCCGAACACGCGGATCAGGCACAGCGGCACATTGATGCTGCCACGGCCGCCCTGGCGTATTTTGATAAATACCTCGGTAAATATCCGTTTCCCAACCTGACCGTAGTTGACCCGCCCATCCATGCCATGGGCGCGGCCGGTATGGAGTACCCGACGTTTATCACCGCCGGTACGGCCTGGCAAATTCCGAAGGGCATACGGATGCCGGAAATGGTGACCGTGCATGAGTTCGGCCACCAGTATTTTATGCAGCTGCTGGCCAGCAATGAGTTTGAAGAAGCCTGGCTCGACGAGGGCTTTAACCAGTATTACGAAGGCCGGATCATGGACGAAACCTATGGCCCCAAAACGTCGGCCGCCGACCTGTTCGGCTACCGGCTCGGCGATCTGGAAAACTCCCGCGACGGCTATGTACACCTCGATAATCCGGCCATTGGTGCTTCGTTCGGGAACACCTGGCAACTGCCGGACAACTACTACGGCGTCCTGACGTATAGCAAAACCGCTACCTGGCTCCGTACGCTGGAAGGGCTGCTGGGCCGGAAAATTATGGACGAAATCATGCAGACGTATTTCGACCGCTGGCAGTTTAAACACCCGAATGCCAACAGCTTCATCGCCATTGTCAACGAAATTGCCCCCGCCCGCACCGGTTTCCGGTATGGTAATGACATGAACTGGTTTTTCGATCAGGTACTGTATGGCGACAATGTCTGCGACTATAAACTCGTCTCGGTCTCCAGCAAAAAACAGGGGAAACAATACACCTCAACGGTGCGCGTCGACCGCCTGGGCGATGCGCGGATGCCGGTTGATGTACTGCTGCACTTTGCCGACGGCAAGGAACTGATGTTGTTCTGGGACGGCAAGGGCCGGACTAAAACCTTCACGGTCACCGAATCCGGAGAACTGATCTGGGCCAAAGCCGACCCGAAGCAAAAGCTTTATATCGACACGAACTTCAACAACAACAGCCTGACCCGACAGCCGTCATCGGCACCGGCGGCGAAGTATGCGGCAAAAGTACTTTTCTGGATTCAAAACTGGCTTCACTGGCTGGCCTGGCTGGCATAACCCCATCATACCCATGCTGACAAGTTTACGACAAACGCTGCGCTCCGGCCGCGTCCTGATCCTGATCTATCTGACCTCAACCGTCCTCGGCCTGCTGGTGGCCCTGCCGATGTACGCGACACTTACCCGACTCGACGGCAATTCACTGGCGTTCAACGAACTGCTGGCAGGTTTCGATTATACCGTATATCAGGATTTCATGCATAAACATGGAGAAGCCATCAGTCCGCTGCTGAGCGTGGGCCGCTGGACCGGTATAGTTTACCTGTTTCTGAGCATCTGGTTTACGGGGGGTATCCTGATGGTGTTTGCCCGGCCAGCTGCCCCGCTGCCGGTCAGCCTGTTCTGGCAGGCCTGCCTCCATTATATCCGCCGGTACCTGCGGCTGTTTGCCGTTACACTACCTTTTCTGCTAGCCGCCTTGCTGATACCACTGCTGGCAGGGATTTTACTGGCCGTTCTGGCCGAAGAGCAGTTCACCGAACGCGGTTTGTTCTGGATCGTCTCCGGCGGTTTTTCGGTTGGGTTTGTACTGGCAACACTGGTGCTCTGCATCAGCGATTATGCAAAAGTGCTGCTGTTCATGGAAGATGAACAGGGCGGCTTACGGGCGTTTGGCAAAGCAGGCCGGCTGGTCTTGCGGCATCCGCTGGCAACGCTTGGCCGCTACTGGCTCCTGATCGGTATCGGCACGGCACTGTTCGGAGCGTATTTTTTGCTTGATAGCCTGATTGGCACGGGATCGTGGCTGACCATTCTGCTGATGCTGCTGATTCAGCAGGCGCTTATTTTTGCCCGCATCATACTCAAAGGCTGGAACCTTGGCGTTACTCATGCGCAGTATAGACAATTGAAGGCCTGAAGAATCGTTTACTTTGTATCAAATTATTACCTTTGACAAGAATGCAATCCTTAAAATCAATCACTTGTTAACTCCATGCAAAAATTCCTCACACTCTTGATTGTCATGACAGCCCTATTGATTGGCTGTAAAAAAGAAGACACGGCTACACCTAAAACCAAGACTGAATTAATCGCCCGGAAATGGCAGTTTCAGGGAGCTAAAGTGACGCTGGGTACGCTTCCGATTACGGCCTATACCCGTGGAGCCACCACTGGCAACGTGGTTGACTTCTCCGCTTCGTACATGGATTTTAAATCAGGCGGCGGCTTTTCTCAGGTTGTCCTGCCAGGGACTTCAACAACAGGAACCTGGAAATTCAACAGCACAGAGACTGGTTTTACAATTAACTCAAGCAACGGTTCTGTTGACAGCTGGACTATCGACAAGCTAACCGAGACAAATCTTGATTTCAGTCGCCAGATTGCCGCTAACTCAACGGACCCGAGCGATCTGACGTGGTTGAATCTCATCAAATCATACGGCTTTTCAACGGCTGCCGGTGCAAAAATCGAAGTACAGACAGTACCTGCTCCTTAATAACACAAAAGCGGAGGCCTCAGGCCTCCGCTTCGTTTTTAGTCCTCGCGGCCTTCCTTGCGGTTAGCGTCCGCCATCCGGACAATTTTGGGTGTGAATGTAGCCAGCACTTTTACCAGCTCCTGCTGGGCACCAATGACGGTTTTGATGTCTTTGTACACCATCGGCGCTTCGTCTAAATCACCGCCGATCAGCTGAATCCCGGCGGCTTCCAGTACTTTATTGACCTGCGATTGCGTGATCCGGCTGAACGCCTGGGTCCGCGACATCAACCGCCCGGCACCATGCGATGCCGAGTTGATAGCACCTGCATGGCCAAGCCCCCGCACAACATAGCCCGGCGCCGTCATGGACCCCGGAATAATGCCCAGCACATCCGGTCCGGCGGGCGTTGCACCCTTACGGTGCACCATCACCTCACGGCCATCGGCCAGCGTTTCCTGCCAGGCAAAGTTGTGGTGATTTTCGACCATCATCAGCGGCTTCTCCCGCAGCACCTTCGCGATTTTATTGTGAATCTCGTGGTGATTCGCCGAGGCGTACTCACCGGCCAGATTCATCGCAATCCAGTACTCCTGCCCTTCTTCGGTATTCAGGTCGAGCCAGGCGAGGTGGGCGGCCTGCTTCGGCAGTCTGGTTTTCTGCATGGCCAGCTTCGAGTAATAATTGGCCACTGACCCGCCGAATCCGCGGGAGCCGGAGTGCGACAACAAGGCCAGATACGTACCGGGCGGCAGATTCAGCAGTTCATCCGCTTCTGCCACCTCCACAATGCCCCACTCCACAAAGTGGTTTCCTGTCCCCGACGTACCCAGCTGCCGGTAGGCTTTGTCTTTCAGATCACGGATTACTTTCGTGGCCGTCCACTCGGGCAGGTCCATGACACTTTCGTCGAACTTATCGCGGATTTCGCCCCCCATCCCGAACTTCGTCTGCTCCACCAGCGCCTTTTTCAGCAGGTGTGGCTCACGTTTGAAATAGTCGGGGCGAATATCGAAAACCGACAGACACATCCGGCAGGCAATATCGACCCCGACCGCATACGGAATAATGGCATGTGGTTCGGTGGCCAGGACCCCGCCAATCGGCAGGCCGTATCCCTGGTGCGCATCGGGCATCAACGCGCCCGCCACCGAAACCGGCAGGCTGGCAGCAGTCTGCATCTGCGCCAGTGCACCGGCTTCGATGTGCTCCTTGCCGAAAATGGTATAGGCAAGGGCTTCTTCGCGCAGATCATAGCTGGATTCGGCCTGCTTTCCGTCGGCCGGCAGCACATAGGCCGCTGGCTCTGCCGGCAGAAATGCCGCACCGGTTTCGCTCAGCGGTACGGCAACACCCTGCTTATTGAGTTCATAAATGGCCTGCGCCAGATTCGTGACTTTATTTTTTGAATACGCAAATTTTTTCGGGTTCCGGAGCATCTGCGCCAGCAACCCCATGACTTTTTCTTTCGGGTATCCGGCCCGCGTCACCAGTCCGTTGGCAACCCGCAGAAATGAAGCGTGCAGGTTTTCCGGAATGGGTCCGAGGCTCAGTAAATCCTCCCGTGTTATGGTTGTTTCCATATTGTGTTTCTACTTTGACGCCGTAAAAATCTGTTTTAGCTGATCCAGTAATTGCCCGTTGCCGGATACAGAAACCGAGCTGATCTTATCGGCGATTTTTTCGACATACTCCATTTCTTTCAGTTTCCAGAGCATTTCGTTGTCTTCCATCAGTTTGGCGGTGTTCAGCAAGCTGCGGGTCGAGGCCGTTTCTTCGCGGCGCATGATGCTGTTGGCCTGTGCCTTTTTTTCGGCCAACAACACCTGATTCATGATGTCGCGCATATCGCCCGGCAGAATCACATCGCGCAGGCCACCGCCGTTGAGCACCACGCCCAGCGCCGTTGCCCGGCCGGCGGTTTGCGCCATCACCCCGTC
The DNA here is from genome assembly GCF_057652235.1 of Arsenicibacter sp. R0_47. Classification (NCBI taxonomy): domain Bacteria; kingdom Pseudomonadati; phylum Bacteroidota; class Cytophagia; order Cytophagales; family Spirosomataceae; genus Arsenicibacter; species Arsenicibacter sp. R0_47. Next base: position 112,746 of record NZ_JBYFCJ010000001.1, on the reverse strand, counting down.
CACGATCGCTGCTTTTTTATCGAGCAGTTCGTCGAGGGTCAACGACCCGATGGTTTCGCGCAAAGCCAGTTGCATCAGTACGTACAACTGCCGGTCATACTCCTTGTTTTCGACCAGCGCCCTGACCACATCACGCACTTGATACTGGATAAAGAAACTCACCCGCACCGAGGCCTTGTCCTTCGTCAGAATTTCCTGCCCCGATACTTCCATCTGCTGCTGCCGCATATCAACCTTCAGTACATGAATCGGCGTGTTGTTTTTCCACCAGTGGTATTGCCCCGGCTTCAGCACCTCCCTGAAGGTCCAGTCGACAAATAAAACGCCTTGTTCGTGGCCCTCAACCGAATAGCTGCGGACATAGGCCCCCAACGGCCCCGGCATTAACGACGCCAGATCGACATCGGCCGGAATAACCGGCTGTGTAATGTCCAGGTGGCGGTAGCTGTATTGCTTCAATCCTTTCCAGTAGGCATACCGCCCCTTGCGCAGCACGTTTATAAACAAGCCGCCTTCGTATTGCAGGGCAATTTCGTTGTCTTTAACCTCAACCACGTCCAGCAGGGCCGCTATATCCGGTATAGTCAGCAATACGGCCAGATCATACGGTGGCTGTTGCAGTAGCTCGCCCTGATTGTAGACATACACAACCTCGTTCGGCCAGAGCCAATGATGGCCCGCCGGTAACGTCTTCACGAAGTTGCCGTGTTTGAATACTAATCCGATTTGATGCGATAAGATGCGCACAGTTTTCATGGTTGTATGATTGGTAAATGGTTGCTGTTACTGTATCAAAACCCACAGGCGTATACACACCGGACGTGTGCGGAAACAACGTGCCCAAAGGCGGTGTCAGCGGCGTAGCCAACGCGGGTGCCGATGGTTACGGCCGGTGTGGAGACCGTGCTTCACTGGCTTGTCGCGTTGGCCGGTACAGCATCCGGCGCGCAGCGGGAATCCGTTGTTTACAGGCGTCGGCCTGGTTGCGGGCCGGCCGGAGCCGGTACCCGCCCGGCATACACCTATGGGGTTTTGTGGACCGTGGCCATTTGAGAAGCGGCCGGCTTCGGCTGAAACGGGGGATACCCGTGTCCTGTTGCTCTACCAGATTGAGCTATCCTGCCGGAGCAGGAAGAGGAATCGAACCTCTAACCCACAGATGGAGACGATCACACATCAGGCCAACAGCATACCGGTCGCCAGCGGCGCCGGCACTATGGGGCTTCCTATACCCGCATCCGGTTTGGTACTGACTGCTTTCGTCCTCACAAAGGTTAGCGGCAAGTGCGCAGTCTTTTTGCGCAGATGAAAAAAAAAGCTACTTTTCTCTAAAAATTTTTCCCATGCCTGCCAACCGCAACGCCCTGATCCGCTACAAAGCCATCGACGCCTGTCTCCGGAACCGCCAGCGCCGGTGGACCCTCGACGACCTGATCGACTGTGTCTCCGAAGCCCTTTACGAATACGAGGGCATCGACAAAGGCATCAGCCGCCGGACGGTTCAGGCCGACATTCAGATGATGCGCAGTGATAAACTCGGCTATTTTGCCCCGATCATTGTGCTGGAAAAAAAGTATTACACCTACGAAGACCCTGCCTACAGCATCACCAACATCCCGCTGTCGGACGGTGACCTGGCGCGCATGAATGAGGCCGTTGAGGTGCTGAAACAATTCAAAGGATTTTCGCACTTCACGGCGCTGAACGAAGTGGTGCAGAAGCTGGAAGACCACGTCTATTCAACGGCGCAGAAGTCGGCGTCGGTGATTGATTTTGAGAAGAACGAAAACGTAAAGGGGCTGCATTTTCTGGATGAGCTTTATCAGGCCATTATCCATAAACATCCCGTGCAGATGGAATATCAGTCGTTTTCGGCGCGGCAACCTCAAACGTTCTTATTTCATGTCTGGTGGCTGAAGGAATTTAAAAACCGCTGGTTTGCGGTGGGCGTCCGTGCGCAGAACGGGCACATCTATAACCTTGCTCTCGACCGGATTCTGTCGCTTGCCCCTGACCACGACAGCGAGTATATCGCCAACGAAACGATTGACCCCGACCTGTTTTACCGCGACGTAATCGGCGTGTCGGTCAGCCATCACCTGCGGCCGATGATTGTCAGGCTGTTTGTCAACCAGCTACATGCGCCGTATGTGGAGACGAAGCCCCTGCACCATTCGCAGCAGCTCATCGAGCGGCGACCGGATGGCATTGTTATTCAGTTAAAGGTGCAGCACAATTTTGAGCTGGAGAAAGAGATTCTGGGCTTCGGCGAAGGCATGATTGTCCTGCAACCCGAACGCCTCCGGCAAACTATGAAACGGCGCATGCGGGAGGCATTGGTGGGGTATGAGGAAAAGAATGAATAATGGGTAATGAATAATGGGTAATGAATAATGTAAAATGGATAATGCTCTTGATGCCCTCATTATTCATTTTACATTATCCATTAATCTAAACGCTCTGCATGGAGCTGAGTTTGCGGTAGAAGCCTTCGTCGAGCCGGACGAGTTCGTCGTGGCGGCCGCGTTCGATGATACGGCCCTGATGAACGACCAGGATTTCGTCGGCGTGCTGAATTGTGCTCAGGCGGTGGGCAATCACCAGCGTGGTCCGGTTGGCCATCAGCCGGGTGAGGGCTTCCTGTACCAGCTTTTCGGATTCGGTGTCCAGAGCTGACGTCGCTTCGTCCAGAATCAGGATCGGCGGGTTTTTCAGGACTGCCCGCGCAATGCTGAGCCGCTGCCGCTGCCCGCCCGACAACCGGCCACCCCGGTCACCGATCACGGTCTGGTAGCCGTTGGGCTGGTTCATGATAAACTCATGGGCGTTCGCAATTTTGGCCGCCTGCATCACCTGCTCCTCCGTGGCATCGCTGCCAAAAGCAATGTTGTTGAAAATGGTGTCATTGAACAGAATACTTTCCTGGGTAACGATGCCCATCTGCGCCCGCAGCGAATCCGTTGTGCAGTCGCGGAGGTCGATGCCGTCGATCCGGATCTGCCCGGCCGTCGGGTCATAAAAGCGGGGAATCAGGTCGGCAATGGTCGACTTACCGCCCCCCGACGACCCAACGAGGGCAATGGTTTTGCCCTTGACCAGCTCAAAGCTGATGTCGTTCAGCACGGGTAAGCCTTTTTCGTATTCAAACGAGACCTGCTGCACCGAAATCCGGTCGCGGAACTGGCTGATGGCCACCGCATCCGGCTTGTCCTGCACCGCCGACGGCGTATCGATCAGTTCGAGTACGCGCTCGCCCGAGGCCAGGCCGCGCTGTGAGGCACTGAAGGCGTTGGAAATATCCTTGGCCGGCCGCGTCACCTGCGAAAAAATGGCGATGTAAGCGATAAACTCCGAAGCCGACAGCTCCGACTGTCCCGACAGCACCAGCCCGCCGCCATACAGCAAAATGCCCGCCACGACCGAGACGCCCATGAATTCCGAAAACGGCGAGGCCAGTTCCCGGCGGTTGGCCAGCGACCGCACCGACGACCGGTACGCATCGTTTTCCTGCCGGAATTTGCCCAGCACAAACGATTCGGCATTAAAACCTTTCACGACCCGCATACCGCCGAAGGTCTCGTCCAGAATGCTCAGAATCCCGCTCAGCCGCTGCTGACCGGCCTGCGCATCCCGCTTCATCCGCCGCACGAGCGACGAAATAAAAATGCCCGACACCGGAATGACCAGAAAAGCAAACAACGTCAGCGACACCGAGATGTTGAACAGCATCACGAGATAGGCAATCAGCAGAAAGAGTTCTTTGGACGCGGCCGACAGCGAGTTGGCAATTGAGTTTTCAACCTCCTGAACGTCGGTCATGATCCGCGAAATCAGGTTGCCTTTGCGTTCGTTGGAGAAGAAACCGAGGTGCAGCCGAACCGCCCGGTCGAACACCGTTTCGCGGAGCTGGGCCACCATCCGCGCCTTGAACGCCTCTAAACGGCGGACGGAGAGGTACTTGAACAGGTTATTGAGCAACACCGACAGCACAATGATGGCACAGGTGTATTTCAGTGCCCCGAGCTTACCGTATTCCTGAAAAATCTGGTTGAAGTAATACTGAAAATAGGTCGTCGGCGAGGTGCTGAGCGAAAACTCCGGTGCCGGCTCGCTGAGCATTTTCTGTACGTCGGCAGGGCTGACCTGATCGAAAAGCACATTCAGCAAGGGAATCAGAAGCGCAAAGTTCAGCACGCCAAAGAGGCTGGCTAACACCGATGTTATCAGGAACGGTGCCAGAAAGGACCCGAGTGGTTTGGCAAAAGAGAGTAATCGAAAATATGTTTTCAAAGTCAGCTACTATTAAACCACAAAGGTCGGAAAGATTTCAACGCAAATCGTAAAAAAAACTATACCTAAGATTTGGAGGTATACTCCAGTTCGATGTATACTTGCAGCATGAGTACAAACAATCAACAATTGCTCAAGGGTAGCCTGTCGGTCATCATTCTGAAGCTCCTGGAAGACCGTGAGAAAATGTATGGCTATGAGATCACGCAGAAGGTGAAGGAGCTGACTGCGGGCGACATGACGATTACGGAGGGGGCGCTGTATCCGGCCCTGCACAAGCTGGAAGCCGAAGGGCTGCTAACGACGGAAACGCAGGTGGTTGAGGGACGGGTGCGGAAATATTATTCCCTCACCAAAGACGGCCACAAGCAGGCGGCCTCGCGCATTTCGGAACTGACGGCCTTTGTCGAAAACCTACAGACGCTGCTGAACCTGAAACCTTCTTTTTAGCCTGATGCTATGTTACAGCCCGAACACACATACGAAATTGATTACTTCTTCCGGCAGGTGCTGATGCTGTCGAACGAAGACCTCATTGCCGAACTCACCGATCATTTCAGTGCCAGTATTGACGACCTGATGGCGCGTGGCCGGACGTTTCCGGAAGCGTTGCAGGAAGTTTTTGAGGCATTCGGCGGTCGGCAGGCTATCCGGCACATGGAGTGGGAATACAACCGGGTCACGTTCCGGAAATACGACCGTTTCTGGAAGGATGCCGTCCTGCTGCAATTTACCAGCCGGAATTTGTGGATAACGATAGCCGTTTTTACCGGCATCTTTTTATTTGCCTGCTACGCACTACCTTTTCCTTCAGGCGAATCCAAAGCAGGTTATTTTTTCGGCGGCTTTCCGTTCGGCGTTTTTTTCGGGTCAATGTTAATTGCCTTTAAACCAATACTTCTTTATGTCAAAGAGCGTATTTACAAAGGGCCTCACAATCCTCAATCCGAAGGATGGTATCTGTTTAAGCGAAGCAGCCTGTTTGTCAGTTTATTTCTGATTGTCGGGCTTGCCGGTAATGCAATCTCCACCGTCCCTCCGATTGTAGCCGCACTTTATTTTACAGCCTTTTACGTTTACCTGCGCACTCAGGGTCAGCTATACCGTTTTCTCTACGACGTACCTGAAGTTTACTAACCCCGCTCTTTCGGATGTGAACATCCGAAAGCGTTAACCGCGGATTTGTAATCCGCCCTAAAACCAAACGCCATGCTGACCACCGACCAACTCGCCGCCATTGACCGTCACCTGCGCAAGGACAACTGGCTGCTCAACGAAGACCTCATCGCCGAACTAACCGACCATTACGCCAACGCTATTACCGAGACAATGGAGCATGGCCAGTCGTTTGATAATGCCCTTGTTGGTATCCATCAATCCTTTGGCGGGCGGAGAGGGTTGCTGACAATGGAAGACATTTTCATCAAAAGCAGTTATACAGCAGCATGGCGGGCAGTGAAGCAGGCAGCCCGACAACTTTTATTATCCCCTTACGCACTGCTGATTAGTTTGGTAGCCTACGGAATCCATGCTATACTCAGCACCTACCAACTGGATGGTTTCTTTATACTGGTCACTATACATTTACTTTTATTCATACTTAGCGGCTTACCTTTCTTTACACGGCTAACGTGGCGGTCAGGAAATCCTCTTAAGCTGAAGCGCAAACGTTCAGGTATTGAACGGGTCAGTAATACCATATTGAGTATTGCGGTAAATCTCCCTATTAATACTATGCTCATGAGTGTTAACGGTAAGTTTACCCCTGTATTGATCCTGCTCATTACGTTACTTTTTACAGTAGCACAGACAAGCTATGTAGTAGTAGCCATGATTTCATTTCGCAGGAATCCCATTCTACAATACCTGACGTCTAAACGCTGATTAACCCCGCTCTTTCGGATGTGAACATCCGAAAGCTCCTAACCACGGATTTATAATCCGCCCAAAAACCAAACCGCCATGCTGACCACCGACCAACTCGCCGCCATTGACCGTCACCTGCGCAAGGACAACTGGCTGCTCAACGAAGACCTCATCGCCGAACTCACCGATCACTACGCCAACGCCATTACCGAGGCAATGGAGCAGGGCCAGTCGTTCGACGGTGCGATAGCCAATGTCCATCAGTCGTTTGGCGGACGCAAGGGATTGCTGGCAATGGAGGAAACATTCATTCGGGAAGCTCAACGAAAGCCAATGATCATCTATTGGCATTGCCTGCGCACATACTTTACCGGAGCGAAAATACTGATTCCATTACTGTTGATACTTGGTTTAGCCAACGTTGCACAACACGACGACCTGCTACACATTTTGGTTTACGTTGCTTATGGCTTATTGTTTTTAAAAATGGGATTTGTCATTGTGTGGGGTTTGAAGCTGGTTCTCTGGAAAAGCAGCCCGTCCAACAACATAGTTAAAAAACTTGCCCGATACCTACCCGGCAGCTACTTACCGATGTATTTGCTGTTCATGTACATGACAAATCTAAAGGGACATAGTCCGTTTATTATCAGCTTTTTTTTGTTCGCGTCCGCAATGGATTGGATCGTTACTATGGATCTTTTTCTGCATGACAGAGACATTCGTCAACTGCTTCGTCTAAAGGCTGACTATTAACCCCGCTCTTTCGGATGTTCACATCCGAATGCGTTAACCGCGGATTTGTAATCCGCCCTAAAACCAAACGCCATGCTGACCGCCGACCAACTCGCCGCCATTGACCGTCACCTGCGCAAGGACAACTGGCTGCTCAACGAAGACCTCATCGCCGAACTAACCGACCATTACGCCAATGCCATTACCGAGGCAATGGAGCAGGGCAAGGCATTCGACAGTGCGATGGCCAATGTCCATCAGTCGTTTGGCGGACGCAAGGGGTTGCTGGCTATGGAGGAAACGTACCAAACCGAAAAAGCGAAACACCTCGATACGATGGTGTGGCGCGAAGTCCGCCGCATGATGCAGGGCGACCGCTGGCCGCTGGTGCCGGTGACCCTCTGCACGTTACTGGCACTGAATACATTTGCCGGTGCTTCTGAAACGGTAGACAGCTTTTTTACAATTGCGATCTGGTATGTTAGCTTTACGGTGCTGCTGGCAATGGGCACCGCAGCGGTAGCTCTCCTGCGCCCTGCCACCATCAGTGTCACTGCCCCGACGCCCTCTTTTTTCGTCTTCGCCTACGGCCTCAGTCTGGCCCTGCTCGCTGTCAATAAATACTGGCTTTCAGGGCTATCGGTGTATAACGCCCGCGAAATCAGCCTGATGATCAATACCTTATTACAAACCCTGTGTGTGGTGTATTACTTCGCGATCATACTCACCATGCGCAAACTCTTTTTCCCGAAAAAAGGCAGTACCCTATCGACCCCGAACCAAGGGTAAACCCGCTCTTTCGGATGTTCACATCCGAAAGCCACTAACTACGGATTTATAATCCGCCCTAAAAACCAAACCGCTATGCTGACCGCCGACCAACTTAACACATTACGCTGCGACCTGCAGGCCCTTGCCAACATTGAATACAGCGAAATTCTGGATGAGCTGCTTGACCATTATGCAGCCCTGACGGAGCAGAAAATGGTCAATGGCCTGACCTTCGAGGACGCCAGCCGCTGGGCATGGGCCGACATGGGTTCCGGCGAAGGCATTCAACGGTTGCAGGAGCAGTTCCTTAAATCACTCCGGCAACAGATTGTGGCCCGCCACAAAGCCATTGTCAAAAGCTACTTTCGCTGGCCAACCCTTGTCACAACCCTGCTTATCGCCGTTCTGGCCTATCAGGCAGCGTTAAGTATACCGGCGAAATGGCTCATCACCGCTATTTTCGGGTTAGGCATTGTGAGCTTCGTCACACAGTTATTCATCCGGAACAGCAGCAAAGGCATTCATACTGCACAGCGCAGGATTGCCGTAGAGTACCTCAATAAAACCGGTGCAACCTACCTCAACATCTTCCAGCTACTGCTGAATCTTCCGGCTTTTCTGACAGATGACCGCACACACCTCGTCCGGAATTTCCTGCAAAGCTATGCCAGTGCCGGCGCAGCACTCAGTTTTATCGCCATCCTGTACACGGTCAGTTTTATCCAGCTGTCCTACGAACGGTTTACGTATAAAGTCGCTTAACTCCGCCGCTAACAGTAGTTTACCGGCGAAAACGCGTTTACGGAATAAACCTAAACCCGCTTTCGCCGTGCAATCCGACGTCTCCGCAACCAGCACCCAAACCGGCATCCGGCCCGCCCCCACCACCTTTGCGGGGCAGCTTCGCCACCTCGGTCCGGGCTTTATCCTGTCGGCCGCCATCGTCGGTTCCGGCGAGCTGATCGCCACCACTGCACTCGGCGCCAAAGCCGGCTTCGTCACGTTCTGGGTTATTCTGGTCAGCTGCTTCGTGAAAGTCGCGCTCCAGCTCGAATTCGGTAAAAACGCCATTTATACCGGCCTCACCACCATGCAGTCGCTGAACCGGCTGGCGGGCTGGCGCATCAACGGTACCCACAGCACCATCTGGATCTGGCTATCGCTGCAAACGCTGAAACTCCTGCAAATGGGCGGCATCGTCGGCGGGGCCGCGCTGGTGCTGCACATGGCCATGCCGGCCGTTCCGGTCGATGTCTGGGCCGTATTAGCAGCGGCCTCGGCGGCCATTCTCGTGTTTGGCGGGCGTTACGGCTGGGTCGAAAAAGGCTCGCTGGTAATGATCATTCTCTTCACGGCCATGATTCTGCTGTCGCTGCTGCTGCTGCAATACACCACCTACGCCATCACCGGCGACCAATTGGCCGAAGGGCTCACCTTCCGGCTCCCGCCCGCTGCCGTCGGGGTAGCCATCGGGGCGTTCGGCATCACAGGCGTCGGGGGCGATGAGATCATGTATTACAATTACTGGTGTATTGAAAAGGGCTACGCGCGCTACACCGGCCCCTACGAAGATACCCCCGAATGGGCCGGACGCGCCAAAGGCTGGATCCGGGTAATGACCCTTGACGCTCTGTGTTCCATGGTGGTCTACACCACCGTCACGGCAGCATTTTACCTGCTCGGGGCGTCGCTGCTGCACGAAAACGGTCAGGTGCCCGAGGGCTATGCCATGGTCGAAACACTGTCGCGGCTATTCACCGTCACGCTGGGACCGGGCGCAAAAATTATGTTCCTGATCGGGGCTTTCTTCGTCCTGTATTCAACGCTGTTCACCGCCACCGCCAGCTGGACGCGTATTTTCGGGGATGCGTTCGGACAAATCGGCTGGATGGCGTACCACGACGACGCTTCCCGCAAAAAAACCATTGCGACCCTTGCCTGGGCCTTTCCGGCGGTATGGTGCCTGCTGTTTCTGTTCATCAAACTGCCCGTCCTGATGATTCTCCTCGGCGGAGCGGCCACCTCCGTGCTGCTGCTGGTGGTGGCGTGGGCCGCCTGGCAGTTCCGCTACCGGCAGCTACCCGCCAACCTGACGCCCACGTTTGGCTACAACCTCTGGTTCTGGAGCAGCCTCATCGCCATCCTTGCCGTTAGTATCTACGGGGCCTGGTCGCTCTGATAACTAGCCATCAATCGTAGAGCCGCAATATCTTGCGGCTCTTTGCAGATATACAGGTAGGTTTAAACAAAAAGTGGTGGCACGACTTAGACAGAACGTCTGCCGGTCGTGCCACCACTAACTGATCACTTACACTGAGCCGCAAAATATTGCAGGATTGAGCCGCAAAATATTGCAGCATTGAGCCGCAAGATATTGCGGCTCTACTCTTCGTCGGTAAACATATAGCCGACACCCTTCAGTGTCCGGATGTAGGTTTCGCCGAGTTTTTCGCGGAGTTTCCGGATGTGGACATCGACCGTCCGCTCAAGAACGTAGATGTCGGCACCCCAGATTTTCTGGAGCAGTTCTTCACGGCTGAACACCTTGTTCGGATGTTGCGCCAGGAAGAAAATCAGTTCAAATTCCTTTTTCGGCAAAATCACCGAACGGCCATCCGGCAGGTTTACCGAGTAGTTTTTGCGGTTGATGCTCAGACCGGCGATCTCGACGCGGTCGCCCGGGTCTGCTTTCTGGGCTTCACGGCGGAAGAGCGCATTGATACGGCTCATGAGCGCACGCGGCTTAATCGGTTTGGTAATGTAGTCGTCGGCACCGATTTCGAACGCTGCCACCTCCGAGTATTCCTCCGAACGGGCAGTCAGGTAAAGAATAAACGCCTGCCGCATTTCCGGAATATCCCGCATTTGCCGGCCGGCTTCGATGCCATCCATCTGCGGCATCATAATATCTAACAGAACGAGTTCGGGGAAATACGTTTTCGCCACTTCGATCGCTTTACGCCCGTCGTTGGCTGTCCGAACGTCATAACCTTCTTTCGTCAGGTTGTATTCCAGCAACTCAACAATATCGGTATCGTCATCAACGACCAGTACGCGATGTGGCTGTTGAGAAGCCTTGGTTGCACTCATCATGGAGCAGTTTGCTTTTGTAGTGACCCGAATTTACATGCCTTCCCGCGTATGTTACGAATCAGGAAGCGATTCTTAACAATTATTTAACGACCAGCCGATCTATAAACCACTGAATCGCAGCGGGTTTATAAGCTCTTTGCTGACCGTTCAGGGCGAATCAGGAACAGCTTCCCCTTTTCGTTGGCCATTATCAGTTCCGTTGGGGAAACATAGCAAATAGCCTCCGTCTGCCCCCTCGGAATCCGCAGGCAGGCAATCGGCTGTTTAAAGGTAAGGCCGTCCGGCGCAATGGCAAACAGGAAGACCTTTCCGTAACTCACCAGGGCAAATTGCCTGCCGTCAGGGCTCACCGCCCCGCCGGTCACCATGCTTTTCAGGTATACGGAATCCTGCGCCGTAACCGTGTAGGAGCCGGCTTTGGCAGGCATGCGATACATACGCACAAAATGTCCCGACCGGTTTTTCGAAAACACATACAGCTGACCGTTCAGCTGGATCAGCGCCTCACTGTCGCGGTTATGCCGCTGCGGATCCGCGGGCTTTGCAGCATCTGCATAGCGAAACGTGATGCGCTCAGGTAACGCCGGGCCGGTGAGCGGTTGCCGGTAAATGGTCAGCGACTCCCGTGAACCGGCATTGTTGCCGATATCACCGATAAACAGGGCCGTCGAGTCCTGAGCGGCAATGTCTTCCCAATCGGTGTTCACAGCGCCCGCCACCACCAGCGAGTCGACCAGACGGCCTTTTTCGTTCACACCATACACCACCGGCCGCCCGCCGCTGTCATTATGGGTCCAGAACAGACGCAGGCCCGTTGCCGGATCAATCCCTCTGTATACAATTCCTGAACATTCGTTCACGGGGTTTGTTAGGTGTCCGATACGGCTTACTTTGTAGAAAGACCGCTGCCGCGTCAGGCCGCTCCGTTTCGCTTCCGTTTTACAGGAACAAAGCGCCACTTTCATCGTAAATAAAAAAATCAAAAAGGAGTGCATACGAAAGCGCTATACTTGTATTATGGATTCTCGTTCACCGGAAGTACAGCTTCCCTTTTATGCTAAACTGGCATTTGTGCTCATCTCAATTGTTATCATTGTGTATGGGCTTTACATGCTGCAGGACGTTATTGTTCCGCTGGTTTTCTCGATTTTACTCTCTGTGCTACTCTTTCCGCTCTGCATCCGGCTCGAGCGCATGGGCGTACCGCGGGTGGTAGCCATCATTATCTGCCTCGTACTGGCACTGTCTGTAGTCTACGGCCTGATTTCGCTGGTGTATGGCCAGATCGGTGAGTTTGCGCAGGAAGCCCCCAAAATCATACAGCGCGGCAACGACCTGCTGAATAAGCTCCAGACCTATGCCACTAAAAACTTCAATATTGACCGGCAGCGGCAGGTATCCGAAGTCCGGAAGTACCTGAACAACTCCATGGAGCAGGCCGGTGCCATCGTCACCTCAACCCTGCTGGCAACCACTAATACCCTGTCAACGATCTCGCTGATGCCGCTGTACATCTTTTTTTTCCTGCTGTACCGCGACTTCTTCCGGTCATTCTTCTATAAAGTGTTCGGGCATACGCGCCGTGCAAAAATAGACACGGTCTTTCACCGGATTTATACCGTTGTAAAAGATTATATGGCCGGGCTGGTACTGGTCATCATGATTGTCGGTACGTTAAACACAGTCGGGCTGCTGATTCTGGGCGTCGATTATGCCGTATTCTTCGGCTTTTTCGGAGCCGTGCTGATCCTGATTCCGTACTTCGGCATTGCCATCGGTTCGGTGCTGCCCGCCCTGTTCACGCTTGTTACCAACGACAATCCACTGGTTGCCCTGGGTGTCATCGGCGTCTTTCTGTTTGTACAGGTACTTGAGGGTAACTTCATTACCCCTTACATCGTCGGGTCAAAAGTGAGTATTAACCCGCTGGCCGCCATCATCGTCCTGATCTTGTGGGGGCAACTCTGGGGCCTCACCGGGCTGATTCTGGCCCTGCCGATGACGGCGATCATCAAGGTAATCTTCGATTCAATTGAGCCGCTGAAGCCCTACGGCTTCCTGCTCGGCGAGGCCGAAAAGCCAAGGCCACCGATCAAAAACATCGAAGAACTGGCCGAGCAGCTGCCCAAACGGGTCCGCAACATCGGCAAAGTCGACGAAAAAGACTAAGTCCGTAACGACAGATGCCACGCTTTCATCAGGCGTGGCATCTGTGTTTTACCGGGCGCTGCAACCGGCTAGAAATCCAGTGGATCAAAGTTTTTAAAGTGGCCGTTCATCCGGATACGCTGCTTGGTTTCTTCCATGTCAGCAATAACCGGCGTTACCCGTTTCAGGTGCTCGATCAGAAACAACTGGCGGTCACTTTCATCGGCAATGGTGAGCAGTTCGTATTCCTGTTCCAGCGAACAGCCGATTTTATGCGCAATGCGGAAGGAGAAATCCGGTTGATCCGGATCAAAGTCGACGGCAGTCTGCAGGAGCTGGTATAGCCGCCGGAGATAACCCAGCAGTTCCTGTACATGCTCACCGATGGTATTGCCCATCGGTATCATTTCCACATCACCGCCGGCATACAGCTTGCCCGGGCATGGGTTCACAAAATCAAGCAGCCTGAAAACGCCGACACCTTTGGTTTTGATATCCATCCGGCCGTCATCGTACCGTTTGGCCAGCGATGTAATGTGCATTTCCGTGCCGCAACCCGGCATTTTATTGCCGATAAAGGCCGGAATACCGAACGTCTTTTCTTCTTCCAGACATTCATCAACCAGCTGCCGGTAACGGGGCTCAAAGATGTGCAGGTTCAGATCTTCGCCGGGGTAGGCAATCAGATTCAACGGAAACAAAGGTAATGTCTTTTTCATACGCTTCTCATAACAGATACTGACCCCGGAAGCCTCAGACACGGCTTCGTCTCTATTGCGGAATCGCTTTCTCAACGGCAATACCTACACTCAGCACCTCAGGCAGCGGATCCTGCCGCATGTATTGCCTGATCCGGATGGTGTAGGCTCCCGGTTTCGGAAACCGGTAATTACTCTTAATAAGCACTTTATGATCAAACAGATCGCCAAGCCCTTCGCCCCGGGGCTCACCGGTTTTAGGATCCATCAACAGCAACTCGTCCAGCCGCGACTCAATCTGTTTCCCCTTGTCGTCGGTCAGGTAACGCGTCAGATAGAGGTTATAGTAAGGGTACGACAGACTATTGCGCAGGTTGTAATAGATATTGTACGGAATAGAAGCGTCCTCGATTGTGAAGGTAAATGTCGGTTCATTCTTCACATACCAGGCGCCGTCGTCAATATCTTCGTAGGCATTGTATATGGTATTCGGGTCACATCCGGTCAACAGCATGCTCAAAACCGCCAGCCCCCCCAATACTTTTTTTGTGTTTATGATCATAAAGCGTAATACGGTGTCAGTCAAATACCTCTACGGATGACTAACAAGAAACAAAGGTACCCGTTTTAAACGTTTTTTATTGATTTCTGATTGTCTGGTCACGATAAAAACAACCGCGGAAAAGAGCCTGGCTGCTTTTTCCGCCTTTCTGCGAATACCGTCCGATAAAGGCACCGGACAAAACGACAAAAATAGTTTGCAAACGAAAGAAATAGTTTTATTTTCGTCTCATTAATTATCCGAATCAACTATGGAGAAGCTAACTGCGAAAGAAGAGGAGGTAATGCAGGTGTTGTGGAAGCTCGATCACACGTTTGTGAAAGACATGCTGCCCTACTTTACGGATCCGCCGCTGCATTACAACACGGTCTCGACGATTGTCCGCAATCTGGAAGAAAAAGGCTATGTCGGACACCGTGCCTACGGAAACACGCACCAGTATTACCCCATTATCAGCAAAGAAGATTACCAGAACCGTTTTGTGCTGAAAAAAGTAGTGACCGATTATTTCGATAACTCCTACAAGAATCTGGTCAGCTATTTTGCGCAAAATGAAAAAATTTCCGCCGATGAGCTCCGCGAAATTTTAAACATGATCGAAAAAAGAGACTAATCACACGCCATGAATCCCCTAGCCTACCTCCTGCAAATCAGTGTATTGCTGATTACGTTTAGTCTGGGCTATTACGTGCTGCTCCGGAACCTGACCTTTTTTCAGACCAACCGTCTGTTGCTATGGGCGGGTTTGGGAGCAGTCCTTTTACTGCCGCTGGCCGACCTGCCGGACGTGAGGCCTGCTCCGGTCCGGAACGTGATCCGGAAAACTACGGCTGCCCTCCGGCCGCAGTTGCTCCCCGCGTCGCAACCGGAGGTTCCGGTAGTTATTACCTATCCTGATCAGAAAAGCTACCGCGTGCGCCTGCACAACGACGCACCGCAGGCATTTCCGTGGGGCACTGCCGTTTTATCCCTGTACGCCATCGTAACCATCGTACTGCTGATGCGGCTGGCATTCCAGCTCCGGTCGCTCCGGCGCCTGATCGACCGGTCTGCGCATGAAGCTTACGAGGATTTCACATTGGTTATTTCCCCGCAGACCACCTCGCCCTTTTCGTTTTTCAAATGGGTTGTTATCAATCCGGCCCATCATTCGCCGTTTGAGCAGGAGCATATTCTGCGCCACGAGCGGGTGCATGTCCGGCAGTGGCATAGCGTCGATACGCTGGTTGCTGAGGTATTATGCATTCTCTTCTGGTTTAATCCGGCCATCTGGCTCTTTAAAAAGCTCGTCCACCAAACCCTCGAATACCTTGCCGACCGGACCGTACTGGCCGAAGGTGTCGATGCCCGTGCCTACCAGTTTCATCTGGTAAAGGCTACGCTGGGTGTCGATCCGCTGGTTCTGGCGACAAATTTTAACCAGTCAGACCTGAAAAGCCGGATCAGTATGATTAACCGGACGCAATCCGGCCGGTGGAATAACGGCTGGCGGTATGGCTTATTTATCCTGCTGGGTATCCTGTCGTTCTGGGCCTGCCAGCAAACCGACAGCGAACAGGATAAACCCTTAACCAACGCGATTGCAGCTACCAATCCAACACGAGGTTTGGTGGTCGAACTGGAACAGACAAAGCACTGGTCTACAATCTTTACCTTTTATAAGGCCAAACCTGCCGCAGATAAGCTACTCAAAGAGTTAAGTACCACAGTTGCTCCTACCCTCAAAATCTCAAAACCGGTAAATCAGCCTGAGCCGGTAGTTGTTGGGATAAAAGACAACCACTTACTGGTTTTGCCAAAACATGAATTTGATACCCGCTACTTTATCAACGGAAAAGAAACTGACAAGGAAGCTGTCAACCGGCTTGCCTATAATCAGGTAAAAGAGTTATTTGTTATGCAGCAGGTAGAAAATCCGGACCTTTCTGACGAATACAAAAGTGACCCTCAATCCTTCCGTCTCCTTATAGAGACAAGTCCAAGCGCTCTACCTTCTACATATCAGCGTCAGGTATATGCCAATATGCTGACCGCAGCCGCCCTATCTGATAATATCTACGGTAAATCATTTATGTACACGATGAATTCCCTGCTCGAAGCCATGTTTTTTCATAATAAGAAACCCTTGGTCGAACGGAGAAAAGACGATTATCTGAAAGTACTGGATGAGGTGAAGCCTGATGTTTACATTACCATCAACGGGCTGGAAGCCAAACCGAAAGATGTAGAAACGGTGCATGTCCGCGAAGTACTGCGGGTATACACGCGGGAGCAGCCCTATTATAACTGGATGCGGGCCGACGAAGGCCGCACGCCACGGTTTGAGCTCCATATTCAGACGGAGCCTAAACGCGCGCAGCGCGACAGTACTTACTACGTATTCAGTCCGTTTTATCAGGGAGACTTTTAACGGATAAACCACGAAGGAGGAAAGACATGAAGAGGCACAAAGTTATAGAGTCCGCTTCTGCCAAAGAAATAATGTCTTTGGCAGAAGCGGACGCCTGCTCAATCAATCCGGACGAGGGCGCGACCCTGCATGCCGCCGTGCAGGATCTTCTGTAGGGTGTCGGGTACGGCCTCCAGCCCGATTTCATGGCTAAGTGACGGCAGGTTGGCCGGCTTCAGGTCGCTGCCCATCCGCTCCCAGATGGCGGCGCGCCCTGCCAGCGGATACTCCACCGAGTCAATACCCGCCAGCTGAATCCCCCGCAGAATAAACGGAAATACCGTAACCGGCAGATCGGCCCCGTTGACCATGCCGCAGCAGGTCACGGTACCGCCGTAGTGCGTGCTTTTAAGTACATTCGCCAGAATCAGACCGCCTACGGTATCCACAGCGCCGGCAAAGCGGGTTTTCAGCAGCGCCTTACCCGATGCATCCTCCAGCTCTGCCCTCGGAATCACCTCTGCCGCCCCAAGGCTTTTCAGAAACGATTCAGCCGATGCCTTACCACTGACGGCCACCACGGTATACCCCAGTTTCGCCAGCATGGCAATGGCAATAGAACCCACCCCGCCCGTGGAACCGGTTACCACTACCGGCCCTTTGCCGGGCGTAACGCCATTGTGTTGCAGCGCCACCACACTCAGGGCCGCCGTAAAACCGGCCGTGCCGTACATCATGCTTTCGGCCAAAGTCAGGTTTTCGGGCAGCCGGACAACCCATTTCGCCGGCACACGGATGTACTGCGACAGGCCGCCGCTGGTATTCATTCCCAGATCAAAGCCCGTAACAATCACCTGATCGCCGGGCTGCCAGTCCGGATGATCCGATGCTTCCACAACGCCCGCCGCATCAACGCCCGGCGTGTGCGGGTAGTGCCGTGTTACGCCCCGGTTGCCGGACGCCGATAAGGCATCCTTAAAATTGAGCGATGAATACTGTACCCTGATCAGTACCTCACCCTGCGGCAGCTGTGCCGTATTCCGGTTAGCCAATACGGTTTCATATTTCCCCCGCTCCACTTCGGTAATAACTAAACTTCTGAACTCTTTTTCCATAATAAACAAGACATTAAAAAACACGCAAGGGCTACCTGATAAGCCACTGATTATCTGCTACTAATTTTTATATACATATGTATTTATTAAAACCAGAATGCGCGCTTTACGAGCTTTTCCCAACTAAGTTGCATTAAAAAATAGCCTAATCTACACCGGAATTTAGACTTATTTGAAGTTTTTAATGACTAAAAAAAAGCATACTGTCAAATTGCATTAAAAACAGGTTAAATTCCTCATTATCTGACTATTTGCATCTTATTATTAAGACCCTTTTAATGTCCGCGCATATGTCGGATTCTATATTTGTGCGTACAGTTTCTCTCGTCCGGCAAGAGAACATTCAGTAATTGTGGTCTAGCAAACTACTGTAAACGCCAATAAACCCAACATCCGGTACTATTCTCTATGAAACAGACTAATGAGCCCCCTAAAGACGGACTTGCAGGCTTAGCCCAGCATGGTATTACCGATGCTCTTTCCGGCTTCTCTGTATTCTTACTGGCCTTACCCCTGAGTCTTGGTATTGCTAAGGCATCAGAATTTCCGCCCTTGATGGGATTGGTAACCGCCATCATCGGTGGGATTGCGGTAAGCCTGCTCGCTGGTTCACGTCTGACGATCAAAGGCCCTGCGGCAGGTCTGATTGTTATCGTGGCCGGAGCAGTTAATGAGTTTGGCGGCGGCGAACAAGGCTGGCACCTGGCATTAGGTGTTATGCTGGTTGGCAGTCTGATTCAAATCCTTTTCGGTGTTTTAAAACTTGGTAAACTGGCTGACATTTTTCCGCTATCCGCCGTTCATGGCATGCTGGCCGCTATTGGTCTGATTATCATAGCCAAACAGGTACATGTATTGCTGGACATTGACCCTGCCCTAACGAAAGGCAAAGGCCCGCTGGAACTGCTGGCGATGATTCCCGACAGTATTACCCACCTCGACCCGAAAGCAACGTTTGTCGGCCTGGTCAGTCTGGGTATTATGTTGCTATGGCCTTACCTGCGTAACGACTCTTTCCTCAAAAAAGTCCCCGCACCACTGGTTGTACTGGCTTTTTCGATTCCGGCCGAGCTGGTACTTGATTTTCAGCATACCGAACCAACCTATGCACTCGTACACATCGGTAACCTGATGGATAGCATAAAGGTTAACGTTGATTTCGGTGGTTTGAGCCAAACCGGAATTTTTATTAAATACGTGATTATGGTGGCCCTCGTTGGTAGCCTGGAATCCTTACTGACGGTAAAAGCCATCGATATGCTGGACCCTTACCGCCGGAAGTCGGACATGAACCGTGACCTGATTGCGGTAGGTGTGGGTAACACGCTGGCGGCTGTTCTGGGCGGTTTACCGATGATTTCGGAGGTAGCGCGGAGTTCGGCCAACGTAGCAAACGGGGCTAAAACCCGCTGGGCCAACTTCTTTCATGGTTTCTGGATGCTGGTGTTTGTACTGGTAGCTTCCCAATGGATTGAACTTATCCCGAACACGGCACTGGCAGCCATGCTGATTACCGTGGGCATCCGCCTTGCCCATCCGAAAGAGTTTATCCATACGTTTAAAATCGGTAAGGAGCAGTTGCTGATCTTCCTGGTTACCATCGTACTGACACTGGCAGAAGATCTGCTGGTTGGTATTGCGGCAGGGATGGCCGTTAAGATTATTATCAACCTGATCAACGGTAAACCAGCGTCTGCTATGTTTAAGGCCCCTATCGACGTGTCGTTTACCGAGAAGTCGTATCTGGTGCGTATCAGCAAAGCCGCTGTTTTTACCAATTATCTTGGCATTAAACAAACACTTGCTGCTATTCCGGAAGGCTTAAACGTAACGATTGACCTCCAGAATACCCGCCTCATCGACCATACCGTGATGGAAAATCTGGAGCACTTCAAGCATGATTACGAGGTCAACGGTGGCCATGTAGAACTCACCGGCCTTGACGGACACGTACCGATATCATCGCATCAGCTGGCTGCCCGCAAGAAAAAAGAGGCCGTCATAGCCTGATATTTTATAGCACATGCAGAGTACAGAGGTCCCGTAGTTACATAGCTACGGGACCTTTTTGTTGTTGCCACTCCCGCACCGCAAACACTAAGACGGCACTGTACGAAAAGGCCGTAAACCAGAGGTTTTCGTGGTAAGGCATGCCCTGATAGGCGGCATACGACAGCATCACCAGCCCTGACCACAATAGCGGATAGCGTACCGGGACAAAAACCGCCGCCGCAACCAGCGTCGTCAGATACCACGGGTGCACGGTGGTCGCCAAAGCAAAATAAAGTGTCAGAATCAGCAGCAGACGCATCGGCAAAGCCAGTGCTGCGTCCTCCCTGCCGCGCCACGACAGCCACAGTACGCCCGCCAGCGTTACAACCGACAGCATCGGCCCGATCAGGGCTACGGCATTATAGCCCAGTAAGCGGAAACCCAGCCAGCGGAACAAGTAGTAGACACTGGCGTTGAATTCGAACTTCTGCACATACAGATTGAGGCTGCTGAACATATTCTGCACCAGTTCCTGCGAGAAAAACGGGAAAAACAGACCTCCGGCCACCGCCAGACTGATCACGCAGAACAGTACCCCGCTGCGCCAGCCCAGCCAGCGAAGGGCCAATGGCAGCAACATCAGCGGCAGGAGCTTGGTGGCAATGGCCAGCCCCATAGCCCCACCCGCCAACACAATCCGGTTACGCACAATGAGCCAGGCGGCCAGCAGCACAAAAAAAACGACGACTCCTTCGTAATGGAGGTTGCCCGTAATCTCCAGAATCACCAGCGGATTCAGCCCGTAGAGCAGGGCCAGATCCGGACTTTTGCCCAGCTGCTTCAGTAACTTCACCATCAGCCAGATACTGCCGATATCGGCCAGCAGTATCGGTATACGCAGCCAAACCACCGTACCGGCTATATCATCGGGCGACAGCACAGCGGCCAGCCCGAACAGAAACTGGTTAAACGGCGGATAAACGGTGTAATAGCCGGGTGAATTCAGCAGTTGCAGCAGCAGATCATCGAGCCCCGGAACGGCGTTGACAATTGTATTGGGCAGGTACAGGTACGGGTTAAAGCCCCCCGCAACGAGCCGTCCGTCCCAGATAAACCGGAAGTAATCTTCGGAAAGCTGCGGCGGGGCCAGCAGCAGTAATACACGGAACAAAATGGCCGCTAAGAACAGAAACCGGTCGGGCCGGGGGTCACCGGCCAGCGTACGGATCCGGAGCATATACCCCCAGAAAAGAAACAGAACAAAGCCAGCCAGCATCGGAAACTGCTCACGGGGCGTCGTATAGCCTACCAGCGCATATAAACAGGCGGACAGAATTAGCCAGCCCGCACGGAACGGAGTGATGGTCATGCAATGGGTTAATCACAGTACAATTGGATGATGACGGGTTGGTGCCGATTGCATACCACCGGGCATGCTTCAGGCAAATTTACGCCGCCGGACAGCCATTGCGTGGCTCAGCGAATAAAAAAAGACCATGCCAAAGCCCACCGCCAGCATCAGGTGCAGAAAAATCATCCGGAAGTCGTTGAGTAAAAACGCCGACGACATGCCCCAGACAAAGTAAACGGCCAGTAACCCTTCCGCAAACGTCAGCCATGACAGGCCTTTACCTAGGTATTTATTGCCGTTCCAGCGCTCGCCGGTCTTGTTAACGTTGAATTTAGGCGTGCGGACAAAGGGCGTTTTCCGGCCGATATACCCCTCCACTACCGCAATGGTATTATGGAGCGACAGGCCCATCATCAGCGATGAGTACATTGGAAAATACCAGAAGACCAATACCTTGTTTTTGCGCGACAGCACAAAATAAGGCAGGCCGTAGAATGTAATCAGAATGAAGAGATTAAACTGAAAAAAATTGATGACATAAAAGACAACTTCCCAGTCCGGATGGTTGGCGCGGATGTACAGCAGCGGCACACTCAGGACGCCCAGTACCAGTACCAGAATAAAAGTGGCACTGCTGAACAGGTGCAGAAAGGCATGCATCTTGACTGCCAGCGAGGTATGGCGCGCAAACAGCACCTTGCCGAAATTCTTGCGTGCGCATTCGGCGGCTCCTTTCATCCAGCGGTACTGCTGCGATTTGATGGCGTTCATGGCCACGGGCAGTTCGGCCGGCGAGCCGATGTCTTCCCGGTAACTGAATGTCCAGCCGCGCAGCTGTGCCCGGTAGCTCAGGTCGAGGTCTTCGGTCAGCGTATCGCTTTGCCAGCCACCTGCATCGTCGATGGCCGCCCGCCGCCAGACCCCGCCGGTGCCGTTGAAGTTGGCAAAGTACCCGCCGGCGTACCGGCCGCTTTGTTCGATGGTAAAATGGGCATTCAGGCCAAAAGCCTGCAACTGCGTCATCAGCGAATAATCTTCGTTGAGGTGTTCCCAGCGCGTCTGCACAATGCCGACGTTCGGGTCGCTGAAGTTCGGGATGGTTTTGAGCAGAAAATCTGGGTCAGGCACAAAGTCGGCGTCAAAGATGGCGATAAAATCGCCGCGGGCTTCCTGTAAGCCATAGGCCAGGGCACCGGCTTTGAAGCCTTTCCGCTCCGGCCGCCGCACGTGCGTAACCGGTATGCCTTGCTGCCGGTAATAGGCTACCTTACGGGCAATGATGTCAACGGTATCGTCGGTTGAATCGTCGAGAACCTGAATCTCCAGCTTTTCGGCCGGATAGCGGAGTTTTACGACCGAATCAATCAGCCGTTCGGCCACGTACAGTTCGTTATACACCGGCAACTGCACCGTAACGGGTGGCAGCTGCTCCCACGGAATGGTATCGGCAGCACGGATATTGGCCCTGCGCTTCTGCTTCGACCGCAGGTAAATCGTAATCAGACTCAGCTGCCCGAGGTTGTAAACAAAGAGCAGCAGCAGAGCTACTCCGTACAGTATCAGTATAATAACTCCCATGGGTCTGGTCTACACTCGCCTACCGGCAGCCTACCAGTATTTGAAAATCGTTGTCAGAATTTTATACCCGGCCATAACGGTTCCCTTTACCGTTCCGGAAACCTTGGATACCCCGATACGCACCCGGTAGCTGACCGGTACCTCGGTGGTTTTCAGGCCTTTTTTAGCGGCTTTCACCTGCATTTCTACCGTCCAGCCGTAATTCTGGTCCTGCATGCCCAGAGCTATCAGGCTGCTGAACCGGATCGCCCGGAATGGCCCGAGGTCAGTATAATGCACGTTGTAGATCCATCGCAGCAAGGTCGTTGCCAGCCAGTTGCCAAACACCTGCTGGGGTGTCATGGACCCGCGCTGCCGGTTGCCCAGCTTCCGCGACCCGATGACCATATCGGCCTGGCCGGTCAGAATCGGGTCAATCACCCGCGGCAGTTCTTCCGGGTAATCGGAATAGTCGGCATCCAGAAAAACGACAATATCCGGTTTTGGTTCACGATTCTGAGCGTAGGCAATCCCCCGCAGGCAGGCGCGGCCATAGCCCTGTACCGGTTCGTCCAGCACGGTTGCTCCTGCACTTGCTGCTACCGTCGCCGTCTGATCGCGGGAATTGTTGTTAACGACGATCACTTCCTGCACCCACGCGGCCGGAATTTCGCGCACTACCTTACCAATCGACCGCTCTTCGTTGAAGGCGGGGATAATCACAACAATTTCAGGACGCGCCAAAACAGTGTTTTTAATGATTCAGGGTGTAAAAATGAGAAGAGTTCAGGCAATAAAAAAGGTATAACACCATCGAAATAACGTCAACCTGCAGGCATTCCGCTCCATTGGTTTGTTTTGGTCTTCCGGGAAAGATCTGTTCTTGCCCCCTCTTTATACCATATAGGGATTGTCGTTCTGTTTTCCAGTACGATATATTAAAAGTGACTAGTATTAGCATCCTTAGTCTTAATTGGGATTTTTATGTTCATTTGACACATAGTGCATTAATGACTGCTTATCCCCTGCACTCCCCGCCCGGCAATATACTTATCAGCCTGTTCAGGGATCCTGTGTCCTTATGTTTTGTCCAAATGGACTTTCTTAGAGATTAACCACCGATAACCAATATGTTTCAAGCTAAAATAGTAATGTATGGGGCAGCCTGGTGCCCGGACTGCCGGCGTACCAAGGAGTTTTTAGAACAAAACAAACTGGATTTTGAGTACATCAACGTAGATGTAAGCCCGGAAGCATCAGCACTTGTAGAAGAAATCAATAATGGAAAGAGAATTATACCTACCCTCATTATTGATGACCGGCCTTTTACAAACCCCCAAAACCATGAGCTCGCAAAAATAACAGGCGTAAACAAACAGGGAAAAGTTGTCGTTTTCGGGGCCGATTGGTGTCCGGACTGCCGACGGGCAAAACGATTCCTGCAGGACAACCAAATTAATTTTCAATTTGTTGACGTAGATACTACACCGCAAGCTGCTGATTTAGTGATGACTATTAATAACGGCAAACGCGTTATTCCAACCATTCTCATCAATGATGTAGCTTACACGAATCCATCTAATGCTACCCTAACGGAAGCACTGTCATTAGACAAAGTAAGTGATCAGCGGATTTATGATGTAGTGATTATTGGCGGAGGAGCCGCCGGGTTAACCACGGCTATTTACGCCCAGAGAGATAAATTTGATACCCTTATTCTGGAAAAAAGGAACCTGGGAGGCAATGCTTTTATCACCAAAAAGATAGAGAACTATCCAGGTTTCAAAGAAATATCAGGCCCGGAACTTATGGATAAAATGGCTGAGCAAGCTATTATTCTAGGGACGAAAATTGAAACAGGTGAGGATGTCACATCGATTGAAAAAGCGGATAACTTCTTCAAAATCTACACTGAGGCTAACACCTATAAGGGAAAATCGGTCGTGATCGCTACAGGCAGTACATACCGGACACTGGGCGTCGAAGGCGAAAATGAGCTAATTGGATCAGGTGTACATTTTTGTGCTACCTGCGATGGCGCATTTTATAGAGATAAAGAAGTTATTGTAATAGGCGGTGGTAACAGTGCTTTGGAAGAAGGGATGTTTCTGGCAGGCTTCTGTAAAAAAGTGAGTATTGTTCACCGTAGCGAACGCTTCTCGGCTACCGAGACCTACATCGAAAAATTAGCTGCGTTTGCGAATATTGATGTACACCTCAATCATGCAGTACTGTCATTTAATGCCGATGAAAAAGGGGGATTCCGGTCAGCCACGATAAAAAATAATCAGACGGGAAGTATCACTACTCTGACCGCAAACGGAGTCTTTATTTTCGTTGGATTGCAACCAAACACCAAGCCTTACGAAAGCCTTCTGAACCTCTCGCAAAGCAAGCATATTTTAACAAAAGGGCTCAACAAAACCAATGTTGACGGCATCTTTGCCGCAGGCGATGTACGGTTCGGCGCGATTGCACAGGTGGCTGCCGCCACTGGAGAGGGTGTAGTGGCAAGCTATGGGGTAAGAGACTACCTGACACGATAAACCTGAACCATCCCGTCAGAATCAGCAACTTCTGACGGGATGGTTATTTCCGGGAAACACCTTGCCAAATCTGTAAACGACTACTCAATCAGATAAACACCTGATATTGCAGCACCAGCTGGCCACGGCGGCCGGTGGGCGCAAGTTTGGTACCTTCGGCCTGGTAGACCGGCCGGTTCTGGTAATCGAGGGATAGTTTGCTGTTGTGGCCGCGGATGAGGTAGTTCACGCCGAGGTTCCAGACGCCGGACGTTTTGGTAAGCCGTTCATAGGAACCTAGCTGAGCCTGGGCATAAGGCATCAGCGTACCGTTGCCCGTCCCGAACAGGTCCTGCCGCAGCAGATAACCCACCTGCGCATAGACCACCTTGCCGGTACCGAACATCGGAAAGGCATTGCCCTGAATACCGGAAACACCCGGCAGCGCCACCGACGAGCCGGTCGCCGGATTCATGATGCCGTTGTAGCGCAGATAGTTCGGGCCGTAGTTCATGTTAAAATAACCGGCATAGGCGCTGATAGCGGTGCCTTTCGCCTTGTCGAGGGGCATATCCAGAAACGTTGCCAGCGACCACAGGTTGAGGTTTGTGTAGGTAGTATCAGTAGTCCCTTCACGGTGCCACATCGCGTTTTTCTGGGTGATAAACCCGCCTTCGAGGTTAAAAACCTTCTTTTTCCCCAGATAAGTACCAGTCATGTATCCCGGAGTCTGATGGCTTTCCTTGTCGAAAAACTGATAGAGCAGCAGGCCCTGAAACTGCTTTGTGTGTCCTTTCAAGGCGAAGGTTGAATACGGCGACAAGGCCGGTGGTGCGGCCCCGTTGGTCTGAATCGGAAAGGGATCGCTGATGGCAAACCGGTAGTCGACGCGGCCAACCTGACCACGGGCGTAGAGGCTCAGTTTCCGCGAGAACTCATCGGTCTGATCGACGGTAGCCTGCGCAAACACCGGCACATCCATGGTCATAATCGTCGTCACGCTCGGCTGACTAAACCGCGACAGACCGTTAACCACCGTCAGACCAGCCCCGATTTTCAGGTAATCCTTATGTTTAAAGACCAGGTACTCCCCTACTGCATCGTGGAAAAACGCCTGAATTTTCCGGTTTGATGGGGTTCCTGCCGTATTGAACGCCGGAGAACCATTCTGGTAGTTAAAGTTGTTCATGCCGAACTGGAAGTACATAAATACTCTGTCGTTCAGCTGCCCGAACAGCTGGATACGCGTCCGGCGCAGCCCTATATCGAACGTATTGTCTTTGGGCATACTAACAACCGTCGTTCCCGGATTACTCTGATTCAGTCGCAACCAGGCTTGGTTGAGGAACGTAACCTTAAAAAAATGCGACCCCGACTGATTCAGGTTGTACTTCAGCTCTGACTTGTCTCCGGATGGTACCACACTGGAGGTTGAGCTACTAGTGGACAATGTCTGAGCAACACCAACAGTACTGTTTATGGTTAACCAGGTGAATAGAAAGTATTTCATGCGAACAGGGTTTATAAAACAAAAAGGAGTTGGTTGCTTTAACCAACTCCTTTTTATGTAATACATATGAATGGTCTTCCCAAAATTAGGGTACCAGATTCACGAACTGGTTAAAAACCCGGTAAATTCCACTTAAATAATGATTAAAAAATGATCATTTCACCCATTCGCA
This sequence comes from Arsenicibacter sp. R0_47, assembly GCF_057652235.1. Taxonomy (NCBI): domain Bacteria; kingdom Pseudomonadati; phylum Bacteroidota; class Cytophagia; order Cytophagales; family Spirosomataceae; genus Arsenicibacter; species Arsenicibacter sp. R0_47. Next base: position 85,972 of record NZ_JBYFCJ010000001.1, on the reverse strand, counting down.
ATCCGGTTCAAGCCACTCCTGCCCCGGATCAATCGGCTGACCGTCCGGTGGGGTCAGGGTGGGTGTGAGCGGTACGCTGTCCGGATTTTCTTCGTACTGGCGGATAATCCAGCCCATGAAGCTCTGCGGATACGTCAGTTTAATCTGCATTAACGCTTCGTGGGCGGCGGCACGGGCCGGTACATCATTTTCCTTATTGACCGCCAGCTGAATCAGGTGTTCAACCACTTTCTGCTGCACCATCCGACGGATATCACCTGCATACGTCTTGTCCTGCTTCTGGGCGGCAAAGGTCTTTGCATCGCCGAACGTTGCCGTCACCAGCGCACTGATCACCTTATCCAGGCCCGGCAGTTTTGCATCAAAGGCCGGCTGACGCGCCAGGCGGGCTGCCCGGTCCGGGTTCAGCATCAGGCGGATGGTCATCCCCGCAGCGGCTTCCGGCGGACCCAGCGGGTCAAACGAAAGACCCGTATGCCGCTTGAATACTTCGCGCTGATTTGGATTATACCGGAACGCCCGTGGCGGAATCTGCTTCAACACCGCATCCGGAACCGCCAGAAACTGCGGTGTCAAGGTTGACAGCAGGGCATTCAGCGCCTTTGTCTGATCGTCGGCCGACACAAATGACAGCACCGGCTGGCCATCGCCCCGCAGCGCATTGGTGTAGTTCATGCCGCCCAGCACCTTCGCTGTGGCTTCGGTCTGGAAACGGTGAAACATATACATCGGCACAAACACCTCTTCGAGCGTCGCAAGCGGGGTACCAACCGGAATCTTCTTTTCGTTGAAGTTGCTCAGCACCACCTTACGGAGCTCCGACACGCGTTTCAGTTCGTCGGTCGCATCGGCACCGTTGTCCCACAGGTGCGTTTTCGGGTGCACACTGCCTTCCGGCCGCGCATCCTGATCCGTCAGAAACGTCAGGCCTTTGGCGTGCATCTGCTCAACCACCTTTGCCAGTTCTTTTTTCTCGTCGGCACCGTCTGGAAAATCCTGATAGCCGTAGATAATGCTCCATTTATCATAGTCGCCGATGCCAAGCGCATAGGCATCCGACAGGTCAACGGTTGCGCCTTTGAGCTTAGCGACCATGTGCGGGTAATCCATTACTGATGCCCGCGACTGTGTACTGGCAACGTAGTTATGCGGCAAACCGAGCGTGTGACCAACCTCATGGGCAGCCAGCTGACGCAAGCGGTTCAGCGACATTTTCATCATCTCGGAATTGTCGTTGAAGTCGGCCGGCGGCGTTTCGCCTTCGAATTTACCCACAAGCCCCTGTGCAATGAGGTAATCCTGCCGCACCCGCAGCGAACCCAGCGTTACCTTGCCTTTCAGGATTTCGCCGGTACGGGGATCAATCACACTGGCCCCGTATGACCAGCCCCTCGTTGAGCGGTGCACCCACTGGACGAGGTTGTACCGTATATCCATCGGGTCGGCATCGGCCGGCAACAGTTTCACCTGGAACGCATTCCGGTAACCGGCAGCCTCAAATGCCTGATTCCACCACGCCGTTCCTTCGAGCAGCGCCGTCCGGATCGGCTCCGGCGTGCCCGGGTCGAGGTAATAAACAATCGGTTTTACCGGATCGCTGATGGCGGCTTTCGGGTCTTTTTTCTCCAGCCGGTGGCGCGAAATGTAGCGTTTCATGATCGGCTGGCCAACCGGCGTTGCATAGTCGAAATACTCAATGCCGCCATAACCGATGCGCGGATCGAATTCCCGTACTTCATATTTGTTATCCGGCAGCTGCACAAATGAGTGGTGCTGGTTGACGGTCACCATCGTTGCCGTCGGCACGACCGAGCGCAGGTACTGCCCCGGATTGTCGCCGGTAAAGGTCGTGGTAACCTCAAATTCGGTGTTCTGCGGGAAATTTCTGGTGTTCGGCAGGTACATCACACTCCGGCTTTGGTCCATCCGGAAACTGCCCTGACGGGTCTGGGTAATGGCCTGAGTAACGCCGACCGCGTCCTGCATCAGGAACGGCGTCAGATCGACCAGGACACGGCCGCCCTCTTCGGCGACCACATCGAAGCCCCAGTGAACCGATTTGGCAAATGACTCTTCCACGGCGCGGCGTTCGAGCGGGTCACTGGTGATGGCCCGGTAGCGCGAATTGCCTTCGGTCAGCAGGACTTTCGGGCCGGTACGCTGGAACTTAACGACATGTTCATCGCCCAGCCGGCCACGGTCCAGGCCGATATCATTGGAGCCAACGCCCTGTGCCAGCGACGGGAAATACAGGAATTCCGTATCGAACTGGCCGATTTCGAGGTAAACCTTTCCTTTTTTAGCGTCCCAGTAAAACGGCATAAAGCCATCTTTTTTATCCATGCCGGCCGTGAAGGTCGCAATGGTCTGGGCAGAAACGGAAAGGGTAAACAGGAAAAAGCAACTCGTCAGGAATGCAGTAAAGCGGGTCGGGTATCGTGTTTTCATGCAGTAGTTTGTTAACTGCCGAATATAGCAAAAACCGAATAATGTTCCGTTATTTAGCGCTTCCCTGTGACTTTAATCGTGTTTTTTGTGGAAGGAGTGCTATGGCATCAATCCTCCAGAATGACCACAACGCGGGCGGGGGCCGCCGACGCACCAACGATTTTCAACGGAAATACACAGACTTTGAAACCCGAGACCGGTAATGCACCCAGGTTCACCAGTTGTTCGATGTGGCAGTATTCCTTTTCGCGCCCGACCAGATGTCCTTCCCAGAACAACTCCGGATTATTGGTCTTTTTTGCCTGTTCAATCATGTAGCGCAGCGGCAAGTCCCACCCCCACTGATCAATGCCCATGACCTTAATACCCTGATCGATCAGCCATTCGGTGGCTTCTTTACTCATACCTGTACCCACCTCGGCAAATGTTTTCGTACCGTTGAACCGGTCGCGGCCGGTCTGAATCAGCACAATCATACCCGGCGTCAGCACCGCTTTTGTGCGGGCCAGCTCAGCTTTCAGGTCATCGACCGTAATGGGGTCAAAATCGGCCTTGTGGGTCATATCGAGCTTCAGGCCATCGCCGTAGCACCATTCCAGCGGCACCTGATCAATGGTTTTGGCGGGCTGCCCGGCTACCGTCGGAAAGTAATGCCAGGGCGCGTCGATGTGCGTAGTGGCATGTACGCCCATGTGTTTGATTGTATCGTCGGCCCAACCCGAAAAGCCCGGCGGAAATAACCGGAACGGCAGGCCCAGAAAACGGATCAGCCAGCGCGCGCTGCGGTGTGCCTTGTGTTTAATCTTCACCCGCATAAACCACGGGTCCTGTGCATTAAACTGAATGGGCTTCGAAAGGTCAATGATACGGGGCATAGGGTATGCAAACAACCGGAAATGCCGGAAATATACGTTATCTTAAAGCACGAACCTGTACTTAATTTCCGGAACGGAGCCACCTGTTCCGGTATATCATCCGAACTTGACTAATTCCTGCACAAAATTGCCTTTTACTAACACTTTATGGTTAGATCGATGTATTTTTGTTATAGTCACCTTGTAACTCAACAACCCATCGTATGCATTACTGGTCCGACATACGAGTCCGTTATCTAAGCCTTTTCTCTGCGGCCGGTCTGCTGGCCTCAGCGGTCTGGTTTACGGCCTGTAACCGGCACACTGAAAAGCCCGCCGAACTACTCGCGCTGGATAATACGCTGCCCAAAACCGTCGATTACAACCTGCATATCAAGCCGATTTTGTCGGACCGGTGCTTTGCCTGCCACGGCCCGGATAAGAACAAACAGAAGGCTGGTCTGCGGCTCGACATTGCCGATAATGCCTACGACAAACTGGAAAGCGGCAACCGCGCCATCGTTCCCGGCGATGTTGACGGCAGTGAGCTTTACCACCGCATCATGAGTACCGATCCGGAGATGATGATGCCGACGCCGGAATCGCACCTGTCGCTGAGCACGGAAGAAAAAGCCCTGCTCGTGCGCTGGATTGAGCAGGGTGCCGAATACAAGCCCCACTGGTCGCTGGTCGCTCCGGCCATGGCGGACATACCCGTCGTTAAAAACAAGGCGTGGGTCCGCAATGACATCGACCGGTTTGTGGCGCAGAAACACGAAGAAAAAGGCCTGAAACCAGCCCCCGAAGCGGATCGGGCGACCTTGCTCCGGCGGGTCAGTCTCGACCTGACCGGCCTGCCCCCGACCGCCGCGGATGTTGAGACCTTCCTGGCCGACAAATCAGCGGACGCCTACGAAAAGGCTGTTGACCGGCTGCTGGCCAGCCCGCACTTCGGCGAACGACAAGCCAGTGACTGGCTCGATGTGGCCCGCTATGCCGACACCCACGGCTATCAGGATGACGGATTACGGACCTCCTGGCCGTACCGCGACTGGGTCATCCGGGCCTTTAACCAGAATCTGTCGTACGACAAATTTGTGACCTGGCAGCTGGCAGGCGATATGTTGCCGACCCCCGAACACCCGCGCCCGACCCGCGACATGCTGATTGCCACGGCCTTCAACCGGAACCACCAGCAAAGTCAGGAAGGTGGTATTGTGGATGAAGAATACCGGGTGGAATACGTGGCCGACCGGACCAACACTTTCGGCAAGGCGTTTCTGGGCCTGACCGTTGAATGCGCCCGCTGTCACGACCACAAGTATGACCCGATCAGCCAGAAGGATTATTATTCGCTGTATGCCTTCTTCAACAGCAACAATGACCGTGGCCAGATTCCGTATAACGGGGAAGCCGCGCCGACCATCACCCTCCTGTCGAAAGATGCGGAAGCGAAGGTAAAATACATTCAGAAGCAACTGCAGCCGGTTGAACAGCAGCTCAACACCAACCGCCCCGAATACCAGCAGCGGTTCGGGCAGTGGCTGGCCAAAGCCGAACAGAAACCAGCCCCGACCGACAAACTCGGTCTGATTGCGCATTACACCTTCGATGAGGCTGACCGTGTCAACTTCAAGGAATTTGCAAAGCAGGAGGAGATCCGGAAAAAGCAGGAACAGGAGAAAAAGAAACAGGAAGAAGCGCTGCGGGCCGCCGGTAAACTGAAGCCGGAACCGCCGAAAGAACCGGAAAAGCCTAAACGTAAATCGTGGGCCGAACTGGAAAAAGACCCGCGTAATGCGTTTAAAAATACGGTCAACGATACCATTCCGGCGCGGATGAGCGGTGATATGGAGCGGTTTCCGAAATCGGTGCCGGGGCGCTTCGGCAAAGCCCGGTATCTGTTCGGCGACAGCCAGATTCAGTTACCGTATGAGTTTGCCGTTTTTGAACAAAATCAGCCGTTTACACTCAGTGCCTGGTTCAATCTGTCGAAGCCGGGGCTGGAAGGCACGCTTATGGGCCGGACCGCCGGACCGATGGACGGGCAGCGCGGCTATGAGGTTGATCTCCTGAAAGACGGCCGCGTTAAGGTCATGCTGAGCCATGTCTGGCCAAATAACGCCCTCGATATTGAAAGCGTTGAAAAAGTACCTGTCAATCAGTGGTTCCAGATTGCGATGACGTATGATGGCTTCGGCCATACACGGGGTGTTAAGCTGTATCTGAACGGAAAGCCGATGGAAACACAGGTAATCACCGATAACCTGCACCACAGCATCATTTACGGCAAGAATAAAACGCACTGGGCACAACACTCGTTCTACGTCGGCCGTATGCACGACTATTACCTGAAGGACGTGGCTGTCGATGAGCTCAAACTATTTGACCGCGCCCTGAGCCCGATTGAAATGCCGCGCCTCGCCGGACAGCCGGATGCGCTGCTGGAAGCGCTGCGGACACCGGCCGACGACCGGACGGCCGAACAACGCGCCGGCCTGTACAATTTTTACGTTTCGACCGTTGATGCCGGATACAAGAAGGTCTATGACGACGCAATGAAGCTGCGCGGCGAGTCGATGATGATTTTTACCAATGCGGATCAGGTGATGACCATGACGGAGCGCAAGTTTCCGCGGCAGACGTTTATTCTGAAGCGCGGGGCCTACGACGCGCCCGGCGATGAGGTCCAGCCCAACACGCCCGAACAGCTGCTTAAATTTTCCGGCGATGCCCCGAAAAACCGCCTCGGGCTGGCCCAATGGCTCCTCGACAAAGAAAATCCCCTGTTCAGCCGTGTGATTGTTAACCGCATCTGGCAACAGTATTTCGGTCAGGGTCTGGTGAAAACCAGTGATGATTTCGGCAATCAGGGCAACCTGCCGTCGCACCTGGAACTGCTGGATTACCTGGCCGTCAGCTTCCGCGAAAGCGGCTGGAACGTGAAAGCGCTGCATAAGAAAATCGTGATGTCGGCCACCTATCGCCAGTCTTCATCGGTACCGGAAACCATTCGGGAAAAAGATTACGACAATACGTTCCTGACGCGCGGGGCAAGCTACCGGATGTCGGCCGAACAGGTCCGGGATAATGCGCTGGTCGCGGGCGGGCTGCTCAGCCGGCACGTTGGCGGACCCAGCGTCCGGCCCTACCAGCCGGCGGGTATCTGGGAAGCACTGGCTACACGGAACGCCGTTAAATACATTGAAAGTCAGGGCGACAGTCTATACCGGCGGTCTTTATATACGATCTGGAAACGGTCGTCACCGCCACCGATGATGCTCAACTTCGACGCGGCCGAGCGGCATACCTGCACCGTCCGCCGGCAGAAAACGTCCACGCCGTTACAAGCGCTCGTAACGCTGAACGACCCGCAGTTTGTGGAAGCCGCCCGTGCCCTGGCCCAGCAGACGCTGAAAACGTATCCGGCAACGGGCGGTCAGCCTTCAGACGCGGCGGTCTCGTACCTGTTCAAAGCCATCATCAGCCGTCCCGCCCGTCCGGCGGAGGTCACGCTGATGCAGCAACTTTACGCCGAAGAACTGCGCGATTTCCGCGCTAATCCAAAGCGGACCTCAGACTTGCTGACCGTTGGCCGCCATCCGGTTGACCGCCAGCTTCCACCAGCGGACCTGGCTGCGCTGACCATTGTCGCCAGCACTGTTATGAATTTCGACGAAGCAATCATTAAACGATAAGATCATGTCTGACATTCAGGATCAATTACACGACATGATGAGCCGCCGGACGTTCCTCGGCCAGACGAGTGCGGGCATCGGTACACTGGCGCTCGCGTCGCTGCTGAATCCGGTTTCCGCGTCGGCATCCGAAGGCCCCGCGTTAGGCAAGCCCCACTTCCCGCCGAAGGTAAAACGGGTTATCTACCTGTTTCAGAGCGGTGCCCCCTCGCAGCTGGAGTTGTTCGACTACAAGCCGCGTCTCGAAAAAATGTGGGGACAGGACCTGCCCGAATCGGTACGCAAAGGCCAGCGGCTGACCGGTATGTCGGCGGGCCAGAGCCGTTTTCCGCTGGCAGCGTCAAAATTCAAATTTGCGCAGCATGGCCCCGGCCGCATGTGGATCAGTGAACTGCTGCCGTATACATCGACGGTGGCCAATGACCTGACATTTATCCGGACCATGCACACCGAAGCCATTAACCATGACCCTGCCGTTACGTTTATCCAGACGGGCTCGCAGCAGGGCGGCCGGCCGAGCTTCGGGTCGTGGATCAGCTACGGACTCGGGTCAGACAACCAGAACCTGCCGTCCTTTGTGGTGCTGCTGTCCAAAGGCCGCGATGGTGACCAGCCGCTTTATGCCAAGCTCTGGAGCAACGGCTTCCTGCCGTCGGTGCATCAGGGGGTAGTTTTCCGGTCGGGACCCGATCCGGTGTTTTACCTCAACAACCCGCCGGGCGTTGACCGGACCAGCCGCCGCCGCATGCTCGACTACCTGACGAAGCTGCATCAGGAGCAGGCAAAGCACGTCCTCGATCCGGAGATCAACAACCGGATGGCGCAGTATGAGATGGCCTACCGCATGCAGGCATCCGTGCCTGAAACACTCGATATTTCTAAAGAACCCGCCTATATTTTCGACATGTACGGCCCCGAAAGCCGGAAACCGGGCACGTTTGCCGCCAACTGCCTGCTAGCCCGGAAGCTGATCGAAAAAGACGTGAAGTTTGTCCAGTTATACCATCAGGGTTGGGATCAGCACGGCAACCTGCCCAATGATATTCAGATTCAGACGAAGAGTGTTGACCAGGCGTCGGCAGCGCTGATTATGGACCTGAAACAGCGTGGACTACTCGACGAAACGCTGGTCATCTGGGGCGGCGAGTTCGGCCGGACCAACTATTCGCAGGGCAAACTAACCCGCGACAATTACGGCCGCGACCATCATCCGCGCTGCTACACGATCTGGATGGCGGGTGCGGGCGTCAAAAAAGGCCTCGTTTACGGCGAAACCGACGAATTCGGCTACAACATCGCCCGCGATCCGGTACACGTCCACGATTTTCAGGCGACGGTGATGCACCTGATGGGCCTCGACCATGAGCAGATGACCTTTAAGTTTCAGGGCCGCCGCTACCGCCTGACCGATGTGCACGGCACGGTGGTGAAACCGCTGCTGGCGTAAACTGGTAATTGGCGTAAACCTTCCAGGAACAGGGCCGCCTGGCGGTTTTGAACTTCCTGGAAGGTCGGAACTGGGTATACTATCAACAAACGGGTAGTTTCCGGCAGTCTGGGCACTTTTACTGGTGTTATTACAACCCCGTTAAGTCCCTGACGCGATGAAAAACTCCTTCGCCGGTTTATTTCTGTTTCTGCTCCTGACCGGCAGCACCGCCTGGCTGCGCCCACAACCCAGTACCCGATACGACACCCCGAAAATGATGTATGGCGACCGGTCGAGGCTGGGCCGCCCGTATGCCAAAGACCCGCATGTGGTCCGGTTCAAAGGCCGTTACCTGATGTATTTCTCGATACCAGGCTACACGGATTCCATCGGCACGAAACATGGCTGGGGCATTGGTGTCGCGGAAAGCAAAAACCTGACCGACTGGCGGAAAATTGCCGAAATTCCGCCGGTGGCCGATTATGAAAAAGCGGGGATCTGTGCGCCGGGTGCACTGGTAAAAGACGGCAAGGTGCAGTTATTTTACCAGACCTACGGCGGCGGCCCTAAAGACGCGATCTGCCATGCCTGGTCGGCAGACGGCATTCATTTTACCCGCAACGAAACCAACCCGATTTTCCGGCCGACCGGTGCCTGGAACTGTGGCCGTGCCATTGATGCAGAAGTCTATCCATTTAAAGGTCAGTATTTTCTCTATTTTGCCACGCGCGATCCGGAGTATAAAAAACAGATTCTGGGCGTAGCCGTTGCGCCGCTGAAAACGTCGTTTAACCGCGAGGAGTGGAAACAGCTTTCTACCGACGGGCCGATCCTGAAACCGGAACTGCCGTGGGAAGGCGAATGCATCGAAGGAGCCTCGGTCATTGAGCGGAACGGCGAACTGGTCATGTTCTATGCCGGTGCCTACAACAACTGGCCGCAGCAGATCGGCATCGCCCACAGCCGCGACGGACTGCACTGGGAACGGATGCAAAACGAACCGTTTCTGAAAAACGGGGCACCAGGCACCTGGAACAGCAGCGAGTCGGGCCACCCGCATATTTTTGAAGACCGCAACAAGCACACGCGGCTGTTTTACCAAGGCAACAACGACAAGGGCCGCACGTGGCTGCTGTCCAACGAGCCGGTCAGCTGGCAGGGAAGCAAACCGGCCCTGGCGAGTGAGTGAGCAAACGAGGTATTAACAGAAAAGCTCTCCCAGAAAGCGGGTCGCTTGTGGGAGAGCTTTTCTGTTAATGGCCGAAATAATGCCCCATGTTCAGGTCGTCGAGCAAACCAGGGTGCCGGGGTGACCAGTTCAGCGATTCTTTTGTTCCGGTAGCCGATGCCGGACTATCAAACATGATAAACCGGCTCATCCACTCAAAATGAGCCTCAGCATCCTCCGCCGGAATCGAGGTAACCGGCAAATTCAGGTGTTCACCGATAACACCGGCAATCTCACGAAACGGTATTCCTTCGTCGCCGATCGCATTATAACGGCTTCCCTTCTCGCCTTTTTCCAGTGCGAGCCGGAACACCCGCGCGGCATCCAGCCGGTGCACCGCCGGCCAGCGGTTTATGCCCTCGCCGACATAGGCCGACACACCGTGCTTTCTGGCCATACCGATGATAAACGGCACAAACCCATAATCGCCCCGGTCATGCACAGACGGTGGCAGCCGGATGACCGACGCCCTTACACCAGCCTCTGCCAGTGCCATGGCCGCGGCCTCCGAAGCGCGCGGAAAGCCGGGAGCCGGATCCTGTTCCGTGATCAGTTGACCATCGGTCCGCACGCCCAGAATGCCGGCGGTTACTACCAGCGGACGGTCCGTTCCCTGTAATACTGAACCTATCGCCTCAATTGCTTTCCTGTCCGTTTCGGCAGCTGCCAGATACCGGCTGAAATCGTGAATAAACGCCGCATGAATTACGCCGTCGGCAGCGGCAGCACCCTTTTTCAGGCTGTCGGGGTCTTCGAGGTTACCTTCCAGCACATCGGCACCGGCGCTGACCAGTGCTGCCGCCGACGCTTCTGAGCGGGCAAGACCGGTCACCTGATGCCCGGCCTGTAGTAATTCCTGTACAATGGCGGAGCCGATAAAGCCACTGGCCCCTGTTACGAATACGCGCATATAATTTACCTGTTTTTTCGGAGCATTGCGTACCGGAACACCCGGCAGTCCCTGCTCTCTGTCAGACAAAATTGCGGAACAGGCGTGGGCAAAAAGAGGACATTTGACCCTATTTTATGTCTTGTGGCAATTGAGCGTGCCGGATACGGGTCAGGGTTTTGAGCGAAACGCCCAGATAAGACGCTACCATCCGCAGCGGCACCCGCAACAGAATGCCGGGATGGGTTTCAATAAACTCTTCGTACTTCATGGCCGGCGTTGCACTGATCGTTTTATACAGGCGGTTGCGGCTGATAAACAGATTATTGGCAATCAGCTGTTCCGAAAACGCTTTCAGGGCCGGGATGTGCTGAAACAGCGCGTTAAAACTATCCCGGCTCCACAGCAGCAGCTGCGTTTCTTCCAGCGCATCAATGTAATGTACCGAAGGAACCTGATTGGTGTAACTCTCTCCGTCGGTCAGCCAGTTCTGTTCCGGCGAAAACTGGAGCGTATGTTCAACACCATCGGGACTGACACGATAGGTGCGCAGCAACCCGCTGAGCACAAACATTTTGTAGCGACACATCTCCCCTGGCTGCAACAGCAACTCTTTTTTCCGGATGGTCCGGATAGTAGCCACCTGCGTAATCTGCCGGATGTCCTCATCCGATAAGGCGGGGCAATGAAGCTTCATGTAGTGATCAAACAGGGCTGACATAACGGCTTGTGTTTCTAATAGCAACGGCGGTAACGTGCTGTTTTTCCGTGCATCCTGAGGTAGCAGCAGCAAATACCGGGCAAAAGTTCCCGCTGTCTGTTTTGTCCTGATTATCTTCACGGCCAGGCCGGCCGCATCAGGCGGGAGCAACATCAACAAATCATTACCCGCAAAACATACAAACCCTGATCACGTTTAGGTAATACACGTGGCTTTGTTATTTTGCTCCACGAAGCATACCACATGGAAAAAATACAACACTACCTCAAAAACATTGACTGGGATCTTACCTGGCGGATGGCGACCCGGAATGGCTGGCTCCTGATGGCTACCACAACCATTGCCGGCGTGCTGTTCTGCTTCATTGTTTCCCAGATCATCACGTTTGTGCTGCGACGGCGGCCGGTCGCCCTGCTGACGCTGCTCCGGACCTATGTGCGGGAAGCCTTTTACGTGTTTGTCCCGACCTTATTTTTTCTGGTCGCCGCCAATATTCAGTCCGGCCGTTTTCTGCGGCAGCATCCGCTGGTCGATAAGTTCTCGGAAGTATTGTTCATCGCCTCGTCTATCTGGATGATTCTGCGGCTCCTGAAAGTCGGCGAGCTGTTAATTATCCGGCATTACGATCCGGCCCAGGACATCAATATTTCGCAGCGGAAGTTTGTTACACAACTCCATTTTCTCCGGCGGCTCATCTCGCTGATCGTCGTCATTGTCGGGATTTCGCTTATCCTGATCACGTTTCAGGGCAGTCGTAAACTCGGTCTCAGTGTACTGACATCGGCAGGTATCTTCTCGGTACTGATCGGTTTTGCGGCCCAGAAAACGCTGGCTAACCTGCTGGCCGGCATTCAGATTGCCCTGACGCAGCAAATCCGGATCAGCGACGCCGTGCTGGTCGAAAACGAATGGGGCCGCGTCGAGGAAATTAATCTGACCAACGTGGTTGTGCGGGTCTGGGACCGGCGGCGGCTTATTCTGCCAATTACGTATTTTGTCGAAACCCCGTTCCAGAACTGGACCCGCAACGACTCGTCGATTATCGGTACGGTCATGCTGTATCTGGATTACAGCGTTCCTGTTGACAAGCTGCGGGAGAAGACACAGGAAATTGTCGAAGCCGACCCGCTGTGGGATAAGCAGGTATTTGCCGTGCAGGTAACCGACACGCTGCAAACCTGCATTCAGGTTCGTATCCTGGTCTCTGCCCAGGACTCGCCGTCGGCCTTTGACCTGCGGTGTCATATCCGCGAAAAAATCATTGAATTTCTGCGTGATACCTACCCGCAAAGCCTGCCTCAGACCCGGATTCAGTTTACCGGCGAGGGGCCTGCCAACGGCATTCCGGACGGGCAGCCGTTACGAAGCTAAGCCACCTCACGGATCGCATTCATATACTCACTGGGCGTTTGCCGGGTAATTTTTTTAAATGCCCGGTTAAACGCCGTTTTTGAGTTAAAGCCGACCTCAAACGCCAGACTCAGCAACGTATAGTTTTTGAAGCGCGGATCATCAAGCCGGTGCTTCAGCTCCTCGACCCGATAGTGGTTGATAAAATCGAAAAAGTTCTTGTCAAACCCTTCGTTAATCACCTTCGAAAGCAGATACGGCTGCATCTTTAGCTTCGAGGCCAGTTCGTTGATCGTCAGGTTGGGGTTTGTGTAGAGCTTATTACGGAGCAAATACGATTCTACCTGCTCTTTCAGAACCTGCAATTCGCCGTCGGGCAGCGGTTCGGCCTTATGGGTCGGCGTTTCGATCACGGCCGGTACAACCACTTCATGCACCTCGTTGAGGATCATCGGCGGCATGTCTTCTTCTACAGGCACCGGTTTGCCGGGTGTCAGCAACGGAATAGCGGGCGTATTATCAAATAACCCGACCGGTTGTATCGACGCCGGCACCTTGAAAATTTCCGGCTGATGGATGGCAAAATAGCCCAGGAAATAAATGATCGTCGAGAACACCAGCCAGATTGCATCGACATGCCGGGCCGCCACCGTTGTCGGATCGTACCCTAAAAGCTTACTGCCCGCAATAAAGAGGAACAGGGTCGCCCACAGCACCAGACAGATGGCCTGGATGGTCAGTACCGTATAGAGGTACTGGATATTATGCTCGAAGGAGTGGCTCGTTTCGTATTCCTGCTGATAATGGCGGATCGTGCGGCGGCACAGCAGCCAGTAACCGGCATTAAACAGAAGTGCCGCAAAGCCGCCGCCCAAAAACAGACTCATCACAAACACATCCTGATTGACAATATCAATCTGGAACTGCTTGCTGTTCATGAACGCAAACGGCAGGTAAATCAGCACCTGCACTCCTGCCGGAATAAACCGGTACGACCAGTTCCGTACTTTCCGGCCCGACCGGTACAGCAGTTTGTTGATGTAAATGTAAAACAGCGGCCCGTAGGTAAACAGAATCACGTCAGACAGCAGCACCAGCTTGGTGTACGACTGCGCCACGTCCCGGTAATTGGCAAAAATCCGGATGAAAATAGCGAATGACGACAAGCCCAGCAGAATCACCAGCCACCGGTTAGCCGCCTGATTATAGTTCTGAATCGTCGGGATGGCAATGATCAGCAAAATGCCCTGAAAGGCCGAAAACAGCAGCAGCAGGTCATATACCGAGTAAAAGTTAAACGTCCCCGACAGATCCTCCCAGCTTTGAATCTGTAGTTCAATCGACTCATTGTTGATATTATCGCCGCGCAGGATCACACGGTTGGCGCGGGCCTTACCATTTTCGCGCCCTTCGACCGAGTCCCAGTTACCCCGCGTAAACTTGAACTCCAGCTTTTCCAGATCGGTATAAACCGACACCCGGTAGGTCCCGTCGAACTGGCGTTTCAGCAGCAGCGACTCATCGCCCGGATTCCATTTGTTGAAATTACCTGTAATATAAATTTTTGCATCGTGTGGTGTATTGTCCGGAACCTGCGTGATGACAAAGCGGTAAGCCGGCTTAAACTCCCAGGACTCAACCGTAATCTGAATATGGTTCGGGTCAGGTTCAAAAGGGCGGTTATATACCCGGTTCGGTCGTTGTTTGCCTTCAGGGCCGCCTTCCACCGTCATCCAGCTTCCCTGCGTCAGTTTATATTCAAAGTGTTTCAGCGTATCCGGGAGCGTAATCGAGTAGGATCCGTTGGCGCCTTTTTTCAGTTTATATGCCGGGTCGCCCGGGTTCCAGTTGTTAAAATCACCGGCAATATACAGCCCCGACGTCAGTGGCAACAGGGGTGGACTTTTTACCACCTCAATCACCAGTTGCGCCTGACCGGTAAATGCCAGCAGCCATAACAAACAGAAAAGAAAGACTACATTGAGTCGCATAAGCAGCGCGATGTGATGAATCTAAGGTATCAAAAATACGGACAAAAGGCGATAGGTTAACTACCGCATTCCAAATCTTATTGGGCGTTCCGGATGTGTTATGTATACACTAATTGATACTTGAGTTAGCTTTTTCATATAAAAACTTTTCAGATAGAAATAAGTTAATTACCTGTACACCGTGTCTGATCACGGGTATACTCAACGCTATGAACACAGATGAAAAAAATGGTCCCGATAAAAAAGGGGCTCAGATAAACGGCCGGAGCGAGGGTCCTTACGGCACAGACGGCTCCGACATCGACTCACGCGTACAGGATAATAAACATCAGGAAGAACTGGAGAATTCGGCCAACGGGCTGGACAGTGTGCAGGTACGCGGCGGTCAGGATGGCCGCAACAGCCGCGGCATTGCCAGCACCGATATGGACAGTAAAAACGGGCTGCTCCGGTTCAACGATACCGACGATGCCAACAGCGCCGTAGAGGTCACCGAAGAAGCGCAGCACAGCATTGCCGCTGATGATCCGAACGCCAGCAAAACTGCATCCGTCGACGTGACTACGCACGGTCCGGACGACTATGCCTCTGCGGAGGACGTAGAAACGCCGGAAGCCGAAAAAGAAGCGAAGGAACATGAGAAACCGGAAAATCCGTATGCCGATAACAACAAGGAGGCCGATGACATCGCCCGTACCGGCACGTCAACGGAGCATAAACCGGCGTATTAACAATAATCTTACACCTTTTTAACTAAACAACGTTATGAGCGTCTCAAGTAATCAACGGAAAGAATCAACAGATTCATATGCGTCACAGGCCATGCACAGCCCGATGGGTTTAGCGCCTGAACTGTCGCAGCTGAGCGACCGGCAACTGGAAAACGAACTACCCTCAAAACGGGCAGACAGTAACGATACCGATGTGCCGGGCGATTATGTAGAAGCCAAAAGTCTGGCCGCCGAAAATGACGATGCGACCACAGAAGCAGATATTGAAGAAGCGAAACGCGCGTCGTGGGGACAACCGCCGATCGATGCCGAAAACGCGACGATCGATCCGGCAAACCCGATGGTAGCCTACCAGCCGGAAAGCGCACCGGGTGCTGATGTAACACCGCCGGACGGAGCCTGGAACAAGTCTACGGCTGAAGGCGGCCTTGCCCCGTCAAGTGCCGACGAGCCCGACAAAACAACCGGAAACGCATAGACATGGAAAATGGATAATGTACAATGGAAGGCGTGACCGCATCATTCATTGTACATTATCCATTTTCCATTATTCATTAATTTAAACAGCCTGTTTAACGCTGTCGAACGAAATGCCCATGTGGGACGCATCGTAGACGCATGCGCCGTTGTGAATCAGCAAAACCTGCGGCGACTCGTGCTGTACGCCGAATACGTCGGCCACCTGATTTGACACAGACCGGTCGGCAATCAAATCCAGGTAATACGGCTTAATACCGGCCGCATCACTCCAGTTACGCTCCATCCGGCTCAGCGCCATCGAACTGATCGAACAACGGGTACTGTGTTTAAAGATCATCACCGGTTGTGTGGCCGATTCTTCCTTAATCGCATCAAGCTGAGATTCGCTGGTTAGTTTATTCCAATTCATGTTGTCTGACTACATTCTTTGGCTATTTAACCCGAATTTATAACCGAAAAGTTCAGGTTTCTTGCCGGATGCCTACCTTTGCGGCTCAGTTTTCACTAAACGACTTCCGGCTTGTTTTCGGCACTTTATCATACATCTATCTATCTGTATCAGGGGCTTTTGCAGGTAATTGCCCCGCTGAACCCTAAAGCAAAACTATGGGTCGACGGGCGGCGCAACTGGTCTGAGCGACTGGCCGGGGCCATGGCCGGTAATACCGCTCCTGTTGCCTGGTTCCATGCGGCTTCGCTCGGGGAATTTGAGCAGGGCCGTCCTGTTATTGAGGCGTTCCGTCAGCAATATCCGGCTTATAATATCCTGCTGACGTTTTTTTCGCCGTCAGGCTACGAAGTACGGAAGAACTACGCCGGTGCCGATTTTATCGCTTACCTGCCGTCGGATACCCCTGCCAATGCCCGCCAGTTTGTGCAGCTTGCCAAGCCTTCCATCGTTTTTTTTATCAAATACGAGTTCTGGGCCAATTACCTGCATGAGCTGAAAGCGGCGCAGGTACCGGTCATCTCGTTCTCGGCCATTTTCCGGCCGGGGCAATTATTCTTCAAACCTTATGGCGGCTTTTATCGCTCACTGCTGAGCCATTTCGACCACATTCTGGTACAAAATGAGGTTTCGGTCCGGCTGCTCGGCAGCATCGGCTTTACCCGGACAACCCTCGCCGGCGACACCCGCTTCGACCGTGTTAAACAGGTAGCCGACCAGAAAAAGGAAATTCCCGTGGCCGCTGCATTCCGGCTCAACGTAGCTGCCACTCCCATGCCGGTGCTGGTGGTTGGCAGTGCCTGGCAACAGGACATGGATGTGCTGATTCCGTTTCTGAATGGATTTACAGAACCACTGAAGGTTATTATTGCGCCCCACGAAATTCACGACGACGAGATCGAAAAGTGGCGGCAACAACTCCGGAAAACATCGGTCCGCTATTCGCAGGTAACGGCCGGCGATACCGGTCAGCTGGCTGCGGCTGAGGTGCTGATCATTGATAATATCGGGATGCTGTCGTCGCTCTACCAGTACGGACAGTATGCCTACATCGGCGGCGCATTCGGCAAGGGGCTGCATAATATTCTCGAAGCGGCCACATTCAGCATGCCGTTGTTCTTTGGCCCGAATTATCGTAAATTTCAGGAAGCCATCGACTTAATTGCCGAAGGCGGGGCGGTTTCAGTCAACAATACGCAGGAGCTGGCAGCTGCTTTCGGACGGTTGTACCGCGACGACAGTGCCCGGCAAACAGCCTCGGCGACCAGCCGCAGCTATGTGGTACGGAACATTGGCGCAACCGCTAAGGTTATGCATATCGTTAACCAGCTATTGCCTGCCCGCCGGTAAACGACCAGGCGGGAGCATTCAATCAATTTAACTCATTACTACTTGGCACATCAAGGCTTAGTGATACGATCAACGGGTTCATGGTACGACGTCAGAGATAACGACGGCCATATTTACCGCGCCCGGCTGAAAGGGAAGTTTAAAATAAAAGGCCTCAAAGTCACCAACCCGATTGCGGTCGGCGACCGGGTGCAGTTTGAGGTCGAAGATAAAATCGAGAACACGGCAATCATTATCGACATTGAACCGCGGGAGAATTACATTATCCGGCAATCGGTGCATAAAACGGCTCACGGTCACATTCTGGCGGCTAACGTCGATCAGGCGGTTTTACTGGCCACGCTGACCATGCCCCGCACATCGCTGGGCTTCATTGACCGTTTTCTGGTAACCGCCGAAGCCTTCCGGATTCCGACCACGATTGTTTTTAACAAAGCCGATATTCTGAACGACGACGGGCTGGCGTACCAGCAGGAGATCATTGACCTCTACGAAAAGATTGGCTACAACTGCCTGATCACCGCCGCCCTCGAAGGCACGGGGGTTGATGAATTCAAGGCCCTGCTCGACAACAAGGTGACGCTCCTGTCGGGGCATTCGGGTGTCGGCAAATCAACGCTGGTTAACGCCATTTCGCCGGACCTCAACCTGCGCACAAGCGAGGTATCGACCTTTGCCAACAAAGGGGTGCACACAACAACGTTTGCCGAAATGTTTGAGCTTGGGCCGGATACGTACATCATCGACACGCCGGGCATCAAGGAGCTTGGGCTGTCCGATATGCAGAAAGAGGAGATCAGCCATTATTTTCCGGAAATGCGGGAGCTGCTCAACCAGTGTCGCTTCAATAACTGCCTGCATGTCAATGAGCCGGGCTGCGCCGTGAAAGACGCGGTCGGAGAAGGTGAGATTGCAGAAAGCCGGTACTGGAGTTACCTGGGCATGCTCAGCGGCGACGATAACCGGCGGTAAGTCAACGCGTTAACATTTACCACATAGGCACATGAGAAAACACAGCTTTTACTCTTTGTGTCCTGATGTGGCTATGTGGTAAATAACAGGAAATCTATTTTTCAGGCACCTTTTCGGTCACCCGCCTGCCTTTTTCGCTTTGTAACCTTTCTGGATCAGGAACGCCAGCACCTTTTCCCGATGATCGCCCTGAATCAGGATGTCGCCGTCTTTGGCCGATCCGCCCGTTCCGCAGGCATTTTTCAGCTGCTTTGCCAGGGCATTCAGGTCGGTGTCGGTGCCAATAAAGCCTTTCACCGCCGTCACCACTTTGTTGCCGCCAAGCCGCTCCAGCCATACCTTCAGACTCTGTTGAGCCGGTGCAAGGGTTTCGGCTTCCGGTTCATCGCCCGATTGGTAATTAAAGTCAGGGTCTGTTGAATAGACAACACCTGTCCGGTTTTTCTTACTCATAGTCCATTTTGTTTAGGCGCAAACGGCCATTGTTTCCGGATATTGGCCGTCAGCAGGAATACCACAACGCCCAGCGCGATGACGGTCAGTCCGGAGACCATAAACGACCAGCCTGTCGAGATAAAGATATACGACCAGACGGCAATGGCCAAAATTACCGGCAACGGATATAGCGGCATCCGGAACGGAAACTGCGATGTAGCTTTCCGCCGGTGCAGCAGCCAGAGCCCGATTGCCTGCCCGATAAACTGTACCACAATCCGCATGGCCAGAATTGCCGTGATCACATCCGACAGCCGGAACAGCAAACTGAAACCAAACGCAACCCCGCCCAGAAACAGTACCGATACGTACGGAAAATGGCGGGTCGGATGCAGCTTAGCAAAGATTTTGAAGAATTGACCGTCGACGGCAGCAGCATACGGCACCCGTGAATAACCGAGCATTACGGCAAACAGCGACGAAAACGCGACAATCAGTACCAGTCCGGTAGCGACACCGGCGGCTTTGGCACCGTAAATGGCTTCAATGACCGTGCTGACAATAAAGGTACTTTTCTGCGCTTCCTGCCACGGCACAACACTCACCACACTCAGGTTCAGCAGCATATACAACACAGTAATACCGGCGATGGAAATAAAAATACTCAGCGGAATATTCCGTTCCGGGTTCTTCATTTCACCACCCAGATGACAAACGTTGTAGTACCCCAAAAAGCAATAAATCGTTTTAACCGACGCCGCCCCGAGCCCCGCCGACAGCAGGTTGCCGTCGAGGTGCATCGCCTGCCCGAGCACGTCTGAAAACGAAACCGTTGCGTTGGTCAGCCCCCCGACAATGATCCAGCCGATGGTCAGCATAACCGCCACCCACAGCACCAGACTGATGCGCCCGATAGAGTCGATGCGCCGGTAAATCAGCATGGTAACAATAATTACTACCGTACCCGAAACGGCCTTCCCCGTCCATTCGTCGAGCGGGAACAGATAGGAAGCATACTGCGCAAAGCCAATCGACCCCGACGCGACCACCAGCGGGGCCTGAATCAGGGTCTGCCAGACATAGAGAAACGACAGCATTTTACCCCACCGCTCTTCGCCATACGCAATTTTGAGAAACTTGTAGCTACCCCCTGCCTGCGGGTATGCCGCGCCCAGTTCCGACCAGATAAAGGCGTCGATAAAGGACACCAGCGCCCCCAGTACCCACGCCCAGATAAAATTGGGTCCGCCCATGAGCTGAATAACCAGCGGCAGTACCACAAACGGCCCGATACCGACCATATCGATCATGTTCAGGGCCGTACCTTGTAACAAGCTTAGCCGGCGCAGCAGATGCGGGCTTTGCGGACTGCCCTGTCCGGCAGCAGAATCGGTAGAGTTACTCAATGACGTAGTAATTAGGCGTACAACCCATAAATAACGAAGCTCCGGTGAATAGTTCCGCGAATAGCCGGCCAACGGCCCGAAAAGCCGAATGTGGTCACAACATCTGTTTTTCTTCCTGATTAATACCCGGAAAAGTAGATTCTCGGTCCTGGGCGATTTAGTTTAGGGAGTTCAATCCGACAACAACAACCATGTTTCTAAAAGCACTCGGGCTGGCGGCAGCCCTTTTTATGGGTACGTTACCTGCCATGTCTCAAGACGTTATAAAACTATGGCCCGACGGTGCCATTCCGAATGCGGTAACCAATCCGGATATTACCGAGAAATCAGATGTTGGCCAGCAGGATGGTATTCTGCGGATCAGCCAGGTATCAGTGCCGACCCTAACCGTTTTTCAGGCGCCGAAGGACAAGGCGACCGGCGCGGCCGTGATGATTTGTCCGGGCGGCGGCTACGGTATTCTGGCCTTCGGGCATGAAGGCGAAGAAGTGGCCCGCTGGTTTAATCAGCAGGGCATCACCGCGTTTGTGCTAAAATACCGCCTGCCCGACGAACGGCTGATGACCAACCAGTCGGAGGTACCGCTGATGGACGCCATGCAGGGCATGAAGCTGATCCGGCAGCAGGCATCTAAATACGGTCTGGATGCGGCTAAAATCGGTGTGATGGGCTTTTCGGCAGGCGGCCACCTCGCAGCAACACTCTCGACCCACTACCACCGGTCGGCCGGTAACCTGAAGGCCAGTGACGAAGCCAAACCGAACTTTGCGATTCTGATGTATCCCGTTGTCACATTCGGTCCTAAGGCACACGGCGGCTCACGCAACAACCTGCTGGGGAAACAAAACACATCTGCCGAGCTGATTGCCTATTACTCAAACGAGCTTCAGGTGACCAAACAAACCCCGCCGACGTTTCTGGTACATGCGCAGGACGACAAGGCCGTTCCGGTCGAAAACAGCATTGACTATTATCTGGCCCTGCTGAAAAACGGCGTTTCCGGCGAGATGCACCTTTACCCAACCGGCGGCCACGGCTTTGCTCTCCGCACAAAAGGCAAAGGCTCTATCGAAAACTGGCCGGATGCCTGCAAAGGCTGGCTGAAAGCCCAGGGGCTGATGAAATAAATGGAAAACGGAATGCTATTTCGTTTCTGTGCTCGGGTTATCTGCCAGAACGGAATAGCATTCCGTGTTACAAAAATCCGGCAATACGGCATAGCATTCCGTGTTACCTAGTCATTCAGAATCAGCGGCACATTGCCACGGCCGCCCATAATCACAATCTTGCTGTTCGGCGAGGCAGCTAGTTCCCGCTGGGCTTTAATCTGCTCATATTGCAGCTGTTTGTCAGTCAGCCCGGTAGCCATGATACGCTGGTAATCGGCGATCCCCTGTGCCTCCACCCGCTTCCGCTCAGCTTCCTGCCGCTCTTTCTGGAGAACAAACTGCATTTTCTGCGCTTCCTGCTCGGCGTTGATTTTCGACTCAATCGTCTGTTTTACCGAAGCCGGCAGGTTGATGTTCCGCACCAGCAACTGCTCCAGCACCAGTCCACGAGCTTTGAAGTCTTTCTCAATCGCCTTAAAAATACGCCCCTGAAATTCGTCGCGACGGGTTGAATATAAGGAAACGGCATCGTAATAAACGGCATTGTCGCGGATACGGGTACGGGTTATCGGCCGGACGATTTTGTCGGTGTAGTCTTCCCCGATCTGCCGCATGAGCCGCGGCGCTTCAGTTGGCAGCAGCCGGTACAGCACCGTCAGGTCAATGACCACTTCCAGCCCGTCGGCGGTCAGTACGCGGATCGCATCATCGCCGGCCTTCTGCCCTTCGTCATTTACTCCCGACATGGTGTAGTTCTGGGTTTTCACATCCAGATCGGTAACCGACGCGAGCGGATTGACAAAACTAAGGCCAGGGTCAAGCGTACGGTCGCTGATCTGGCCGAAAAGAGAGACGATCCCGACATGCCCGGCATCGATCTGCCGGACGCTTGCGGTCAATGCCCCTAAACCGATCAGGACAATACCAACGATTTTTACGGGACGGGCAAAACGGGAGATGGTGAGCGAGGGAGTGTTAATGGCAAATCCTGCGATGAGGATCACAAGGCCAAGTGTTACAAAAAACATGTTCAGGTACGGTTAAGATAAGTGTCTGAGGACGAAACAAATGTACCGGATTCCCATGAACAAAAACTGGTTTTAAGCCGAAGGGACAAAAAACGGGAAGGATGGTCAAAAAAAAAGGCATCCGGTAGAAACCAGATGCCTTTGGGGTACTACTCAATCAATTAACCCTTCATCGAATGACCATGAAGGTGTGTATGTACCACCTTATTTAGTGCCTTTTTTAGCGCCGGCAGCAGCAGCTTTCTCCGCTTCTTCCTTCGACACTACTTCGCCTTTCAGATACAGCACGATGTTTGGTGTTTCACCGTTGCTCATAACTGTTACCGACTTGTTGAACGGCCCCATAGCAGCAGCGTTGTACGTAGCTGATACCGTACCGGTTTTACCTGGCATTACTGGCTCCTTCGTCCATGAAGGCTTTGTACAACCACAAGAAGCCTGCGCATCAGAAATGATAACAGGGTCTGTACCTGTATTTTTGAACGTAAATACATACGTTACAGGTTTTCCTTGCTCCACTTTGCTGAAATCGTGTGTTTCCTTGGTGAACTTCAAAGTGCCTTTTTGCGCGTAGCTAACTGCTACAAGTACAAACATGGCTACGAATAATGAAAAAATCTTTTTCATTGGGATTATTTAAATTTAGGTTTGGTTATTTGATTGTTAGACATTACAAATGTTAACCTCCACAAATCGCATACCAAAGGATAATCGGGTTGCGAATCATTAACAAAGAAACAGATAAAATCGTTTTTTTGAAAGCTCCGCCGGATTATATTATTTTTACTACGACTTGTGGTTACCTTAACGATTCCTTTGACGGAAAAACGGTGTTCAGGGATTAACCAGCAATAGAAATATATTTTTATTGTCCTGTAATTCAAGGCCAGTCACACAACACTTCATCAATCAATCCAATTTCACTCTTTAAACCTGTTACTGTTCTGTGATTGCAAACGAACATATCCGTACGGTTGACGTACTAACCCGCGAAGACATCCTGGCCGATTACCGGTTGGCGTGCGAAAGCCGTCAGGTAAGCCTGCTGGGCCGGCGGGATGTAATGGGAGGACGGGCAAAATTCGGCATCTTCGGCGACGGCAAGGAACTGGCCCAGATAGCCGCCGCCAAATCATTCCGGCGGGGCGATTTCCGGTCCGGTTACTATCGTGACCAAACGCTCGTGGCTGCCCTCGGCGAACTGACCTGGCAGGAGTTCTTTGCCCAGTTATACGCACATACCGATATTGCTCATGAGCCCAACACGGGTGGCCGTAATATGAACGGTCACTTTGCTACCCGCTGGCTTGATGAAAACGGGTTATGGCGCAACCAAACGGAGTTTTTTAATTCAGTCTGTGATATGGCCCCCACCGCCGGTCAGGTACCGCGCGCGGTAGGGCTGGCCTATGCTTCAAAACTTTACCGGCAGAACCCGGCATTGCATAGCTTCACCCGATTCTCCCATAATGGTAACGAAATAACCTTCGGAACCATCGGCGATGCATCGACCTCGCAGGGCATGTTCTGGGAAAGCATGAATGCGGCCGGCGTGCTTCAGATCCCGCTGCTGATGTCGGTCTGGGACGACGGCTACGGTATTTCGGTACCTGTCGAATACCAGACCACCAAGGCCAGTATTTCCAAAGCGCTGGCCGGGCTACAGCGTGAAGCGCCGTATACCGATGTGTCGGAGAAAGGTATTGAAATTTTCACGGTCAGGGGATGGGATTACCTCGCCCTGATTGATACCTACCAACAGGCAGCCCGGCTGTGCCGCGACGAACACGTTCCGGTACTGGTACATGTTCAGGAGCTCACCCAGCCCCAGGGCCATTCGTCGTCGGGTTCACACGAGCGCTATAAAACGAAAGACCGTCTGGCGTGGGAAGCCGAATATGATTGCAACCGGCAGTTCAAAAACTGGATTCTCGGTAACGGGTATGCCACAGAGGAAGAACTGGCCGAAATCGAAGAAGAAACGAAAAAATCGGCCCGTCAGGCCCGCAACGATGCGTGGAGCGCCTATGTCGCCTCAATGCAGAGTGACCATGATGAAGCCCTTGAGCTGCTGCAGCGCGCCGCCCGCAATAACCCGAAAGGCCCTGCACTGATGGAGGTCCGGGAAGACCTGCGCAAAGCGTTTAACCCGATCCGGCGCGACGCAACAACCGCGATTAAGCGGGCGCTGCGTATCCTGCGCAACGACCCGGCTGATACAAAACAGGGATTGCAGGCATGGCTGAAGCGTACCAATGCCGAAAATGAAACCCGGTACAGCTCACACCTCTACAGCCAGTCGCCGGAATCGCCGCTGAAAAACCCCGGCACACCGCCCGTTTATTCGGAGAACAGCCCGATTATGGATGGATATCTGGTCATGCAGCGGTATTTCGACAACCTCTTCGGGCGTGACCCGCGCGTGGTGGCCATTGGCGAAGATGTCGGCCATATCGGTGATGTCAACCAGGGCTTTGCCGGGTTACAGGAAAAATATGGGGAGATCCGGATTACCGACACCGGTATCCGCGAAACAACCATCATCGGGCAGGGCATCGGCATGGCCATGCGCGGTCTGAAGCCGATTACGGAGATTCAGTATTTCGACTATATTTTCTATACGCTGGCGACCCTGACCGATGACCTGGCGTCGCTGCATTACCGGACCGCAGGGGGTCAGAAAGCACCGCTTATCATCCGGACCCGCGGCCACCGCCTCGAAGGCATCTGGCATTCCGGTTCGCCGATGGGTGCAATGATCAACAGCCTGCGGGGTATGCACATTGTCGTGCCGCGCAACATGACGCAGGCCGCCGGTTTTTACAATACGCTCATCAAAGGCGACGACCCGGCACTGGTGATTGAATGCCTGAACGGCTACCGGCTGAAGGAACGCGTGCCGGATAACCTCAGCGAGTTCTGCCTGCCGCTCGGCGAGCCGGAAGTACTCCGCGACGGTACCGACGTAACCATCGTGACCTACGGATCGATGTGCCGGGTCGTGATGGAAGCTGCTCACCAGCTTTCCGACCTTGGCATCAGCGTCGAACTGATTGATGTACAAACACTGTTGCCGTTCGACCGGAATCACCGCATTCTGGAATCCGTTAAGAAAACAAACCGGGTTATTTTTGCGGATGAAGATTTTCCGGGCGGCGCATCGGCCTACATGATGCAGCAGGTAGTCGACGAGCAGAATGCCTACCAATACCTTGACTCTCCGCCACGAACGATTTCGGCAAAAGCCCACCGCCCGCCCTATGCGTCGGATGGTGACTATTTCTCGAAACCCAATCCGGAGGAGGTTTTCGACTGTGTCTATGAACTCATGCGTGAGGTCAATCCACAGCGGTTTCCAGAACTCTATTGAGTAATTAACGGTTAGTGATCAGGAGAAAATCCGGCGGGGGCCGGCAACATCCCGGTCACTAACCACCCGACAATGAGTACGTATTTCGATGACATCAAAGACGGTATCCGGTCGACCATCAAAGGGTTGAGCCTGACCTTCGGGCACATCCGCAACGCCACGAAGCGCCGTCAGCCGTTGGGAATTGCCAGCGATAATTACTTTGAGCAGCAGAACGGTCTGGTAACGGTGCAGTATCCGCATGAGACCATACCGATTCCCGACAACGGCCGATACCGCCTGCATAACGAAATTGACGACTGCATTGTCTGCGATAAGTGCGCCAAAGTCTGTCCCGTCGACTGTATCACCATCGAAGCTATCAAAGCAACGGAGGAAATCGGCCGTGCCTCTGATGGATCACCCATACGCCTCTACGCCGGTAAGTTTGACATCGACATGGCAAAATGCTGCTACTGTGGTCTTTGCACGGTAGTTTGCCCGACCGAGTGCCTGACGATGGAGAAGAAGTTTGACTACAGCGAATTTGAACTGGGCAAACTCACCTACGGATTCTCGAACCTCACCCCCGACGAAGCCGCCGAAAAACGGAGCCTCTACGAGCAGTTCGTGTTAGAAAAAGAACAGGCGAAGCAACAGGCAAAAGAGCGAAAGAGTGAAAGAGCGGAAGAGCGGGCTGAACCTACACCAAACGTAGAAAGCAGCAACCCGGAACAACCAAAACCAGCAAAGCCAAAACCAGCCTTCCGCCCGACAGCCAAAGCCAAGCCTGCCGAGCCAATAGAAAATAAAGAGCGGGAGAGTGAAAGAGCGGAAGAGCGGGTGGCACCCAAACTGGCGGAGCCAACCGCAGAAAGCAGCAATCCGGAAGAGTCAGAACCGGCAAAGCCAAAACCGGCTTTCCGTCCGACGTTGCAACCCAAACCCGCTGAGCCAATAGAAAATAAAGAGCGAAAGAGTGGAAGAGCGGAACAGCGGGCTGAACCTAAACCGGCTGAGCCAACGCCAACCGCACAGGAAAAGTCAGAACCGGCAAAGCCAAAACCAGCTTTCCGTCCGACGTTGAAACCAAAGCCGGTAACAGCCCTTACTAAGGATGCAGACGAAGCTGTTCCTGTAGCCGGTATCCAGTCGCCCGAATCACCGGCATTGCTCACCACCGACAAAGGTGTCTCGACCAGCGGCGAAGACCATCCTGCCGCTCAGGCCGACAATACCGTGCAGCCAACGGAAGATAAAGAGCGGGAGAGTGAAAGAGCGGAAGAGCGGGTGGCACCCAAACCGGCTTTCCGGCCAACCATGAAGCCGAAATCGGCGGCTGAACCAACCCAGAACACAGAACAACAGATCGCAGCAACAACCCAGAACACAGAACAACCGGAACCGGCGAAGCCAAAACCGGCTTTCCGGCCAACGATGAAGCCGAAAGCGGCGGCTGAACCAACGCCAAACGCAGAACAACAGATCGCAGCAACAACCCAGAACCCGGAACAACCGGAACCGGCGAAGCCAAAACCGGCTTTCCGGCCAACAATGAAGCCGAAAGCGGCGGCAGAGCCAACTCAGAACGCGGAATCGTCAGAACCGGCGAAGCCAAAACCCGATACCAATGCTTAACCTGATTTTTTACGCATTCGCGGCGCTTACGCTGGGTGGCAGCCTGGCCGTTCTGTTGACCCGCAATGTGATGTACTCGGCGTTTTTTCTGCTGTTGTCCCTACTGGGCGTCGCGGCACTGTTCGTGCTGGCAAGCGCCGACCTGCTGGCTGTGGCCCAGGTCATGATCTACGTCGGCGGTGTGCTGGTACTGGTTATTTTCGGGGTAATGCTCACGCACAAATCCAAACCGGAACCCAATACGGTACCGCAGGCAGCACGCCCGAACCACATCCTGACCCAACACCGCGCCTGGCTATGGCCGTTGCTGGTCGCCGCGGGATTGTTCACGGCCTTTTATTCGCTGCTGAGCCGGACCCATTTCTCCCTGTTCGAAAAGCGTGCTCCCTTTCAGACATCGGTAGATACCATCGGTAAACAGCTGATGACCGAATACATCATCCCGTTTGAAATTGCGGGTATCCTGCTGCTTGCCGCTCTGGTCGGAGCAGCTTATCTCAGTAGTCAGAACGACCGGACAAACGACCGGCAACCCCGTTAAGCTATGCAAGCCATTACACCCGGACTTTATCTGCTGGTCGCCGCGGCCTTATTCAGCATCGGCCTTGCCATCGTCTTACTGAAACGACATGCCATCGTGGTGCTGATGGGTGTTGAGCTGATGCTCAATGCCGTTAACCTGAATCTGGTAGCATTCAGTCAGTATGATCCTGTACGGTTGCAGGGCCAGATGATGACCCTGTTTGCTATGGTCGTTGCTGCCGCAGAAGCCGCTATTGCACTGGCTATTGTGCTGCAGGTTTACCGGCATTTCCGGACGGTTCAGCTGGATGAGATCAGTGAATTAAAGCAGTAACCATGGAAGAAAACGCCATTTTTGAACCACTCATAGACGGTATTCTGACCAAAGGCTATGGTGTCGCAGACGGCTTTTTATCGGCCGTTGAGGTGACCGCCCTGGCGCAGCAACTCCGAGACCGCCGTGCCGGGGGACAGTTTAAAGCCGCGGCCATCGGTAATCAGCAGGTTACCATTGAAAAGCAAATCCGTGGCGATGAGATTCTCTGGCTCGACGAAGCCAATGCGGCCCCTGCCGAAAAAGTGTATCTGGACCGCATCAACGAGTTTATTCACTACGTAAACCGCACGTGCTATCTGGGCCTTCAGGATGCTGAAGTGCATTATGCGCTCTATCCGCCGGGTACCTTTTACAAACGCCACCTCGACCGCTTCAAAACTGACTCACGGCGCAAACTGTCGGTAATTTGTTACCTCAATACGGACTGGCAGGAAGCCGATGGCGGGCAATTGGCTATTTACCTCCCCGGCGAAGACGGCACCGAGCGGGTGGATACCGTTATGCCGGTTGGCGGCCGGTTGGTCTGCTTTGAAAGCGACCGGCTCGAACATGAAGTGCTGCCGGCCAACCGCGAGCGCCTGAGCGTAACGGGATGGCTCCGCACCCGCTGAAAAGACATTTAGCAAAAGGTAAGTATAAACCCATAAATAGCTGTATTATTACGTCTTTACCGAACGTAAAATAGTCAGTCGTTTATGAAACGTTTGTTGTTTCTGCTGTTAGGTACAGCCTTTTCGTTGAGTGTATTAGCCCAGAATACAAAAATCCAGCTGACAAAGGCGGTTAAAGCAGGCCGGCAGGATGGGTTTGATATTTATCAGGTTCAGTTTAAAGTGCTGAGCGGCGAAGTACAGAACCGGAGCGAGTTTGTGCTGCTGAAATCCGGCATGATCAGCAATTATATAAAGGCCGAAGTATACGATAAATATAGTAGCGGCCAGACGACAAAATCCGATGAAGCACTCTATGTTGCCGGTGCCCCCATCGCAGCGGGCCAGACACTGGTATCCTACGATTTAGCCACGCCACTCCCCCCCAAACGTACATTTTCCTTCAAAACCGAAACCGCCTTTCTGGGCGATGCCCCCAAAGAGTTCTTCACCACCATCTCCGGCTTGAAAGGGACGCTTAAAGTCGGAGATGAGTTTGATTACCAGAACAATAGAGGCCAGCGTGGTAAGGGAAAAATCAAAGAAATAACGGTTGGCAAAACACTGCACCCTCCGGTACTGATCGAAGGATTACCCGAACAGATAACAGCCAGCCTTCTGATTCAGTCGGACAACGGCGTTGATTTTTCAAAGGCAACCGCTGCATCGGCAGGTAGTCTGGCAGGTGCGTCAGCGACAACAGCCGGCACCGACAAACCTGCGGCGAACGTCACGGGCAAAACCAAAACCATTCCGGTAAATGCGGTCCTGCAAAACGATGAAGTGAAAATTACGGTACACAACCTGATCAAATACAATCCGGACGCGGCAACCAGCCAGAACGATATGGTGAAAATCGACTACTCGCTGGATTATTATATTGTTGATGCGACGGTCGAAAACATCTCGTCGCACGACATTGACCCGGGCGAATACCTAGTCCGGCTTAACTTCTTCTCCCCCGACGGCAAGAGCGCCGACGAGTACCTGCGCCTTTTTAAAAAGCAGAACGGCGACAAAGACGAAGCAAAGAGCCAGGCCGATGCGATTGATAAGCTGGTGCTGGGCGGCACGAGTAAAATCAAATCAGCCGGCGTTCTGGTCAGGTATCAGGAAATGATTCCCGACTACCAGGAGGTACACAAACCGGTTGTTGATGCCCTGTACCGGAAAATGGCGCCGGGCCGGAAACTGCACAGCATTGCGGCCACGATTCTGGCCGTTCCGCCCGCCTACAAAATCGAAGGACTCGGCACCTGGAAAGGCACGTTCTTCAGCAAAAAGAACCTGTCGTTTATTAAATTGTAATACCATTCCATCAGCGGGGGTTTGTTCTGATGGTTACTGGTCGTTCTGAGTTGTTTCTGGTTGTTCTGAGTTGCTGATGGTTCTGGTTTGTTGCTGGTGGTTCTGAGTTACTCGTCATTCCAGATTACTGGTACTGATGGCCCGTACCACCAGCAACCATCAGAATAACTACCAGCAACTATCAGAACAATCAGCAACAAAAACCGCATCGCTCTTTCAGTCTTTCGCTCGTTCACTCTTTAATTAAAGCGCGAAGAACTTAATCAGCAGTCCGCCGATAGTCCCGCCGATAATCGGGCCGACGACCGGTATCCAGGCATAGCTCCAATCCGATGAGCCTTTGCCCGGAATCGGCAAGATCGCATGGGCAATACGCGGCCCCAGGTCACGGGCGGGACTGATGGCATAGCCCGTCGTGCCGCCGAGCGACATTCCGATACTCCAGACCAGTACCCCGACCAGGTACGGCCCGACACCAACCGCTACCTCACCCAATGATTTTGCCGTGATGCCGGCCAGCCCCAGAATCAGCACCAGTGTACCGAGGATTTCACTTGTCAGATTAGAGCCTGTATGCCGGATGGCAGGGCCGGTTGCAAATACAGCCAGCTTATCGCCCGGATCTTCCGTAGCGGCAAAATGAGGCTGATAGAACAGCCAGACCAGTACTGCCCCCAGAAATGCCCCGATCAGCTGTGCGGTTATATAAGGAACAACATTGGCGTAATTATCCGTCGCTACGGCAAAGGCAACCGTTACGGCAGGGTTCAGGTGAGCATCAATACTACCGAACACTTTGGCCACAAACACCCCCATCGTTACGGCAAATGCCCAGCCGGCTGTAATGACAATCCAGCCGGCATTATGCCCTTTTGTTTGTTTCAGAACCACGTTGGCCACAACGCCATCGCCCAGAAGTAAAAGCACCATCGTGCCGATTAACTCGCCCAAAAAAGGTGAGACTTGCATAGTAAGGCTTCGTTTAGGAATAGTTTGTGCGAATTAAATCATATTTTTGATTCATATAAACAGGATTTTCAGAAATACATTTAATCGACAAGCGATATGAAAGCTGCCATTTTTCAGCAGACAGGACTACCGGCCGATGTACTGGAAGCCATGGATGTTCCGACACCCGAGCCGGGGCCGGGCGAAATCCGGGTTAAGGTCATTGCCAGCCCCATTAATCCGTCAGATATATCCTTTATCCAGAACCGCTACGGTATCCGGCCTAAACTGCCGGACTCGGGAGCCGGTTTTGAGGCAGTAGGGGTTATCGACAAGCCCGGCGAAGGCGTTGACCTGCGCATCGGCATGCGGGTGAGTTTCACCAGTGTCGGTACGTGGGCTGAATACGCCATTGCCAACGCGCAGGCCATCATCCCGATCCCTGATATGATGACCGACGACGTGGCCGCCCAGCTGTTTGTGAACCCCTTCACTGCCTACGCCATGGTACAGGATTCGGGCGTACAATCCGGACCCGATCAATGGCTGATGATTACGGCGGCGGGCTCGGCTTTCAGCAAAATGGTTATCCAGCTGTGCCAGCTTAAAGGTATCAAGGTGATTGGTACGGTCCGTCGCGACGACCTCAACGAGGAACTGAAGGCGCTCGGGCTGACGGAAATCATTAATACAGAAACCGAAGACATGGCCCACCGTGTCAGGCAGATTACCGGCGGCAAAGGTGTGCAATGCGTACTTGATGCCGTGGGTGGTCAGGTAGCGGCCGAAGCGCTGAAGTGCCTGGCTAAAAACGGGACCATGCTTATTTACGGCCTGATGAGCAGCGAAGACCCGACCATCAATGTCGGCCTCATGATTTTCAAGGGCCTAACCGTTAAAGGTTTCTGGCTGTCCGACTGGATGAAGCACGCCGACAGTAATGTCCGTAAGGAGGTAGCACAGCAGGTGATTTCCCTGCTGGCGTCGGGCACCATCAAACTGCCCGTTGAAGCTGCGTACGGCCTTGATCAGATCCGGGAAGCCGTTCAGCACGCCGACCGGCCGGGGCGCCACGGCAAGATTCTGGTACGGCCTTAACCGGAATTTGTCAGATAAATCCGACACCGCGGATAAAATAATATACCAACAGGATAATTGACCGGTCGGCTTGCAGTCTGAAAAGTCCGTTCTTTGTGCTGAATTTTGTCAGGAACGTTCACCAATGAACACGTTAGTTTGCACAGAGCCGGGCTCTTTTGCCTATCAGGAAGGCGTAAAACCCGAACAGGCGGCCGGTCAGGCCATTATCCGGATCAGACGTATTGGTATTTGTGGTACCGATCTGCACGCCTTCGAAGGCACGCAGCCGTTTTTTTCGTACCCGCGTATTTTAGGCCATGAACTGGCGGGTGAGCTCGTCAGTGCCGACGGTGCTCCGGATTTTGCGGTTGGCGAGGCCGTAACCTTTATTCCGTATTTCAACTGCGGGGTATGCGTTGCCTGCCGCGCCGGTAAACCAAATTGCTGCGTTACGATTAATGTGTGCGGAGTGCACAGCGACGGTGGTATGGCTGAGTACCTGAGCGTGCCGGCCAGTTCACTGATTCACGGCGAAGGCCTGAGCTACGAAGCGCTTGCGCTGGTTGAGCCCCTGGCCATCGGCGCCCACGGTGTCCGGCGCGCGGCGATCCAGCCCGGCGAGTTTGTGCTGGTTGTCGGAGCAGGTCCGATTGGTTTAGGCATTATGGAAATAGCCCGAATTGCGGGTGCCGTCGTAATAGCAGTAGACATCAATCCGGACCGGCTGCGGTTCTGCAAAGAAAAGCTGTCGGTAGCCCATACCATTAACGGGTTAACGGAAGATGTCGTGGCACGGTTGAGCGACATTACCGGCGGCGATATGCCTACGGTAGTGATCGATGCTACCGGCAGTTTGCGCGCAATCAACACCGGTTTTCAGTATCTGGCCCACGGCGGCCGGTACGTACTGGTCGGGTTACAGAAAGGCGATATCAGTTTCAGTCATCCCGAATTTCACAAGCGGGAAGCCACGCTGATGAGTAGCCGGAACGCCACCCGGGTTGATTTCGAACACGTGATCCAATGCATGAAAAAAGGCTTGATTGATCCAACCACCTACATCACCCACCGGGTCGCATTTAGTGAGGTAAAGGATACCTTTGCCAGCTGGCTTGATCCGGCATCCGGTGTGATTAAAGCCATGGTATCGCTTGGCTGATAAGTGGTTAGTTTCTGTGTTTTTGTGCCCCGTTATGAATTTTACCAATACGTTTGTATTAGTCAAATGAAAAAAGGGAAACAACAAAGTAGAAACTGTTTATGATATGTCTTTTTTGGTAGAAGTTGGAACAAGTAACAAAACTGTCGTAAATTGCGCTCTAATTCATTGTGTGACAGTTTTAACCTTCACCTGCTACGAATACTTACTAAACTTATGAGACAGACCCTTTTTGTACTGGTTGCTTTGTCAATGCTCTCATCATGTGTGGGCAAGAAAAAACTGACTGATCTGCAGAACCGCTACAACGAGCTGGAATCAGCCCGCAGCAAGGCGGTTGCCGATCTGGCTGACTGCGACAAAAAATCAGCCGATCTGAACGCTCAGTTACGTACGAAAGACGGCGAAATTCAAAGCCGCAACACACGGATTCAGGAGTTACAGTCGCAAATCGACGACCTGAAGAAAAACAACAACAACCTGCTTGACCGCATGGCCGATCTGTCGATCGTCAGCAAACAAGGCGCTGAAAGCATCAAGAAATCTCTTGAGACGCTGAACGAGCAGACAAAATATGTGAACAACCTGAACCAGTCAATGCAGCGCAAAGACTCGCTGAACCTGGCACTGGTAATGAACCTGAAGCGTTCACTGGCCGACATCAACGATCAGGACGTACAGGTTGAAGTGAAGAAAGGGGTTGTTTACGTATCAATTTCTGACAAGCTTCTTTTCCCTTCAGGCAAGTGGGAAATCAACAAGCCTGCTGAAGAAGTTCTGGGCAAGGTAGCCTCGGTTGTAAATGACCACAAAGAGCTGGACATCCTGGTAGAAGGCCACACGGATCCGGTTCCGTTCTCATCAGACAACCTGAAAGACAACTGGGATCTGAGCGTACTGCGTGCAACATCCGTAGTGCGTATGCTGCAAGGCAAATTCGGTGTAGCGCCTGAGCGTCTGACTGCCGGTGGCCGTGGCGAGTTCGTTCCTAAGTCTGACAACACAACAGCGGATGGCCGTAAGACAAACCGTCGTACAGAAATCATCCTGACGCCGAAACTGGATCAGTTCTTCAACCTGCTCTCGACAGGCAAGTAATTGACGACAGCGTCATCATATACCCGGCGGGGCTGAGCAATCAGCCCCGCTTTTTTTTGGCTTAAACGAACCCGTTTACGCACTGTTGTATTTTCTGAAACACGTTTGCCGTTCAGGGCGTTTTTCTGTAAATTAGCCAGATTACAAACGCGACTAATGAACTTCAGACTCACATCAGAATTTGAACCAACCGGCGATCAGCCCAAGGCGATTGCGGAGTTGGTAAAAGGCATAAATGAACGGGAACCGGCACAGGTCTTACTGGGCGTTACAGGATCCGGTAAAACGTTTTCCGTGGCCAATGTTATCGCTCAGACTAACCGGCCCACGCTTATTCTGAGTCATAACAAAACACTGGCCGCCCAGCTTTACGGCGAGTTTAAGCAGTTTTTTCCCGATAACGCGGTCGAATACTTCATCAGCTACTACGATTATTACCAGCCGGAGGCCTACATCGCCACCACGAATACCTACATCGAAAAGGACTTAGCCATCAATGAGGAGATTGACAAACTGCGGCTCGCCGCCACGTCGGCCCTCATGAGCGGCCGCCGCGATGTGATCGTGATTGCATCGGTGTCCTGCATCTATGGTATGGGTAATCCGGAGGAGTTCAAAAGCAATGTGGTGCGCATCGGTGTCGGCGAAATCATGAGCCGTAACCACTTCCTGCACCGGCTTGTCGAAATCCTGTATAGCCGGACTGAAGCCGAATTTCAGCGCGGAAACTTCCGGGTTAAAGGCGATACGGTCGATGTCTACGTAGCCTACGCCGATTTTGCGTACCGTATTATTTTCTTCGGCGATGAGATTGAAACCATCCAGCGGATTGATCCGGCGACGGGCAAGAAAATCTCCGAAGAACGGATGGTCGCTATTTTTCCCGCCAACCTGTTCGTAACCGGCCGCGAGACCCTGAACCGCGCCATTTACGAGATTCAGGACGATCTGGTAGCCCAAATCCGCTATTTCGAAAAGGACTTCCGCGAAATGGAAGCCGAACGCATCAAGGAACGGACGGAGTTTGATCTGGAAATGATGCGGGAGCTGGGCTACTGCTCGGGTATCGAGAACTATTCACGGTACTTCGATCAGCGCAAACCCGGACAACGCCCGTTCTGCCTGCTCGATTATTTTCCGGACGACTACCTGCTCGTTGTTGACGAAAGCCACGTAACGATGCCGCAGATTCGGGCCATGTGGGGCGGTGACCGCTCCCGCAAGGAGTCGCTGGTCGATTACGGCTTCCGGTTGCCGTCGGCGCTGGATAACCGGCCGCTGACGTTTCAGGAGTTTGAAGAGCTGGCCGGACAAACCATTTTTGTCTCGGCAACACCGGCGGATTACGAGCTGCGCCGCAGCGAAGGCGTGGTTGTTGAGCAGTTAATCCGGCCGACTGGCCTGTTAGACCCCGAAATTCAGGTGCGGCCGAGCCTGAACCAGATCGACGACCTGCTCGAAGAAATTGATGCGCGGATAAAACGGTCGGAGCGCGTATTGGTGACGACCCTGACCAAACGGATGGCCGAAGAACTCAGCAAATACCTGGATCGGGTAGGCATCAAAACGCGGTATATTCACTCAGAAGTCAAAACGCTTGAGCGGGTCGAAATCCTCCGTGATTTGCGGCTGGGCAATTTCGACGTACTGGTCGGCGTAAACCTGCTGCGCGAAGGCCTCGACTTACCGGAAGTGTCGCTGGTCGCCATTATGGACGCCGATAAGGAGGGCTTTCTGCGCGACATCCGGTCGCTGATTCAGACCATTGGCCGGGCCGCACGGAATGCCAACGGCCGGGTACTGATGTATGCCGATACGATTACCAAATCCATGCAGAAAGCCATTGACGAAACCAATCGCCGCCGTGCGATTCAGATGGCCTACAACGAGGAACATGGTATCACACCGACTACCGTACTGAAGTCGCGGGAGGCGATTATGGGCCAAACGAAAGTGGCCGATGTGAAACCGTTGAATAAACACTATTACGTTGAACCGGAAGAAATCCGGATTGCGGCCGATCCGGTTGTGCAGTACATGGGTAAAAATGATCTGGAACTGCTGATTAAGGAGACCCAGACAAAAATGGAAAAGGCCGCCAAAGAACTCGATTTCATGGAGGCCGCCCGTCTGCGCGACGAACTGTTCCAGCTTCGGGAGCGGCTCAAAAAACAATAGACAACGGCTGGCTGGCGGGTGTTGAGGTGATCTTGTCGCTGACATTTGCCAGCCCGCTGCCTGATTGTAGTCATAGTTCTCCTATGGCGGGTACGTTACTTTTGATAATCTTCATTGAGCATCAATAGTTATGGATACCGCCCTACTGCAAAAATACAACGTTCCCGGACCCCGCTATACCAGCTACCCGACGGTCCCCTACTGGAATAAAACCGCCCCGACGGCATCGGAATGGCTGCAAACCGTATCGGATACGTTTGCGGCGACGAACAGCACGGATGGCATCAGCCTGTATGTTCACCTTCCTTTTTGCGAAAGCCTGTGTACGTATTGCGGCTGTAACACACGGATTACGGTAAATCACCGCGTCGAAGAGCCGTATATCTATGCCGTGCTGACGGAATGGGCCATGTACCGGTCGCATTTCAGCGAAACGCCTAAAATACGGGAGCTGCATCTGGGCGGCGGAACACCGACATTTTTCAGTGCAGAAAACCTGCGCCGGTTAATTGAAGGGCTGCTGGCCGGATCCGAAATCCACGAAAAGGCCTGCTTTAGTTTTGAAGCGCACCCCGGCAATACGACCGACGAACACCTGCAAACGCTTTATGAACTTGGCTTTCGCCGGGTCAGTGTGGGAGTGCAGGATACCAATCCGCTTGTTCTTGAATTGATCAACCGCCACCAGACCTATGAACAGGTCGAACACTTGATGCTGAAAGCGCGGGAAATCGGCTATACATCCGTTAATATCGACATGGTGTATGGGTTGCCGCAGCAGCGCGTCTGCTCCATGACCCAGACCATTATGCATATCACCAACCTGAAACCAGACCGGCTGGCCCTGTACAGTTATGCACACGTGCCGTGGGTAAAACCGGGGCAGCGCCGTTTTTCGGAACAGGATCTGCCGGACGCGTCGAAAAAACTGGCGATCTACGAGACTTGCCGCAACTGGCTGGAATTGTCAGGGTATCAGGAAATCGGTATGGACCACTTTGCACTGGCAACAGACAGTCTGTCTGAGGCGGAAAAAAGCGGTAAGCTGCACCGGAATTTCATGGGCTATACCGACACACCGACAAAACTGCTGATCGGGCTCGGGGCCTCATCAATCAGCGATAGCTGGGGGGCTTACGTACAGAATGCCAAATCGGTCGAAGCCTATTACGAGCGCCTGCGCGACGGGCAGTTCCCGTTCTTTAAAGGCCATTTGCTGACAGAAGACGATCTGGTAATCCGGAAACATATTCTGAACCTGATGTGCCGTTTTGAAACCAGCTGGATGGACAAAGAGATGCAGTCGGAAGGGCTTTACGAAGGCCTGCACCGGATTGAGGAACTGGAAGCTGACGGCCTGATTGAGGTAGAACCGTATCGCCTGCGGGTGACGCCGAAAGGCCGGTCGTTTGTCCGGAATGTTTGCATGGCCTTCGATGCCCGGTTGTGGGAAAACCTGCCGGAAACGACACTATTCAGCCAGACTGTATAGGAAACTATAGATAAACAGGAGATGAAAAGGGTAGACAGCGATTGGCTGCTACCCTTTTTTGTCTGTTCAGGCAATCTGTTCAGCCACGGCATTCGGTACGGAAACCGGCTGGGGAATATCGACAATAAACTCAGTGCCCTCATTGACCTGGCTGTTAAACGAAACGCCTCCGTTCATCAGCCGGACATAACTGCCGACAATGTGCAGGCCAAGGCCGGTACCGGCAATATTGCCCGCGTTGCTGGCGCGGAAGAACCGCTCAAACAAATGCCCCTGGTCTTCGGGAGGAATGCCGATACCCTGATCCCGGATCGCAATCCGCAGAGCCTGTGCGTTAATGTCGGCCCGCAGGGTTATGGCTGACTGCGGCGGTGAATACTTAATGGCATTCGACAACAGGTTGAACAGAATATTCCGGACCAGCGCCGAATCAATGTATACCTGGTCGGTGCTGACCGGCCGCCGGATGCTGTACGTAACGTCAAAGGTCTGCCCCGGCCTGGCAATTTCCTGCATTTGCGGAATTACCTGCTGAATCACCGCCGACAGGCTGGTCCATACCGGCTGGCAAACCACCTTTCCTTCTTCCAGCTTACTGACCGACAGAAAATCGTTCAGAATATCGTTGAGGTGTTTGACCGACGATTGAATGCGGGTAATGTGTTTATCGCGCTTGACGGTTTCCTGCATGTCTGCGTATTTCTGGACCAGCGAAAGCGACGAAAGCACTGTAGCGAGCGGCGTCCGGAATTCATGCGACGCCAGCGAAATAAAGTTGGACTTCATGCGGTTCAGATCCATTTCCCGCTGAAGCGCATGGTGCAGTTCCTCCTTGGTATGTTCGAGCTTCTGAATCGCTTCTTTCAGGATCAGTGTACGGTCTTCGACTTCCTGTTCGAGCCGGTTGTTGTATTCGCGCAGATGCGTTTCGGCCTGTTTCCGGACGGTAATGTCGATGATAAACGCAATGACAAAGCTGCCCTGTGAATTCTGAAAAGGACTCAGGCTGATTTCAATCGGAAACGCCGAGCCGTCTTTCCGCTGCCCGAACAAATCACGGCCCTTACCCATGCGGCGGGGTGAAGCGTGGGCGAAAAATTCAGTACGGTGATTCCGGTGCAGTCCCTGATGCGTGTTTGGTATTAAAACTTCAACCTCCTGACCCAGTAACTCGCCGGGCCCGTACCCGAATAATTGCTCAGCGCTCGGATTGATTTTAACAATTTGACCTTTGTTATCGGTAATCAACATTCCCTCAGTGGCAAATTGAAATACCGCTTCGGCCTGATTTAGTATGTCCATTTCGCTGGAAAAGCCGGATGAATTTGGTTCGTTCTGGAGCATGGCAACTTACAGGGTTTGAGGTTCAGACGGTATGACAAGCGTCATAAACAGCAGAAATACGTTCTGAGAAAGCCAAAATTACGACTCCAGACCCATAAAATCAGAGAAAGGACTGATAAAACTCATATTTCGGGGTTCGGAAAAAAACGAAGTTTGAATCAACGATCAGGCGTATCCCTGATAAGTCAAAGGGAGGGAAAAACGAGGAGTGTATGCAGCCAATACGAGTATATCCAGACATGAAATGGCGCGACCTGCAACAGGTGTTTAACGATTTATTTCCCTATCTGCGGCTTGAAGTAGAATCCGGAAATAAATTATTCATTGACCGGCCGCTTTCTGCGCTCAGCCGGTTAACCGTGCCCAGTAGTTTTGACATTGTTCCGGATATGACCGTTGACGAACTGGAGATGGCATTTCAGTATGAAATGGGACTGCCGTGCAGAGTATTACGTCGATCCGGATATACATGGCTTGAAACCGCCTATACCAGGCGATGGAGCCTTGAGCGCCAGAATGATAAAGGTGCAGAATTATCGAGAGACCTTAGGTAAAGATTCCGGCAGGTCTCCCCGCGGATCCCTGCCGGAATACATAAGGCTATGAGGTTACTTTCTTAAAGGCATCAACAAACGTTTTCATTTCGTCCATTGTCCCGATACTGACCCGGCACCACGACTGGCCGCCGAAGGTTCTGGTCTGAATACCAACGCCGTTGGCAAACATCTGGTTTTCAAATGTCTTTGGTTTCATGCGGATCGGGAACAGCATAAAGTTGGTGTACGACGGAACTACTTCATAGCCCATCGCGGTCAGTTCCTTTGTCGTGTACTCACGCGCTTTGGCGTTTTCGGTCCGGCAGTGGTTCTGCCAGTCAAGGTCTTTAAAGCTGGCAATACCGGCCATCAGGGTGGCAATGCTGATGCCAAACTCACCGGTTGTGTATTTTTCAAGTGTTTTCAGCATATCCGGCTGAGCAATTACATAGCCCAGACGAATACCGGCAAACCCGTGAATTTTAGAGAATGTCCGGGCCAGAATCACATTTTTACCTTCGGCCACCAGCTTGCCGAGCTGCGGGCGGTCGCCCGGTTCAAGGAAATCAATGTAGGCTTCGTCAATAAATACCGGAACGGTCGGCGAAACCTCCTGCGCGAACGCCGCCAGTTCGGCCGGTGGTACGATGGTACCGGTCGGGTTATTCGGATTGCAGATATAGGCCAGTTTCGTATCGGCATTGATTTTGGCTTTCATCGCGGCCAGATCATACTGATACGTTTTGGTCAGCGGCACACTGACGATTTTGCCTTTAAACGTCTCCGTTTTATCAAGCAGGTCATCGTAGGTCGGGCGGCTGGTTACCACAGTACCGCTGTTAGCCGCAAAGTGCATGGCTGTGATCAGCAGTACTTCCGACGAACCGGGGGTCAGCATGATGTTTTCGGGCTTCACACCTTCTTGGTCGGCGATCAGCTTTTTCATTTCATCAAATTCTTCCCAGGCATAGCGGTTGCCGATATCAATGGCTTTAATCAGGGCCTCGCGGGCTTTTTGGGAGATACCGAGCGGGTTCTCGTTGGCAAACAGCCTCGCTTTCAGCTTGGGCATAGCGCCGGTCTGCAACGGAGCAAACTCATCGACCATTGGCATACTTGGGGCTTCGGTCGAAGGCAGGGCATTGGCCATCGCAGGCGTCAGGTTGGTAAGCAGGGGAAGGCTGGCCGCCAGCAGGCCGCTCGAACGCAGCCAGTCACGACGGGAAACAGGAGAATTTGTGTTCATGCCGTAAGGTAGTTGATGATTGGATTTCAGGTCTAAAACGGTTGTTATTCAATACGTTCCTAATTTACACCCAAACCCTGAAAGAGCCAAATACCTTTCCCTAATCGGTAGTATTTACTAACCCGGTTACTTTTGTGAAGAAAACTAACTCGTATACCTATTTTTCACGAATGACGACGAATCGTTTTACCGGCCCAATGCGTTTGGCCACTTTGCTTGTCGCGCTGGTTATGATGTCAGCTGCCTTTATTAATCGCCCGAAACGGGTCGTTTTCTTCGGGGACTCCATCACGCAGGCAGCCGTTAAGCCCGGTGGGTATATTACCCGCCTGACAGACATGCTGACTCAGAAAGGCAAAGGGTCTGATTATGAGCTGATCGGCGCCGGTATCGGCGGCAATAAAATATATGACCTGTACCTGCGGATGGAAAGCGACGTACTGGCGAAACAGCCGGATGTGGTCTTTGTCTACATTGGTGTAAACGATGTCTGGCACAAACGCACATCGGGAACCGGCACGGATGCGAATAAGTTTGTCGGGTTCTACGAAGCCCTGATTACCAAACTACAGGCGGCAAATGCAAAAGTAATTTTGTGTACACCGGCCGTGATCGGCGAAAAAACGGATTTCTCCAACGAGCAGGACGGCGACCTGAACCAGTACAGCCAGCTGATCCGTGATCTGGCCAAACGCCGCGATCTGCCCCTTTGCGATCTGCGGAAAGCGTTTCTGGACTATAACCTGAAAAACAACCCAGGCAATAAGGAACAAGGTATCCTGACCACTGACCGCGTGCACCTCAACGACACCGGTAACCAGTTTGTCGCCGATTTGATGTACGGCTTTGTAACGGCCAACTAGCCTAAAAAAAGGGAGCAGACGCTCCCTTTTTCATTAACTGTTGCTGCGGTCAGGAAATTTCTCGACAATGTCTTTGACCTGGCGGGTCAGCTGTTCACCGATCCGTGCCGGATTGCTGACGGCATCCTGAATAGAACCCCGCCAAACCAGTTGTTTGGTTCGGGCATCGACCATATCAACGACCAAGGTACCGGCCTGATATTGCTCCTGGGTGTATTGCGGACCACCCCAGCCCCACCACGACGGACCCCAGCCGGACCAGCCCCAACGCCCCCAGCCATAGTAAGGTCCGTACAGCGCGCCGGTATTATTGGCTACAGTGCGGGTCTTCTCCTCCACAAAGAAGTGATAGCCGATCAATAAATCAGGCCGGCGGTTAGCCTTAGCCAGGCCTTTATCATTCAATACCTTATTAACCGCATTTTCAACGTTCTGACTGGCCAGATCGTTATAGTAAAGCGGATTCTGACCGGCTTTTACATCCGAATCCATCCAGGCAAAGGTGCGGTACTTACTGAAATTGACGTTTGCCTTATCGACTGCCACCTTTGGCGCGCAAGCCGTAAATGCCAGCACAAGAGCGGCAATAATGAGTATGTTCTTCATAACGATAGATCAAATAGATTAATAAAGTAATAACTCCCCGTGCCCCGGAAAGTTTTAGATTTGGCGACTAAACTAGTCATTTATAACCTGTGACTCAGTAAACAAGAAGCATGGAATCGCCTTTACAGATTGCCCTTATTTACATAGATAATACAACCGCCGCCGCTGTGCTGACCGGGTTTGTAGCGCCAAAGCTCGCTGAGGGTTGCCGGATAAGTGAATACACCATCCGGCAGGACAATGTTACGGGTCTCGAGAACCTGCTTTTGCTCCTTGCCGATGAGGAGCCCTGCCCGTTAGTCATCTGCGTCGGCCAAACGCTGGCCGGGAGCGGAAATGCAGTTTCGTCGTGTATACAAAGCTTATGTCCGAAGCCGATGCCGGGTTTTGGCGAACAAATACGCCGCATCCTTCAGCCCGTTACACCGGCGGCTATGCTGCTGATGCCCTTTGCCGGTATCCGCCGGAAAACGGTTATGGTCCACTTACCGGCCGAACCCGACTGGCTGGCGGCGATCCTTCCTGCGCTATTTCCTGCGATCCCGAATGCCGTATTTCTGGCAACCGGCCTGCGGCTGACTGTCCGGAGTTAGTGCGGATATGTGTACGGTTTGTTCGTTTCCGAACAGAAAATGTCCGGCTTCGTACAGGTAGTTTTACGTCGTTGTTTCTTAACGTATTGATTATCAGTATATGGCATGGTGTGCCATATTGTTGGCACGTTGTTGGCATATCTATTAGCAACAGTGAATAACAACAAATACTGAACAACGTAAGAAACAAGTAAACAACAACAATAAACGACGAACGACCATGTTAACTTTCATCTCACAAATCGGATTAGCTGCAAAATCAAAAGGTATCGTAACAGGCATCATGTTAAGCGCTGCCAGCCTGATGGGCGAAGGCGGAGCAACAATTCCTGCCAAAACCCTGTCATTTGACGCCAGCGTTTACGTAACAACACAAAACAAAGTACGGATGGCGGTTGAGAAAACAACGCCGGAAGTACTGACTATGACTGTGCGTGATAACACGCAGCAGATAGTATACTCGAAGCAAATCAGCAAAAAAGATATGAAGGTTTCCGTACAGTTCGACATGAGCGAACTGACCGACGGCAAATACGAACTGGAAGTAGCATCGAAAGACGGCAGCATTAAAAAACAGGTTGAGCTGAAAACAGCGAC
This sequence comes from Arsenicibacter sp. R0_47, assembly GCF_057652235.1. Classification (NCBI taxonomy): domain Bacteria; kingdom Pseudomonadati; phylum Bacteroidota; class Cytophagia; order Cytophagales; family Spirosomataceae; genus Arsenicibacter; species Arsenicibacter sp. R0_47. The sequence continues at coordinate 41,861 of NZ_JBYFCJ010000001.1, read as the reverse complement.
GCAGCAACCTGCCCGCAAAATCTCGATGCTCTAAGCTATAGGCCTGCGGGTGCAGGCAAGACAATAGAGCTCTTATGTAGTAGGGTTTTAGTTTAGGTTAAGAAAATGATTTTTTAAAGCCACTCCCGGCATGAGGAGTGGCTTTCTTCGTTATTGGCGGATGATCTTGATAACCAGGTCACGCATGACGTCATTCTGTAGTTTCTTTTGGCGTCCCGCTACGGAAAACGTCTCACTTTTCACCAGCTCGCCGGTTTCGACATCGGTCCAGTCGGCGCGGTAACTGCCACGCGGTAATTCCAGGATCAGCTCGGATTTCCGGACAGCAAGGGGTTCGGTGTAAATCACCCACTGCGAGCGGCCGTTGTGCATACCCCATGCCTGTGCGCCCGGCGAGGCCACCACACATGCAGGCGTCGGCCGCAGCCGGACCAGATCGAGCTGTTCCATGTATTGTTTCAGCAGGCCAAGTTGTTTGCGCAGGCCCACACTGCCGCCGCCGGGTGCTTTATAGGTCGTATCGGTACCGGTTTCGGCCCCCACCGAAAACGAATAGTCGAGGTGGTTGAACAGCGCACCGCCTGCCAGTATAAACCGCCATGCCTGCCGGCGATAGGTATTATCGCGGCTGCCGGCAAAACCGGTTTCGTTGAAGCCGACGGGTTTGCCCAGGTGATAGTTTTCCGTCACCGCCTGCGGAAACGCATAGTGAAAGGTAAACAGCGAAACGGTCGGATCCGGATCCGAAACCGGATAATGGAAGTTGCTGATATTCTGCGAAATAATATGCTGATTCGGCAGTGTCGATTCCTCGTCCTTAACCCATCCGGCCACGCGCCGCTGCCAGTCGTTAGCCCGTTCGGCTACGACTTCGAGGGTGGCTTTCCAGGCATTGTCCTTTACTTCACTTTTCGGGAAATATTCGTTCAGGACCAGCACCGTATCTTTCTGATCGGCCCACGGCTCGTTCTGAATTTCGAAATACAGGTTCGGAAAACGGTTCAGTTCACGCACCAGCTTGCGGACATACTGCTCCTGAAATGTAAGGATGTTGCCGTTGAACGGTGTGTTGGCGTTAAACGCTTCTATACTTTCGGTACCGTTGATGTTGTTTTGCCGGTTGAACGGAGCGTGTGCCCATCCTGCACCGTAGTACGACGAGAAAAGCGTGATTTCTACGATGACGTTATTTTTTTCAGCCTCCCGCATAAAATCGGTCAGGCGCTCGAAATAGGCATCGTTCCACTTACTCAGGTCAAATTTGCGGTCGGCCCCGTTCATGCCACCCAGCACATAGCCCGGCTGATCGGAGCGGGCCCAGGGCAACATGAGTTTTTCCGGTTTCGGAGCCAGTGTATTTTTTTCAATACCAAACGCCCCGGGCACTTCAAAATAGGCGCCGGGAAATAACCGGGTAACGTTCAGGCCGTCCTGGCTGAGGGTCCGGAGGTAGGTCTTATAGTCGAAATCGGCGTTGATGACCGCGCCGTAGTGTTCACCGGAGCCGATGATCAGCGTGGGTTTTCCTTTGTAGGTGAAGTAGTGAGGGTTCTGGCTGCTGACCGATAACAGATCTTCCCGGGCGGTCTGGGCATTAGCTGTAAACCACCCAGCCAGCAATGCAGAGGCTACCAGGATGTATTTCATAAAATTAATGCTTACGTAAAATAACCTATTAAACGTTTCCGGCGGAAAATTGTCTGTTTTGTAGTCAATTTAGTCAAATCTTACCAGGTTGATACGACAGGGCTGAGGAATCAAACCGGAAAAAGCATCTCTGTTACAACCATCGGCACGCAAACCGCGTCTTAAGACTATGCATAAACTACTCACCATCTGTTGGCTTGTGTTGATCGGCATGTCCGCACAGGCTCAAAAAAAGAACATGACAACGCCTTATCAGGCCGGCTGGAAGCAGGCCGACTCGCTGGCAGTCAAGGGCTTATACCGCTCGGCATTTGACGTTGCGAACCGGATTTATGCACAGGCAAAAGCCGATGCCAATTATCCGGAGCTGATCAAAGCCGCCATGCAGCGGGGCATATACAACTCGTTTCTGGACAGCAATAAAGCGTATCTCTCCCTCATCAGTTCGTTACAGACCGATGTAAAGGAGGTACCTGAACCGGCACGGTCGGTACTGTCGTCAGTGCTGGGCGAAATTTATTGGCAGTACTATCAGCAGAACCGCTGGAAACTGATGAACCGCACGGCAGTGGCGCCGGGCAAGTCTGTTGAGCTGGCGGTAGATACCTGGGATGCCAAACAACTGGTGGCGGCGACCACACAGGCCTATCTGGCGTCGATCCGGAACGCAAGCTTGTTGCAGCAAACGCCGGTAACCTCCTACAGCGCAGTGATTTTATCGTACGAAAAAGCGGAACCCTACAAGGCCTCTACCCCGCTCCGGCCGACGCTGTTTGATGTAATGGCGCACCGGGCGATCTCCTTTTTTCAGAATACCGAAGCTGATATCCAGCGGCCGGTGTTCCGGTTTGAACTGGATCAGGCAAACTACCTGAGCAATCCGCAGACGTTTGCGCGGCTGAACCTGCAAAGCCAGGATTCGCTGTCGGGGCGTTTTCTGGCGCTGGAAACGTATCAGAAACTAATCCGCTTCCATCTGAACGATACCGATCCGTCGGCGCTGTCGGATGTTGATGTCTTGCGGCTGAAATTTGTCCAGCAGTACAGCGTGCTGCCGGATAAAGAAGAGCGCTACAAGCAGGTATTGCAGGCAGAAGGCAAGCGGCATGCCGGTAAACCCGCCGAAGGCGACTACCTGTTTGCATTGGCCGAACTGCTGGCCGACGCCAATCCGCCGGTACGCCCGCTCCGGCGCGGCGTTGAGAATAGTACTGCCCCGGGCGACAAATCAGACAAGTGGGATAAAAAACAGGCCGCTGAGATCTGCCGGGAGCTGATCCGGCAGTATCCGGAAACGGTACCCGGTCAGAATGCCCGCAACCTGCTGGCCCGTCTGAGCAGCAAGCAGCTGGATATAACGATCGAGGGCGTTGTAGAACCCCTGAAGCCGTTCCGTGCGCTGATTGGCTATCAGAATGTAAATAAGCTTTATTACCGGATTTACCGTGTACCGGTTCTGTCGCCGGTCTACAATCAGCAGTCTTCGACGGAAGCCGACCTGGCAAAACGTATTGCCACACTGGCCAAAACCAAAGCGGTTGCTGTGGGGCAGGCCAATCTGACCGACGACGGCGATTTGCAGCGGCATACCATCGAAATTCCGCTGGGAGCGCTGCCGGTCGGGCATTACAGGATGGTGGCAAGCTCTTCGGACAAGTTCTCGGCCGAAACCGACGAAATCCGGTTTGCTGACCTTGTGGTCTCTAATCTGAGTTATCTGACCGATAACGAATATGACCGACAGGACTACCAGCTATACGTGGTGAACCGGCAAACGGGTGAACCGCAAAAGGATGTGACGGCGGTGTTGTATCATCAAGTACAGCAGGGTATGTGGGCGGTTGATAAGGCCAATACGGCCAGCCTGAATCAGGCCGGCGGCCGGATTGCCATTCGCAAAACGCTGCCGGTGGGCCAATACTATTTCCGGCTGATTCAGGGCAATGATACCCTCAATACCGAACAGTTTTATAGCAATAACCACCAACCTACTGAAAATCAGGGCGATATCGAACTCAAAGAAATCCGCCTGTTTACCGATCGGGCTATTTACCGGCCCGGGCAAACAATCTATTTTAAGGGCCTGTTTTTCAATGGGGCTAATAACAACTACAAAGTAGTACCGAATGAGGCTGTTGAGGTGGTGCTACTGGATGCTAACGGCGAGCAGGTGTCTAAAACGACGCTCAAAACGAATGACTTCGGGACTTTCCAGGGCAGTTTTATCGCTACAGCCGGTAAGCTGACCGGTTTGATGACCATTGAGGCTGAAATTGGCTCAACCCAGATCCGGGTCGAAGAATACAAACGCCCGACCTTTGAGGTGACCTCGCCGCCGGTGGAAGGTACATTCCGGCTGGGGCAACCTGTTTCGGTCAGTGCCAATGCCAAAACCTTTGCCGGAGCCGTTCTCGACGGAGCATCGGTGCGGTATCGGGTGACCCGTAAGCTGTATCAGCCGTGGTGGGAATGGGGCTGGTGGCGGCCACGGCCGGTAAACGCTAATGCGGCCGAGATTGCCAGCGGCGTTGCGACTACGAATGCCAAAGGTGAAACCAGCATTACCTTCACGGCCGCCCCCGACTTGTCGGTCGACGTGAAAAGCAATCCGGTGTTTGAATTTGACGTGACCTTCGACGTGACCGACCGGAACGGCGAAACCCGCAGCACCTCGCAAACGGTACGGGTCAGCTATTCGGGTCTGGAACTGACGCTGCCGATACCGGCCCAGATCGATAACCGGTCGGGACAGCCGGTTGAGGTAAAGATTACCAACACGGCTAACAAGCCGGTGCAGGTACAAAGTGAGCTCGTCATTTACCGGCTAACCCCGCCGGCGCGCGCACTGCGTAAGCGGCTTTGGGAAAAACCGGACTACCAGCTGCTGAGCCGTGCCGAATACGAGCAACAGTTTCCGCACGACATCTATGACGACGAAGACGACATCGTAAACTGGCCGAAGCAGGAAGTCGCCCGCATCAGCAATCCGGGGTCAGTTACGCTGGCCAAAGGCTACGCCTCAGGCGAATACATGGCCGAACTGCTGGCTACCGATGCTAAAACGGGCGCGAAAGCCACGAAGACGGCTTATTTCTCGGTACTGAATCCGGAAAAACCGGATTTGTCGGTCCGGACCGAAAATTTTGTGCGGGTTGAGAAAGCCGAAGTGCCGGTTGGGCAAAACGCCGTGTTCTGGATAGGCAGTCAGCCCGCTAACGGCTGGGTGCTGATGACGGTTGAAGAGCAGGGTAAAACAGCGCGGGAAGAATGGATACAGATCGGCGACAGTCCGAAGCGGATTGAGCTGCCGGTGCTGCCGCGCCATCAGACTGCCAAATACCGCCGCGGTTTTGTTGTACATTTTGCTACCGTCCGTTTCGGCCGGTTATATACCCAGACGCAGAATATCCGGATACCGGCCGATAACAAAGAGCTGAAAATCGAAACGCTGACCTTCCGCGATAAGCTGAAACCGGGACAGCCGGAAGAGTGGACACTGCGGGTGAGTGGCACGCAGAAAGACCGCATTGCTGCCGAAATGGTGGCTACTCTCTACGATGCGTCACTGGATGCCTTTGCGCCCTTGAACTGGCCGACGTCTTTTTATGCCAGTACCGATGACTTCAGCCAGGGCTGGCACTCGCAGTCGTTCGGTACACACATGGCCTGGGTACCCTTCTGGAGAAACCAGAGCCTGCCTCCGACCGCGCAGCATTACTACCCGTTCCTGACCTGGGGCAACTTTGCATTTACCGGTAATTTCTCCCGTCCGTTCCAATATCGTCCATCCAATAATAGAATGGCCATTGCTGACGGCGACATACAGTTAACCATTAACCGTAAAAAGAACACGATTAGCGGCCTGGCGCTTGACAGTGACGGGCAGCCGGTGCCAGGTGTTACCATTACGTTGGAAGGAACAAACCACGGGACCGTTACCGGAGCAGATGGCCGGTTCAGCCTTACGTCAAAAGATAAAAAGCCTGCGTTGATGGTCCGGATGATTGGTTTCATTCCAGTGAGGACTACTGTAAGTAAGGCACCGCAAACAATAACATTAAAGCCTGATGGTAAGGCACTTAATGAAGTCGTGGTAGTTAGTTACGGTGCACAGCGAAAATCAGAAATGACCGGTGCCGCTGTACGGATGGCCGCTGCCCCGGCTGCGGAAGCTGCTATGAGTGCTGATGTAAGTGATGGGACCCCTATCCGGATTCGGGGAAAATCTTCTCTGGAAGAGACGAGTGAAGGAACCGGTGCTGCTAAGCCAGCTACGCCGTCGATCCGCCGCAATTTCTCCGAAACGGCGTTTTTCTTCCCACAGCTTCAGACCGACAAGGAAGGCCGGATTCTGCTGAAGTTTACGATGCCGGAAGCCCTGACGCGCTGGCGGTTACTGGCGTTTGCGCATACAAAAGACATGTTGGTCGGGACGCTGGAGAAAGAAGTAGTCACGCAGAAGGAGCTGATGATCATCGCCAACTCGCCCCGTTTCCTGCGCGAAGGCGATACCTTGCGGCTGGCCGCGCGGATTAATAACCTGACCGAAAAAGGTCTGTCGGGGACGGCGCGCCTTGATCTGATCAATGCCCTGACCGGCGACATCATTACTGATAAGCTACTGAAACAAACCACGCAGACCTTCACCACCGCGCCGCAGCAAAGTACGGCACTGGGTTGGGTACTGGTGGTGCCTTCGGGCATTGAGGCCGTTACGTACCGCCTGACGGCGCAGTCGGGCTCATTCAGCGACGGCGAAGAGCAGACAATTCCGGTACTGCCGAACCGGATGCTGGTGACCGATGCGCTGCCGTTCTGGGTGGATGGTAATGAGAAACGGACCTTTACGCTGGATGCCCTGGCCAAACTGAATCCTGAAATGCCCGTGCGGCACGAACGTCTGACAGTCGAGGTCTCGGCAAATCCGGTCTGGTCGGCGCTGCAAAGCATTCCGTACCTGATGGAGTACCCGTATGAATGCTCGGAGCAGTTGTTCAGCCGGTTGTATGCCAACAGTCTGGCGGCGTATATTCTGGACCAGAAACCGGTATTCCGGCAGGCCATTGAGCGCTGGAAAACGGATCCGGTCAACAATCCGCTCGAAGCCAATGCCGAACTGAAAGCGCTGTTACTGGAAAATACGCCCTGGTTGCGGGATGCCAAAAGCCAGAAAGACCGGCAGGCACGTCTGGCCCAGTTCTTCGACGTTAACCGCCTGGCCAACGAACAGCAACAGGCGCTTGAAAAACTCAGTGCGCTGCAAACGGCCGAAGGAGGCTTCCGCTGGTTTGGTGGTATGGAAGCCAATCCGACTATCACCATGCACATTGTGGCAGGTTTCGGTCATCTGGCCAAACTGGGTGTCCGTTTCCCGGGCGACCTTCAGCCGGAGGTAGACAACATGATGGACAATGCCATTAAGTATGTCGATACCCAGATGAAGGACTGGGTCAGCCGGGAGAAGGCAAAAAATGCCTGGATTGGCTATTCGGCGCTGCAGTACCTCTATGCCCGCAGTTTTTACCTGCAACGCCCGATTCCGGCCGAGCTGTTGACGTATTTCAAACCGAAAGTGGTCGAGAAATGGCTGAACGAAAGCCTGCAAGGTCAGGCCATGTCGATGATTACGCTCAACCGTCTGGGCGATAAAAAAACGGCCGCAACAATCATGGCGTCGCTGCGTGAGCGGGCGACAAATGATCCGGAGATGGGCATGTACTGGGCCGAAAATACATCCGGCCTCCGCTGGTATCAGGCTCCTATCGAAACGCAGGCACTGCTGATCGAAGCCTTCGACGATATGGGCGCGGATAAAAAGCAGCTCGACAACCTGTGCAAATGGTTACTGCGCCAGAAACAGACCCAGGCCTGGCCATCAACAAAGGCCACGACTGAGGCGGTTTATGCCCTGCTGCTGCGTACCAACGACTGGACAAATCCGTCGAACACGGTCGTTGTAAACGTCGGCGGCATTGCACTGGCCAGTCGGGTGGATAAAACAGAAGCACTGACCGGTTACCAGAAAGCCACGTTCGGCCCGGGCGAGATTCAACCGGCAATGGGTCGGATTGAGGTGCAGAAAAAAGGCAACGGCCCGGCATTCGGCGCCATGTACTGGCAGCACTTCGAGCCGCTCGACAAGGTAGTAGCCGGCAGCACCGGCCTGAGTGTGCAGAAAACACTGTACATCCAGCGCGATTCGCCGGCCGGTCCGGTTATTTCACCGGTCGATCCGAACACCAGCCTGAAGCCCGGCGACCTGATTAAGGTCCGGGTGGTACTGGCTACCGACCGCGATATGGAGTATGTTCACCTGAAAGACAGCCGTGCGGCCGGTTTTGAGCCGGTATCGGCCTTATCGGGCTACAAATTTCAGAACGGACTAGGCTATTACGAAGCGCCGCGCGATGCCAGCACCGATTTCTTTATCTCGTACCTCAACAAAGGTACACACGTATTCGAGTACGAACTGCGGGTATCGATCACCGGTGATTTCTCGGCGGGTGTAGCCACCGTACAATGCTTTTACGCCCCTGAATTCACGGCCCATTCAACCGGCAGCCGCGTAAAAGTCCGGTAAGCCCACATCTCGTCACAAAACGAGACCACAGACAAGATCCCGTAGGGATCAAACGTCTATAGCCATTTAATTTATATCGTTCAATGCGCAAAACGCCACAGGATATCCTGTGGCGTTTTGTATTATCCAAAGAATCTGCAAAAACGATAAAAAAAATAAGTACCCGTCCAGACCTGGCATTTTGCCCGTTTGATATAGATTTTGTACCAGAAAATAAAAGGCATTACCGTAAAAGTTATACAAACTCATTGAATGCCTACAAAATAAAAATTGTACTGAAAAGTTAGCTGTTAATGCACTGCAAACCAAGTGATTGACTTTAGAGTATCTTGGTTGTTGACTATCGGTTCTAACCCTGATCATACTATTTTGACCAATGGGTTAGTGGCAATAAAATACCGGTAAAACACAAAAATCAACAACCTGAAGCGTATGAAAAATGTCTTTACTTATGGAATCTTATTAGGCCTGTGTTTACTGGCAACAATCACCGGAGCGCAGGACAAAGGATGGTACGAGGGAAAAATTACGCTGGCATCGAATCAGACGCTGGCTGGCCTGATCAGTTTTAACTGGGACGGAGATGTTGTGCAGGTACGGATGAATGACGACCGCATCCGCGCCTTTTCACCGGCGCAGGTACAGACCTTTACCTGGGCAACGTCAACGAAATCGGCACGGGTGTTTGGCGCGTTTCCGGTACCGGCAAAGGCGCTGGGCCATAAATCACGCCATCCGGACCGGCTGGTTTTTCTGGAAAACCACCTGACGGGTCATTATCCGGTATTCCGGCGTTTGCAGAAAAAGCACGGCCTTTTGTACATCCGTCCGAATCGGCCGGGCAATGTCGCAAACCAGCAGGATTTTGCCGGCGACCGCGATCACTTCGATTATTTTGTGTACGACGGCAAGGTATTCCGTAACCTGTTCAATTATTACCGCGACATTGAACCGCTCCTGGCCGACTATCAGCCGACGCTTGACGAATTTGCGCGGGCCCACCAGCTGAATCTGCGCGAGCCCATGGCACAGCTCATGATTATTGATCGGTACAACCAGCTGAAAGCAGCTGAACTGAAAGGGAAAATAGACTTTATGGATACATTATCAGCGCAATAGTAACGTTAACGGGAGTTCTCCGTTCATCACAAATGTTTTGCTATTTGTTGTTATTCTAAACATTTTTGACGATTTCATTGAGAATATGTGCAAAAAGAGCCAATTTCAAGACGTTTTTTGCCAAATTTTCTACTGAATAAACTAACTGAGTTTACCAAATCGTCAACAGTCAATGAAGAGAAGAGACTTTATGCACTTGTCGGGTATGGGTTTTGGCGCCCTGATGGCGTCATCGGTTCCTGTGCTGGGCAATGCTGTTTCGCTGGAAAAACTGCTGGAACCGGGTGCGGATGTGGCTTTTAAAAAGAAGATGGCCGACATCGCCCTGAACGCCGCAAAAAGCAAAGGCGCTACCTATACCGACGTCCGGATTGGCCGCTATTTGCAGCAATACCTGTTTACCCGCGAAACACGCGTGCAGAATATCGTAAATGCCGAATCGTATGGTGTCGGTATCCGGGTAATTGCCAACGGGACCTGGGGATTTGCGTCAACGAGCGATGTGACCACAGAAGGCATCGCCAAAGCCGCCGAAACGGCCGTAGCCATTGCCAAGGCTAACGCTAAAATCCAGAAAGAACCGGTTCAGCTGGCCCCGCAAAAGGGCGTTGGCGAGGTAAGCTGGAAAACACCGATTAAAAAGAACGCCTTCGAAATCCCGATTCAGGAAAAAATTAACCTGTTGATGAACGTCAACGGTGAGGCCATGAAAAACGGGGCGGGCTTCGTGACCTCGAACCTCTTCTTTGTTAACGAGCAGAAATATTTTGCCTCCACCGACGGGTCCTATATCGATCAGGATATCCACCGGATCTGGCCGACGTTTACCGTGACGGCCGTTGACCGGCAGGCCGGTAAATTCAAAACCCGCGACGCCCTGAGCTCACCGATGGGCATGGGCTACGAGTATCTGGATGGCCTGGCTTCGGAAAAGATTCCGGCACCGAACGGTCTGGTCGGCTACCGGAATTCCTACGACATGGTCGAGGACGCCATTCTGGCTGCTAAGCAGGCAAAGGAAAAAATGAATGCCAAAAGTGTGCAGGCCGGTAAGTACGATCTGGTACTTGACCCCAACCACCTTGGCCTGACCATCCACGAGTCGGTTGGTCACCCGCTGGAACTTGACCGTGTACTGGGCTACGAGGCCAATTACGCCGGTACAAGCTTCGCGACTCTCGATAAGTGGAAAACCAAAAGCTTCAACTACGGCAGTAAACTGGTCAATATCGTAGCCGACAAAACGCAGCCTTATACGCTCGGTACGGTTGGGTATGATGATGAAGGTGTGCCTTGTAAAAAATGGGATCTGATTAAAGACGGCGTGCTGGTAAACTATCAGGCGATCCGTGATCAGGTGAGCATCCTGGGCGAAAAAGAATCGCACGGCTGCTGCTACGCCGACAACTGGAATTCGGTGCAGTTCCAGCGGATGCCGAACGTCTCGCTACAGCCGGGTACGGAAAAACGCAGCGTAACCGACATGATCAAAGGTGTTGAAAAAGGTATCTATATCATTGGTCGTGGCTCCTATTCAATTGATCAGCAGCGCTATAACTTCCAGTTTGGCGGTCAGTTGTTCTACGAAATCAAAAACGGTGAGATCGCCGGTATGCTCGAAGATGTGGCTTACCAGTCGAACACGCAGGAGTTCTGGAACTCGTGTGCCCAGCTCTGCGACAAGGACGATTACCGGACGTTTGGGTCGTTCTTCGACGGCAAAGGCCAGCCTTCGCAGGTTAGTGCCGTTTCGCACGGTTGCCCGACAACGCGTTTCAACGGCGTTAACGTAATCAACACCGGACGGAAGATTTGATCATTCTGAACTATTCAGGGGCTGGATCAAACCCAAACTCATCAAACGAACATGGCAATTCTAAGCAGAGAAGAAGCAAAAAAGATTATAGATAAGGTCCTGGCCTATTCGAAGGCCGATGAAATGACCGTGGGGCTGAATGGTGACCGGACAGGCAACATTCGGTATGCACGGAATACCGTATCAACCAGCGGAGAGTCAAATAACCTGTCATTGGCCGTTACGGCGGTATTCGGCAAGCGTTCAGGCACCGCAACCATCAACGAATTCGACGATAAGTCGCTGGAGAAAACCGTTCGCCGGGCCGAAGAAATTGCGCGGCTGGCACCGGAAAACCCTGAATTCGTACCGGCCCTGGGCCCGCAGAACTATCAGGAGACCAAAGGCTTTTCCGATTCAACCGCGAAAATCGATCCCGAGTACCGCGCGAAAGTTGCCTTCGACAGCATTGATGCCTGCGCGAAGAAAAACCTGACCGCGGCCGGTTATCTGGAAGATTCAGCCGGGTTCTCGGCCATTGGCAACAGCAAGGGGCTGTTCGGGTATAACCGCGCTACCAGCGTTGACTTTTCCGTAACGGTCCGCACAGCCGATGGCACCGGCTCCGGCTACGTTACCCGCGACTACAACGATACGACCAAGCTGAACGCCCGCGAAGCCACCAACATCGCGGTACAAAAGGCACTTGCTTCAAGCAACGCACGGGCCCTGGAACCGGGGAAATATACCGTTATTCTGGAGCCAACGGCGTCGGCTGAGCTGCTGCAGAACATGATGCGCAGCTTCGATGCCCGTAATGCCGATGAAGGCCGCAGCTTCCTGAGCAAAAAAGGCGGTGGTACGCGCCTGGGCGAAAAACTGTTCGACGAGCGCATTACCATCTACTCCGATCCGTGGAATCCTGAAATTCCGGGGTCGCCCTATACCGGTGATGGCCGTCCGCAGCAAAAAACGACCTGGATTGAAAAAGGGATCGTTAAAAACATGGGGTACTCGCGCTATTGGGCGGAGAAAAAAGGCGTAGCCGCTACCCCGCCTCCCTCACGGTTTATCCTGGAAGGCGGCACCCAATCGCTCGCTGACCTGATCAAGAGCACAGAGAAGGGCATTCTGGTGACGCGGTTCTGGTACATCCGCGCCGTTGATCCGCAAACCTTGCTCTACACCGGCCTGACCCGCGACGGGACGTTCTACATCGAAAACGGCCAGATTAAATATCCGGTTAAAAACTTCCGCTTCAACGAGAGTCCGGTCATTATGCTGAACAATGTCGAGGCGATGGGCAAGCCTGTCCGCGCCGACGGCAACCTGATTCCGCCGATGAAAATCCGCGACTTTACGTTTACGTCGCTTTCGGACGCGGTGTAATCTGCGGGGCGATTGCGCATGTTTTGGGCAATAATATGGCTTGGGGTGGGTGCAGATGTTTTGGGCGATAATATGGCTTGGGGGTTTGCAGATGTTTTGGGCGATAATATGGCTTGGGGCGTTTGCAGATGTTTTGGGCGATAATATGGCTTGGGGCGTTTGCAAATGTTTTGGGCGATAATATGGCTTGGGGCGTTTGCACACATTTTGGGCGACCACGTGGGGTCGCCCCTACCGGATAAATAATTCGGGCCGGGATCAATTGCCCGTACGGGCGACCCCACGTGGTCGCCCTTCTTTCGAATCCGTTTCCCTTCATTCAAATCATTAAACCAACAAAACAGGCGACCATTCCTGTATCATTTTTCAAACCAACAAAATGGGCGACCACATGGGGTCGCCCCTACTTATGAACCGTCGTAATTTCATCCAATTGTCGGGGATGGGGATCGGGGGCATTATGCTGCCGGGTATTCCTGTTTCCGGCCGGCCTGTGGCGCCTGAAGCGCTGCTGGAAACCGGCCTTGATGTCGCTGTGAAGAAGCGGCTGGCGGATGCTGCCCTGAATGCGGCCAAAGCAAAAGGCGCAACGTATGCCGATATCCGCATCGGCCGCTACCTGAACCAGTACGTGGTTACCCGCGAAGACAAAGTTCAGAACATCGTCAACACGGAATCCTATGGTGTGGGCGTGCGGGTAATTGTCAACGGGTGCTGGGGTTTTGCCGCTGTGGTGGACGCCAAAAACGAAACACAGACCGCCCGCGCCGCCGAAGAAGCGGTGGCCATCGCAAAGGCCAACGCCAAACTGATGACGCAGCCGGTGCAGCTGGCACCACAAAAAGGCTTTGGTGAGGTAAGCTGGAAGGCACCGATCACCAAAAACGCCTTTGAGGTACCCATCAAGGAGAAGGTCGATCTGCTGTTGTCGGTCAACGACGCAGCGATGAAAAACGGAGCAAATTACGTGAACTCGGTCCTGTTCATGGTGAACGAACAGAAGTATTTCGCCTCCACCGACGGTTCGTACATCGATCAGGATATCCACCGGATCTGGCCGACATTCGGCGTTACGTGCATTGATCCGAAATCGGGCAAATTTGAAACGCGGCAGGCGCTGAGCGCACCGATGGGCATGGGCTATGAATACCTCCAGGCCAATCCGTCGGACAAGGTTACGGGCGTGACGACGCGCTACAATAAAGGCTACGACATGCTCGAAGACGCCATTGCCGGGGCAAAGCAGGCCAAAGAAAAACTGACGGCCAAATCGGTTGAAGCCGGTAAGTACGATCTGGTACTCGATCCGTCGCACCTGTGGCTGACCATCCACGAGTCGGTGGGTCACCCGTTGGAGCTTGACCGCGTGCTGGGCTACGAAGCCAACTTTGCCGGTACCAGCTTCGCTACTCTGGACAAGTGGCAATCGAAGACCTTTAATTACGGCAGCAAGCAGGTGAACCTGTTTGCCGATAAGACGCAGAATGGCTCACTGGGTGCCGTGGGCTGGGACGATGAAGGGGTGCAAACCAAACAGTGGGATCTGGTCAAAGACGGCACGCTGGTGAACTACCAGGCGATCCGCGATCAGGTGCACATCATCGGCGAAAAAGAATCGCAGGGCTGCTGCTATGCCGATAGCTGGAGTTCAGTGCAGTTCCAGCGCATGGCCAATGTGTCGCTGGCGGCCGGCAAAACACCGCTCTCGGTTGAGGAGATGATTAAGGATGTGAAAAAAGGGATTTACATCATCGGTGACGGCTCGTTCTCAATTGATCAGCAGCGCTACAACTTCCAGTTTGGCGGTCAGCTATACTACGAGATTAAGGACGGCAAAATTGCCGGTATGCTGAAAGACGTGGCCTACCAGTCAAACACGCAGGAGTTCTGGAATTCGTGCGCACAGGTCTGCGACCAGCGCGATTACCGCCTTGGTGGCTCGTTCTTTGACGGCAAAGGCCAGCCGATGCAGGTTAGTGCTGTATCGCACGGTAGTGCCACGGCCCGTTTCAATGGTGTCAACGTCATTAACACAGCCCGTAAAATCTAATCCTGAACCGATCATGTCAACCATACTAACAGAAGCAGAAGCGAAAGCCTTGCTGAAAAAGGTATTAAGCTATTCAAAAGCCGACGAGTGCGAGGCAAACCTGTCGGGCGATGAACGCGGAAACATCCGGTATGCCCGGAACGAAGTATCGACCAGCGGCTCATTGATTAACCAGAACTTACAGGTACAGTCGGCCTTTGGTAAGAAAGTCGGTATTGCCACCATTGACGAGTTCGACGAGGCTTCACTGGAAAAGGTAGTGCGGCGGTCGGAGGAACTGGCGCGGCTGGCCCCCGAAAACCCGGAATACGTGGGCTTACTGGGTCCGCAGACCTATCTGAAAGCAAACGGCTATTTTGAATCAACGGCCAGCATTACACCGGCCAAACGCGCTGAGGCGGTGGGCAAAAGCCTCGAAATGTGCCGTGGTATCAGCCAGGCAAAACTGACAGCGGCAGGCTTCGAAGAGGACTACAAAGGCTACTCGGCCATGATGAACTCGAAGGGGTTGTTTGCTTACTACCCGAGCACAAATATTAATTTTTCCCTGACCGTCCGGACTGAAGACGGCAAGGGCTCTGGCTATGTGATCCGCGGCTATAGCGACTTCGCTAAGTTTGATCCGGCGGCCTCGACCCGCATTGCGATTCAGAAGTGCATTGGTTCGGTGGGGGCTAAGGCGCTCGAACCGGGGAAATACACCGTTATTCTGGAACCGACGGCGGTGGCGGTGTTGCTGGAACGCGTTTTCTTTGACATGGATGCGCGTTCGGCCGATGAAGGACGGTCATTTATGAGTAAGCCGGGCGGTAAAACCAAGCTGGGCGAGAAGATTGTGGATGAGCGCGTTACGATCTACTCCGATCCGACGCACCCTGAACTGCCGGCCTCGCCGTGGTCGGGCGATGGGCAGCCGCAGGGCAAGGTCAACTGGATCGAAAAAGGCGTGGTGAAAAACCTGTCGTATTCGCGGTACTGGGCGCAGAAGCAAGGCAAAAAGCCCCTGCCAGGCCCGAACAACGTGATCATGAACGGCGGCACCATGTCGCTTGAAGACATGATCAAAAGCACGCAGCGCGGTATTCTGGTAACCAAGCTGTGGTATATCCGCGACGTTGATCCGCAGACGCTGCTCCTTACCGGCCTGACCCGCGACGGAACGTTCTACATTGAAAACGGCAAAATCAAGCATCCGATCAAAAACTTCCGCTTCAACGAAAGTCCGGTCATCATGCTCAATAACCTCGATGCACTCGGCAAACCGGAACGGGTGGTCAGCACCGAATCAAACCAGAATTACCTGTTGCCGCCAATGAAAATCCGGGAATTCACCTTCTCGTCATTGTCCGACGCAGTTTAATTATCCGGCATGGCACATGTACGGGCGACCCCACGTGGTCGCCCTACTATTTGGCCACGTGGTCGCCATGCTGCTTTCTTCGTGGTTAAGAACTCAGAGTAGCACTTAACAAACAAAGAGTTAGTTTTTGCCAATACACCAGAATAATAGCACAGAAACGATTTGTTTATTAGTCGATTATTCTGAAAATTAGCATATCCCCCATATCACCGGAAGCCTGCGAACGATCTGATCTTATGTATGAACGCCCCATTGTCAGACGCCTGAGCCGGTGTTAACAGAGGTGTTTGTGCCCTTTGTATCTGTTAGCTTTTAACCTAAACATACGCATATACAGTGAATCGTCGTGATTTTCTTCAGTTAACAGGTATGGGGATGGGAGGGCTGATGCTGCCCCATCTGTCTGCCGCGGGAATTCCCGTTCAGGGCCATGCTGTACCGCCCGAAGCCTTTTTGTCGTCCGGTATGGACGTTGCCCTCAAAAAACGGCTGGCCGACGCCGCCCTGAATACCGCGAAGTCGAAAGGCGCGAGTTACGCCGACGTCCGGATCGGGCGTTACCTCAACCAGTTTGTCATCACCCGCGAAAACAGGGTTCAGAACATTGTCAATACAGAATCCTATGGTGTCGGTATCCGGGTGATTGTTAACGGTTGCTGGGGCTTTGCGGCCATTGGCGATACGCAGAGTGAAGCCGACATTGCTAAAGCGGCCGATAAAGCTGTTGCGATTGCCAAGGCCAATGCGCGGCTTGTGAAAGAACCTGTTCAGCTGGCACCGCAAAAGGGCTTTGGCGAGGTAAGCTGGAAAGCACCGATTACGAAAAACGCCTTCGAAGTACCCATCAAGGAGAAGGTCGATCTGCTGCTGTCGGTCAACGACGCGGCCATGAAAAACGGGGCCAACTTTGTGAATTCGGTCCTGTTCATGGTGAACGAGCAGAAGTACTTCGCCTCCACCGACGGTTCATACATCGATCAGGATGTACACCGGATCTGGCCGAACTTTACCGTTACCGCCGTTGATCCGGCGTCCGGTAAATTCCAGACCCGCAACTCGTTGAGCGCACCGGTGGGCATGAGTTACGAATACCTGCAAACCAACCCGTCTGACAAGGTAGACGGCGTGACGACACGCTACAAAATGGGCTATGACATGCTCGAAGATGTTGTGGCGGCAGCGAAGCAGGCAAAACAGAAAATTACGGCTAAATCGGTTGAGGCCGGTAAATACGATCTGGTGCTCGACCCCTCGCACCTGTGGCTGACCATCCACGAGTCGGTGGGTCACCCGCTGGAGCTTGACCGCGTGCTGGGCTACGAAGCCAACTATGCTGGTACCAGCTTTGCAACACTGGACAAATGGCAGTCTAAAAACTTTAATTACGGCAGCAATAAGGTAAACTTCATCGCTGATAAAACGCAGGTGGGCTCATTGGGGGCTGTCGGCTGGGACGATGAAGGGGTGAAAACCAAACAATGGGATCTGGTCAAAGACGGAACGCTGGTGAACTATCAGGCGATCCGCGATCAGGTACACATCATCGGCGAAAAAGAGTCGCAAGGCTGCTGCTACGCCGATAGCTGGGATTCGGTGCAGTTCCAGCGCATGGCCAATGTATCCCTGCTGGCGGGCAAAACGCCGCTGTCGGTGCAGGAGATGATCAAAGATGTGAAAAAAGGGATTTACATCATCGGTGACGGCTCGTTCTCGATTGACCAGCAGCGCTATAATTTCCAGTTTGGCGGTCAGCTGTTCTACGAAATTAAAGATGGTCAGATTGCCGGTATGCTGAAAGATGTGGCTTATCAGTCGAATACCCAGGAGTTCTGGAACTCATGCGTGCAGGTCTGCGACCAGAATGATTACCGGATGGGCGGCTCGTTCTTTGACGGCAAAGGCCAGCCTTCGCAGTCAAGCGCCGTATCGCACGGCAGTTCAACCGCCCGTTTCAACGGTGTCAACGTAATCAATACCGCACGGAAGATTTGACAGAGCACTTCATCATCAAGATAGTAAATAAACATGGCCATCTTAACCAAAGAAGAAGCAAAAAAGATCATTGATAAGGTGTTGAGCTATTCGAAAGCCGATGAACTGAGTGTAAACCTCACCGGCGAACGGACAGGCAACATCCGGTATGCCCGCAATACGGTTTCGACCAGTGGCGAGGCCGAAAATCAGTCGCTCATCGTGACTGCCGTCATGGGTAAACGCACCGGCACGACTACCATTAACGAATTCGATAACGCCTCGCTGGAAAAGGCAGTACGCCGGGCCGAAGAGCTGGCACGGTTAGCGCCGGAGAGTCCGGAGTATGTGCCGATGCTCGGTCCGCAGAAATACCTCGATACACCGACCTTCGCCGAAAGCACGGCTAAAATCGACCCGCTTTACCGCGCGCAGGCGGCTTTTGACAGCATCGATCCCTGTGAGAAAAAAGGGCTGACCTCTGCCGGCTATCTGGAAGACACAACCGGATTTTCGGCCATTGGTAACAGCAAAGGCCTGTTCGGCTATAACCGTTCGACAAGCGTTGATTTCTCCATTACGGCCCGTACAGCCGACGGTACCGGCTCGGGATACGTAGCGCGGGACTTTACGGATACCGCGAAGCTGAGTACCAAAGACGCCACGAACATCGCGATTCAGAAAGCCCTGGCCTCGACCAATGCCCGCGCGCTGGAACCCGGCAAATACACCGTGATTCTGGAACCGACCGCGGCCGGCAACCTGATTCAGCCCATGCTGTTCAACCTCGACGCCCGCTCGGCCGACGAAGGACGCTCGTTTATGAGCAAAAAAGGCGGCGGAACCCGTATCGGCGAAAAGTTCTTTGATGAGCGCGTCAATATCATTTCCGACCCGATGAATGCCGAAATACCAGGCTCGCCGTTTGCGGGTGGTGGCGGTCGTTTTGGCGGCGGTGGCCCGGGCGGTGGTGGCGGCGGCCCCGATGGTCGTCCGCAGGAAAAGACGGTTTGGGTAGAAAACGGCGTGGTTAAAAACCTGAGTTATTCGCGTTATTGGGCGGAGAAAAAAGGCGTAAATGCCATTCCGCCGCCGTCGGGCATTATCATCCAGGGCGGTTCGCAGTCGCTGGCCGACCTGATCAAAAGCACGGAAAAAGGCATTCTGGTAACGCGGTTCTGGTACATCCGGGCCGTTGACCCGCAAACGCAGCTTTATACCGGCCTGACCCGAGACGGGACGTTCTACATCGAAAACGGTCAGATCAAATTCCCGGTTAAGAATTTTCGTTTTAATGAAAGCCCGGTAATCATGCTGAATAATCTGGAGGCTATGGGCAAACCCATGCGCGTGAGCGGCCACCTGATTCCGCCGATGAAAATCCGGGATTTCACCTTTACCTCCTTATCCGACGCGGTGTAATACCGTTTTCGGGTTTATGTTGGGCGACCGCTTTATATGTTGGGCGACCACGTGGGGTCGCCCATACGGGGATATTTTATGATGAAACCATTTTTTTTTACCCGATTACAATACGCTTCCGGCGACTGGGATACTGACCAGCGGATGCCTTCTAATCTGCTTCACTCGCTGGTTGAGTATACGACTGTGCCGGTTGATGAGAAGGAAAAAGTGGTCAAGCTGGGAAGTAACGATATTTTCAGAAGCCCGTTCTGCTACCTGAGCGGGCATAAACTGGTCGAATTTTCGAGTCAGGAGCGCGATGTGTTCCGGCGCTATGTGGATAACGGCGGCTTTGTGTTTGTCGATGACTGCAACCATGATATCGACGGGCTGTTTGCCAAATCGTTTGAGCAGGAAATGGGCCGGACGTTCGGCCCGAAAGCCTTGCAGAAAATCCCGAACAACCACTCGCTCTACACCTCGTTTTTTAAATTTGAGGAAGGGCCGCCAACGACCTCCTTCGAGCTCAACGGCTGGGGCGACGACCTGGTACACGATTACCTCAAGGCCGTTATGGTAAACGGCCGCATCGGCGTACTCTACAGTAACAAGGATTACGGCTGCGAATGGGATTACGACTTCCGGAACAAGCGTTTTCTGGCCGAAGACAATACGAAGTTTGGCGTCAACATCGTCATGTATGCCCTGACCGCCTGACCCGACACATTCGATAAACGGACATTGACAACTATTACAACTTGGAAACACAATCATTAACACACTATAAAGCGTTAGTGGCCAAGCTCCCGGATCTGAAAAAGGAGATTGGTAAAATCATTGTCGGACAGCAGGAAGCCATCGACGAAATCCTGATTTCGCTGCTGGCCGGTGGCCATTGTCTGCTGGAAGGCGTTCCGGGACTGGCGAAAACACTGATGGTCAAAACCATGTCGGAAGCGCTGGACATGAGCTTTAAGCGGGTGCAGTTCACGCCTGACCTGATGCCGGGCGATATTGTCGGAACCGAAATTCTGGAAGAAGACCACGAGACCGGTAAAAAGTTCTTTAAATTTAACCGTGGCCCCATTTTCGCCAACGTCGTGCTGGCCGATGAGATCAACCGGACACCGCCTAAAACGCAGGCGGCCCTGCTAGAGGCCATGCAGGAGTACAAAGTGACCTATGCCGGTAACGATTACCCCCTGCCGAAGCCGTTTCTGATCATTGCCACGCAAAACCCGATTGAACAGGCTGGTACCTATCCCCTGCCCGAAGCGCAGCTCGACCGCTTTTTGCTGTATATCAAACTTAGCTATCCGTCGGAACAGGAAGAACTGAACGTTCTGAAAAGCACAACCGGAACGAGCCGTCCGGAGCTGAACGCTATTCTGAGCGATCAGGACATTATTGAACTCCAGAAGCTAACCCGTCAGGTGCACATCAGCGACGAACTGATCAGCTACATCAACAAGCTGGTGCGGTCGACGCGGCCGGACAGTACATCGTCTGAGTATGTCAAACAGTGGTGCGACTGGGGCGCGGGGCCGCGGGCTGGTCAGGCATTGGTGCTGTGTACCAAAGGCCGCGCCGTGCTGAACGGACGTTTCTCGGTCATTCCGGACGATATCCAGGCACTGGCCTTTCCGATTCTGCGTCACCGGATGGCGCTCAACTTCAGGGCAGAGGCCGAAGGCATTACAACCGATAAGGTGATTGCAGAGCTGTTGAAGGCAAAATAATTGCCGGCCCGTGGCCGGTAATCTTGGTCCGGCGGGCAGGCATAGCGGAGAAAATCAATGGCGCAATTAGCAACCGACCTTATCAAACTCAATAACCTGCAACTGGCCGGCAAGCTGGTAAGCGATGAGCTGTTGCTGGGTATTCACGGCAGTAAACGGTCAGGCATCGGAACGGAGTTTGAACAATACCGGCATTACGAGCCGGGCGATGATCCCAAACGCATCGACTGGAAACTGTTTGCACGGACCGGTAAGCACCTCGTCCGTGAGTCGGCGACGGAAAGCAACCTGCACGTCCGTTTCCTGATTGATCTGTCGGGTTCGATGAACTACGGCGAAGGAGCCGTCCGGCGGCTGGATTATGCGAAAATCCTGCTGGCATCACTGGCTTATCTGGGCTATCGGCAGGGCGACCAAATGAGCCTGTACGGGTTGCAGGCGGGTTCGCTCCAGACACTGGCTCCCTCCGGAAAACAATCGTTTCAGAAAATTCTGGCTGCACTCCAGATCGCCGAAGCGAAAGGCGACTGGTCGAACAGTGATCCCCGGTTTCCGGAGTTTATGCAGAAACAGAAAGAGATGCTGATTATGGCGTCCGATTTTCTGCAGGTTGGCGACGAGTGGCTGACGCTGATCAAACACGCCGCCAATCCGCGCAGGGAAATTGTCATTTTTCAGATTCTGGGCGATCAGGAGCTGAATTTCGACCTGCGGGGCTTTTACCGGTTCAAGGACCTTGAATCGGGTCGGGAGGTGGAGCTGGATGCTGATGCGATCCGCGAAACCGTCCGGCAGGCGTCGGCGCAGTACATGGCCCGGCTGGAAGAAGCGCTGCGTATTCCGCACGTTCGCCTGATCAAGGTCCGGCTCAGCGATCCCATTGCCATGGTTCTGAAATCATTTCTGATGTAAGGCGGACCGGATCACACAGTGATGCTGTTCCGTTTTTGTATACTAGTTACGTACCGAAGCCTCATGGATATGGGTGATTAGCCTCACCCGATTACATAAATGGAGTTACTAAAACCTTATTTTTTATGGAGCGTGCTGGCGGTTGCCATCCCGGTTCTGATCCATTTCTGGCATCAGAAAAAGGGAAAGGTAATGGTCTGGGCGGCCATGCAGTGGCTCAGCGAAAAAAATCAGCAACAAAACCGGGGCATCCAGCTCGATAACATTCCGTTGCTGATCATCCGCTGTCTGCTGCTGCTGCTGCTCGCCTTTCTGCTGAGTCAGCCGGTCTGGAAACACATGACCGGAACCGAAACCCGGCAGCGGATTCACCTGATTCAGCCGGACGCCTTTCTGACGCAGAATTTCCGGTTTGAACTGGAAGAGGCGCAGAAAAAAGGCGAACGGGTATACTGGATGTCGCCCCAAACCGATGCCGTGGAGTCGGTGAGCGACCTGCCGCCGGTGACGGTAACGAGCCCGTTGCAGGTGCAGGCAGCCATCAACCGGGTAATGCAGAATGCCGGTGATCCGCAGCAAACCGAACTGCATGTCTATGTGGTGAACGACCGGCAGCTGGCGGCCATTCCGCATATTTATACGCCAACCGCATTCAGCCTGCATGCGCCGGTAAACCCGGATCAGAAAACGGCGGCCGCTTATCTGGCCGCTGAGGGCAAAAAACTGTTTGTTAATCAGGCAAATACCTTGGTGTCGCAACCCGCGCTCGAAGCCGGCAAGCCATTTAAACAGGCGCCTGTTGTTGACCGGCCGCTGACGGTGTCAGTCGCTTATCGGGACAAAGCACGGCAAAAAACGATGATTGCCGCCGTGCAGGCTTTGTCGGATATATACGACATTAAGGTTTCGGTAAATGAAAACGAAAACACGAATACGGCCGTTGACTGGGTATTAACCGATCAGAAGCCGGCCATCCTATCGCCACAAACGGTATATATCGTGTCCGGCACCATAGCACCTGCCACGACACCAAATGTAATCTATATGCCGGAGCCGGATGACCTTATTCAGACGGGCCGGTTGCCCGAATGGCTGGGGGAGCAACTGATCGCGCACTATAACCTGAATCCGGCCGCGTTGCCGCTGAGCAAGACCGAGCTGAATGCCCTGTTTAAACCGGCGATGCCGGGCGACGGCCATCATGAGGCGCGTACCTCACCCTGGCTCCTGATCGGTTTTGTGGTACTGGTTGGTCTTGAACGTTGGGTGGCTTTAACGAAAAACGCATGAACGAACTAAAACGAACCATATCGTCTGTTATTTACCAGCTGCATGCCAATGCGTGGGTAAACAGCCTGTTGCTGGGCGTTTCCTGCGGCATTTTTGCGCGTGCGGCTGATGCCTCTACCCTGGTGATGTCAGTGATTGCATTGGTCGGTTTCGGGGTAGGCGCATGGATTAACCGGTTGTATGAGCCCAAAAAAATGCAGGCCATTCACTTGCTGCATCAGGCCGTGGGCGATACCGAGTATAGCCTGGACCTGTTCGATAAGCCTGCCTTAAACATCGCAGAGCAATTACAGATCGACCGCCTTAATGAACGGATTCAGGGCGTGCGGGTGCCGGTTGTAGCGTTTACCAATATCGGTCTGTACATCAGTGTGCTGGCCGTTGCGCTGGGGTTTGCCTACACCTATCCGATGCTCCAGCCTGATTCGCCGGAGCACCACAAAGCCGCCCGCTACATTGCCGCCGTTACCGGTGATAAAATCATTGCACCCGAATTTGAGTCGGCGGAACTGACCATTCAGCCACCGGCCTATACACGGCTGCCGGTCACCGAAACCACGGACCTGAATGCCGTAGCGGTGAGCGGGTCAACCCTGCGCTGGACAGTGAGCCTGTCGGATCAGCAGAACGTGTCGGTGCGGTTGGTCAACAGCCGGGGCAATGAACTGGCATTTACGCGGGAGAAAGGCGGTTTTGTCCACACCGATAAGCTGATGAGCTCCGGCCTCTATGCGATCAAGGCCTACTGGAAGCTGGGCAGTAAAGATTCCCTGATCTACCAGTCTGATTTTTACCGGCTGGAAGCAAAGCCGGATATGGCGCCGAAAATCCAGCCTGACTCTAAAGAGCTCTATCGGTTTCATTACCTGAAAGACCCGAAAAAACTGACCGTTTCGGCAAAAATCGCCGACGATTTCAGCGTAAGTCAGGCATTTATTGTCGCCACTGTGGCCAGAGGAGCGGGTGAAAACGTGAAGTTCCGGGAAGTTAAAATACCGCTGGGGCAAAGCAATTTCAAGGAATCTCACCTGTCGAGAGTGATCGACCTCAAAGGCCTGAACTTCGCACCGGGTGACGAACTATACTATTACTGGGCGGCCTTCGACAACAAACAGCCCGAACCGAACTTCTCGAAGTCTGATACGTATTTTCTGGTCTACAAAGACACGACCAGGGTTGAAGAGTCGGAGCTGGCGACGATGGCAGTGAACATCATGCCGGAGTATTTCCGGAGTCAACGACAGATTATTATTGATACCGAAAAACTGCTGGCGAAACGTAAAAAGCTGGATAAGAAAGCGTTTAACAGCCAGTCGAATGAAATCGGCTACGACCAGAAGCTGCTGCGGTTACGCTACGGCCAGTATCTGGGCGAAGAGTTTGAAACCAATATCGGTGCCGGTGGCGGGATTCCGGATGATGCCGAAGGCGGCAACGTACTGGATGGCTTTATGCACAAACACGACTCCGGCGAGGGCGAGCACGAAACGCACGGCAAGGAACACGAAGAGCATGAACACGAACATGAGCACGGACACGATCATGGCCACGGGGCCGCGACTGAAAACAGCGATCCGCTGGCTGCGCTCATGGAGCAGTATGTACACTCCCACGACGATGGCGAGGCCAATACGTTTTACGAACAATCGACGCGGAGCCTGCTGAAAATGGCGCTGGAACAAATGTGGCAGTCGGAACTGCATCTGCGGATGTATGAGCCGGAAAAAGCCATTCCCTTTGAGCAGAAAGCCCTTGAATACCTGAAAGCAGCTCAACAGAAAGCCCGTACGTTCGTTAAAAAAAGCGGCTATGACCCGCCGCCGATCAAGGAAAAGGAAATGCGGCTGACAGGCGAGCTTAAGAACGTGAATACGACACCGTCGCAGGAGCGCTCGTTCAGTCAGCAGCGGATTGAACAGCTGGTTTCGGCTGTGCTGGGCTACCTTGACCTGCCGGCGCTGTCGGCCGGGCAACGGGGCACGGTGCAGCAATTGGGTTCAGCCTTGTCACTACAGGTTGTCAACAGTGGCCTGTCGAACTGGTCGGTCCTGACATCGCTCCAGAAACTGGCAAGCGGCAAAGGGCTGTCGGATACCGAAAAGGCTCAACTGCAAACAAAGCTCTATAAGCTTACGGGCGCCTCCGTACAAACCACCACGTCGTATACCAGTGAACGCCGGCTACAACAGGCATTCCGGAAACGACTCCGCTAAGAAATCTCTGTCGGGGGCCGGTGCTGCTACCAGTCCGGCCCTCAAATAACGCTTTGTCATGAACCTTAACTGGTCAGAACCAACCTCATGGATAATTGGCGGTTTGCTGCTGATCCTATTGGGCATACAGGTTGGTTTACTCCTTCGTAATACCACCCTGACGACCGGCCGGAAACTGCTCCGGCTGTCCCTGAACGTCCTGCTCTGGCTTATTGTCGCAGGGTATATCTGGCAACCCCGCTGGCGGGTGACCGTTGATAGTAAGCAAGCCATTGTTGCCGCCGGAAACGTCCCCCGCGACTACATTAACCGGTTGAAAGACAGTCTGAAAATAGCAGAAAGCTTTCACGCCGACGATTTTAAAGGCCAGTTTGAAACCGTTACGCTGGTGGGTCAGCAGGTACCGGCCAGTTTGCTGAGCCAGCTGAGCGCTACGTTTGTGCAGTGGATACCGTACTTTCAGCCGGATGCGATTCAGGCCCTTCAGTGGAAAGAAATTGTCCGGCGCGGTGAGTTACAGCAGGTAACCGGCCGTTTGCAGGCCGCTGAAAAAGGCTGGCTGAAACTGGTATTTGGGGCGCAGGTACTGGATAGCGTAGCGGTAACGGCGGGTACGAATGCCTTCCGGCTCCGGTTTCCGGCGTTTGCGGCCGGTCGCTCAGAAGCGGTGCTGGTGCTGAACGGTGAGGCGCTGGATACGCTCCGTTATTTTACCCGGCCAGCTAAAAAACTGACGTATCAGTTTGTGCTCGGAAGCCCTGATTTCGAAACCAAAACCCTCGCCGACTGGCTGGGACAGCAAGGGAATTCAGTATTACTGACCAGTACAGTGTCTAAGGATTTGCAAACCAGCATAGCCATCAACAAAAAAAGTGGTGCCATACCGGATATCATCATTACCGACGCCGATAACGGGCAGAATGCCGTGGTTAAAAAAGCCGTCAGTCAGGGAAAGCCGGTCCTGTTCCTGAATCTGGCAAACCCCGATACCGATATCCGGGCCATTAATCAGGCGACGGGCAGCAACTGGGCACTGCGCCGGATTTCCAACGAAGATCATGTCGTGGTGGCGTCGGGGCTTAATGCGCTGCCGTTTTCGTTTGCCGATGCGTTGCACCAGCAGCCGGTGACGGGCGTTCCGGTAGCTGTGCAGTATGGGCAGACCAATGTGGCCGTTAGCCTGCTGGCCGAAACGTTTCCGCTAAAGCTAAGTGGTGATAGCCTGGCCTACAGCAAGCTCTGGACCGCGATACTGGCCCCGCTGCAGCCTGCCGATAAAAACAGTATTCTGGTAGACGGGCCGGTGATCAGCGGCCTCGGAAACCGGATTCAGCTCAATAACTGGACCGTGAAACCTGCTGCGCTGCGGGTTGCCGGAGACACTGCACGGGTCCGGTATTCGCCGATTAACCCGCTGTCGGGCGAGGCGACGTATGTGTTCAGCAAAGCAGGCTGGACTTCGGTGCAGGATTCGGTTGATGTGTACGTGGAAGGCAAAGGCGCATGGCAGCAAACGCAGCAGGTACAGGCCTACGCGCTGGCGCAGACGGCAAATCAGCTGACGACCGCTGTGGGTGATCATACGCACTGGCGCGAAGTCCGTGTGCCAACGTGGGTAT
Organism: Arsenicibacter sp. R0_47; assembly: GCF_057652235.1. NCBI lineage: Bacteria > Pseudomonadati > Bacteroidota > Cytophagia > Cytophagales > Spirosomataceae > Arsenicibacter > Arsenicibacter sp. R0_47. The sequence goes on along the minus strand of NZ_JBYFCJ010000001.1, from coordinate 14,773 downwards.
GGCTGGTCCTGTTTTTGGGATGTCTGACGGCGCTATGGCTGGAGCCGAAGCTAGGCTGATTATTGATTAGTGGTGGCACGACTCTCAGTCGTGCCACCACTGAATGGATTCTATGACTCCCAGCCAAAAGAGCGCTCAACGGCTTTCTGCCAGCCACGATACAGCCGGTTGCGGTCGTCTTCGCTCAGTTGCGGTTCGAAGGTATGGTCGATTCCCCAGTTCTGGCGTAAATCGTCAAAATTGCTCCAGTAACCGACCGCTAAACCAGCCGCATAGGCAGCACCAAGGGCCGTTGTTTCGGTTACTTTCGGGCGTACGACGGGGGTGTTGAGCATATTGGCCTGGAACTGCATCAAGAGCTCATTAATCGTCATGCCGCCGTCAACACGCAGTGAACTCAGCTCAATATCAGCATCTTTCTCCATCGCTTTCACCACGTCCAGGGTCTGATAAGCAGTTGCTTCCAGTACGGCACGGGCAATATGCCCTTTGTTGACAAAACGCGTTAGACCGGCCACAACCCCGCGGGCATCGGCTTTCCAGTACGGAGCATACAGGCCTGAGAACGCCGGTACGAAGTAGGCACCGCCGTTGTCCTCCACCGTCAGCGCCAGCGATTCAATATCCGAACTCTTTTCAATAATGCCGAGGTTGTCGCGGAGCCACTGAACCAGTGCACCGGTAATGGCCACGCTGCCTTCCAATGCATAGTTGACCGGCTGATTGCCAAACTGATAGGCCACCGTGGTCAGCAGACCGCAGGTGGATTTACGGAGCGTCGTACCGGTGTTCATGAGCAGAAAGCAGCCGGTACCGTACGTATTCTTGGCCTGTCCCGGTTCAAAACAGGTCTGCCCGACGAGCGCCGCCTGCTGATCGCCCAGAATACCGGCCACCGGTACGCCCGGCATTACCTCTGAGGCCACCGTACCATAGACCTCACTGCTGGGCCGGATTTTCGGCAGCATCGCACGGGGAATGTCAAACGCTTCAAGCAGTTCCTCATCCCAGTCAAGGGTTTTCAGGTTCATCAGCTGTGTACGGCTCGCATTGGTCACATCGGTAATGTGCTGGCCGTTGTAGCGGCCACCGGTGAGGTGCCACATCACAAAGGTGTCCATGGTGCCGAAAAGGGCATAACCGCGTTCGGCATCTTCGCGTAGTTCCGGCACATTGTCCAGCAACCATTTCAGTTTCAGGCTGCTGAAATACGTTGCCAGCGGAAGACCGGTTTTTTCGCGGAAACGATCCTGACCCAGTTCATGCTGCGCAAACTGATTCACCAGATCGCCGGTGCGGGTATCCTGCCAGACAAGGGCATTGTAATAGGGTTTGCCCGTCCGCCGGTTCCAGACAACGGTTGTTTCGCGCTGGTTGGTAATACCGATGGCAGCAATGTCACTGGTTTGAATGCGGGCGTTAATGCGGGAAAGCGCAACAACTTCAAGGGTATTCTGCCAGATTTCGTCGGGGTCGTGTTCAACCCAGCCTGGCTGCGGATAAATTTGTTTATGCTCTTTTTGGCCGACCGAAACAATGTTACCCTGCCGGTCAAAAATAATGCAGCGGGTACTGGTTGTTCCCTGGTCAATCGCAGCGATATAAGAAGCCATGTTTACCGGAAAAGGGTTAATGCTAAAACTGGCTCAATATAGAAATTAATCGCTGTTTGGTAGGATAAAAATGGGAAATCTTTGTGCCGCCCGACAGGTCGGACGGCACAAAAGGCGTTACAGCGTCAGCCGCATCGGGATACCCTGCCGGTCCAGATACCCTTTCAGCTCCGGAATATCAATTTCCTTAAAGTGGAAAATGCTGGCTGCCAGTCCGGCATCGGCTTTGCCGGTTGTAAAGACATCCACAAAGTGGTCCATCGAGCCGGCACCGCCCGAAGCAATAACCGGAATATTGGCCGCTGCCGAGATGCGGGCCGTCAGGTCAAGGGCGAAACCGGCCTTGGTTCCGTCGGTATCCATCGACGTCAGCAGGATTTCACCGGCTCCGCGGTCTTCTACTTCTTTGGCCCACGCAATGGTGCGCAAAGCGGTGGGCTTCCGTCCGCCGTGCGTGTGCACGATGTGGTCGAAGAGCTGAGGGCTGAGGGCTGAGGGCGTAGCGTTAAGAGCTGAGAGCGCGGAGCCGGGAGCAGTTTCACCTTGCCCTAAGCCCTCTGCTCCCAGCTCTACACGGATATACCGGGTATCAATAGCGACAACAATACACTGACTGCCGAATTCGAGCGCCAGTTCGTTGATGAGATCAGGATTGCGGACGGCCGAGGAGTTGATCGATACCTTATCGGCACCGGCATTCAGCAGCGCCGATACGTCGGCTACCGACGAAATGCCGCCGCCGACCGTAAACGGAATATTCACCGCGTGGGCCACTTTCCGGACCAGATCAATCAGCGTCTTCCGCTCGTCGACGGTAGCGGTAATGTCCAGAAAAACCAGCTCATCGGCCCCTTGCTGCGCGTAGATGGCTCCCAGTTCGACGGGGTCACCGGCGTCACGCAGGTTTACGAAATTGGTACCTTTAACGGTTCGTCCGTCCTTTATATCCAGACAGGGAATGATTCGTTTCGTCAGCATGGGGTTAATATTTCTCGATCAGTTTACGTTGCATAAACCATTCGGGGTGATCTAATTCAGTAAAGCCGAACTGCGCATATAGTGTGTGGGCATCGCGCGTGGCCAGTACCCACCGGCGCAGCCCCTGTAGGGTCGGCCAGCTGGAAATGGTTTCCATCAGGTATTTTGAGAGGCCTTTACCGCGGTGTTCTGGAACGACGAAGACGTCAGACAGGTACGCAAACGTAGCCTCGTCGGTAATCACCCGGGCGTAACCAACCTGCTCATCACCATGATAGATGCCGAAGCACAAGGCACCCTGAATAGCCCGTTCGACAATATCCATCGGAATATTCTGCGCCCAATATGAATCCTGACTCAGAAACCGGTGAATCAGCGGGCGGTTCAGCCGTGATTTATCGGTACTGATTGTATACGCATTGTCCATCGCCTGCCAGATTAAGGGTTAGTGAACTGCATCAGTTGTTTCAACGTAACCCGGCCTTCGTAAATGGCTTTGCCAACGATAACCCCGAACAGGTTCATTTCCGCCAGCTTTTCGATGTCGTCCATATTGCTGACGCCACCGCTCGCAATAATTTGCAGGGCTTTGCCCCGTTCTTGTAGGTTTTTGTACAGATCGAACGACGGTCCCTGCAACAACCCGTCTTTGGCGACATCGGTACTGATCACGTAGCGGGCGCCTTTTTCCATCCACTGCTCCACAAAGTCGTACACCCAGACTTCGGTGGCCTCTTCCCAGCCGCTGACAGCAATTTTTTCGTTACGGGCATCGGCACCCAGAATGATGGCTTCGGCACCGTATTCTTTCAGCCACTGTTCAAACAGGTCGGGCTTTTTAACGGCGATGCTGCCACCGGTAACCTGTTTCGCGCCGCTGTTGAACACAATCCGCAGGTCGTCCTCAGACTGAACGCCGCCGCCGAAATCGATATGGAGCTTTGTTTTGGTAGCGATGGTTTCGAGCACTTTCCAGTTGATAACCCGCTTTTCCTTTGCCCCGTCGAGGTCGACCAGGTGCAGGCGGGTCAGACCGGCGTCTTCAAACTGTTGGGCCACTTCGAGGGGGCGGGCATTGTATTCTTTTTTCTGGTTGTAGTCGCCCTGCGTCAGCCGGACGGCTTTGCCTTCGATCAGGTCGATAGCCGGAATAATGTACATAATCGGTAGGCCGGAACGGTGTTCCGGACAGGGTTATAATTTCAGGAAGTTCTCTAAAATGCGCTGGCCGACGTTGCCGCTGATTTCGGCGTGAAACTGGGCGGCGTAAAAATTATCCTTCTGCAGCATAGCGCTGAACGGCCGGCCATAATCGCAGGTAGCCACGGTATCGTCACAGACATCGGCGCAGTAGCTGTGGACGAAATACATAAAGGCGCTTTCGGGCAGGCCTTCGGTAAGCGGTCCTTTCAGATCGTTGATGTTGTTCCAGCCGACATGCGGCACTTTCAGACCCAGATTGCCCGGAAATCGGCGTACATCTACGTCGAACACCCCCATGCAGGTCGTGTCGTTTTCTTCCGAATAGCGACACAGCAGCTGCATGCCCACACAGGTACCAAGCACCGGTTGTTTCAGCGACGGAATGAGCTGGTCGAGGCCCCGTGCCCGCAGATAGGCCATGGCCGTACTGGCCTCCCCGACACCGGGAAAGATGACTTTATCGGCCGAGCGGATGTCTGCCTCATCGTCGGTGAGCAGGTAGCTGGCCCCGATCCGGTCGAGGGCATACATCACCGACTGCACATTACCCGCATTGTATTTAATGATAACGGTTTTCATGAAAAAGCAAACGCCCGACTCTTCGGCAGAATCGGGCGTCGTGTTATATCGTGTTCGTAGTTAAATCTTCGGTTAACGACAAAAACAATCCGTCCTGCCTGCATTAGCATGCAAGATGACGATGATGACGGATTTTTTTGGAGATAAACATAGCGCAAAAGTATAGAGAACGAATTAAAAAGCCAAATTACCACTTGGCCACCAGCTCGTTGAACTGGCTCAGCAGCCAGGCCGATTTCGGGCCGGGCTTGCCGTCGGCTATTGTCAGGTCACCCACCTGAACAATCGGCAGCACCTTCTTGGTCGAACTGGTGGTAAAGGCCTCGTCAGCATCATATAATTCCGATAGCAGTACGGGGCGCTCTTCAATCTGAAAAGCAGTACGGGCCAGCTGCAATACCGTCCGGCGGGTAATTCCCCGCAGAATATGGCGGTCGGGTGTAATGAGCTTTTCGCCTTTTACAATAAAAAAGTTGCTACGGCTCAGCTCACTGATCTCACCATCCTTGCAGAACAACACATCCTGCGCACCAGCCGCCCGGATTTCGTCGGCCAGCAGAATCAGCCGCTTGTAATCAGTGCTTTTCACCTCGGCCATTTCGCGGACATACTCGTCCAGAATCACCCGGACACCATCTGCATACTGCTGCGGAGCCGTCGGGTGAATGTCCTCCGACATAATGAGCAGGTTCGGCTTGCGGATCGTGATACTATCGGGTGTATAGCCGCCGGTCATCACAAACCGGAGCGCCACATCCGGCTGACCGCTGCGTTCGATCAGGTCCATGACAATCTGATAGCCTTCTTCCTTCGTAACAGGCAAAGGCAGGTGCATGCGCATGGCAGAGTTGGCAAAGCGTTCCCAGTACCAGTCCCACTGAAACGGGCGGCCGTTGTACGTCAGAAAATAGTCGAATAGGCCGTAGCCGCGAAGCAGGCTCAGATCCGTTACCCCGACACCAATTTGATCGGCGGGGAGCACAGTGCCATTGAAATACCCAAAATGCGTCATTAGTCAGATCGTCAGGTTATCGGGGCAAAGATAATGCCTTACAAGGACAGACGGACTGATTTTAACGGGTAATCTGGCAGAACTATTCGCGGGAGGATGGCAGAAAGATGGTAAATGTGGTGCCCTGGTCTAAAATACTGTCGACCGTGATCGTGCCGCCGTGGTTCTCAACAACCCGCTTGCAGATGGCCAGTCCGATACCGGTACCCTTAAACTGGTTTGTGGCATTTAGCCGCTGGAACATTTTAAAGATCTGGTCTTTAAACCGGCTATCGAAGCCAATGCCGTTATCAATAACCTGGATTGTAAGGCCTGATTCCGACGATACGGCTGTAATCCGGATGACAGGCTGGTTGCCGGCAGGCTGAAACTTGAGGGCATTTGACAACAGATTCTGGAAAAGCTGCTGCAACTGAAAGCGGCTGCCCGTGATATCCGGCAACGGGTCTGAAACCACCTGTGCCTGTTTTTCCTGAATGATATCATCAAGATCGTTGATAACGTCATTGATGATATCGCTGAGGCTGACCGGCTCAAAGGGCTGACGGGCGTTATTCACCTGTGAATACGTCAGTAAATCTCTGATCAGTGCCTGCATCCGCCCTGTAGAGGTCTGCATCCGGTCAAGCAAATCCTTACCTGATTCGGTGAGATAGGCGGCCTGTTGTGTTTTTAGTAAATCACCAAAAGCCTGAATTTTACGAAGAGGTTCCTGCAGATCGTGAGAGGCAACGTAGGCAAACGATTCCAGTTCCTGATTCGTTTTTTTGAGTTCGATATTGGCAGCACTCAATTCGATTGACTGCTGCCGATATCGTTCCTCACTTTCCCGGAGGGCTTGCTCGGCCAGCCTGCGTTCCGTCAGATCGCGGGTGACTTTGGCAAAGCCTACATGCCGGTTATGCTGGTCAAACAGCGCCGTGATGACCACGTTTGCCCAGAAATGTGTACCATCTTTACGAACCCGCCACCCTTCTTCTTCATACTTTCCGGTCCGGATCGCATGTTCCAGTTCAAAGGGTGGTTTTCCGGAATCAAGGTCTTCCTGCGTATAGAAAACAGAAAAATGTTTTCCCAGAATTTCTGCTTCTTCATACCCATTGATCCGCCGCGCGCCTTCGTTCCAGCTGGAAATGAGCCCTGTCGGATCCAGCATAAAAATGCCGTAATCCTTTACACTGGCAATCAACAGCTGGAAGTCGACGTCGTTCATAAACATGGTACTGTCTGATTAACCGAGTTTTTTGTATTTGATGCGTTTCGGGGTTGCATCTGAACCGAGTCGTTTCCGGCGGTTTTCTTCGTATTCCGAGAAGTTTCCTTCAAACCAGTATACCTGCGAATCACCTTCGAATGCCAGGATGTGTGTAGCAATCCGGTCGAGGAACCAACGGTCGTGAGAGATAACTACCGCACAGCCCGCAAAGTTTTCCAGACCTTCTTCAAGGGCCCGCAGGGTGTTTACGTCAAGGTCGTTGGTTGGTTCATCAAGCAGCAGCAGGTTAGCGCCTTCTTTCAGCGTCATGGCCAGGTGTACGCGGTTGCGCTCCCCGCCCGACAGTGTACCGATTTTCTTTTCCTGATCGGCACCGGCAAAGTTAAACCGGCTGACATAAGCCCGGGCATTGGCCTGCTTGCCGCCGAGCATAATCCAGTCATTACCGCCTGAGATGGTCTCATAAACAGATTTAACCCCATCAAGGTTGTCGTGGCTCTGGTCAACGTAGGCCCACTGTACGGTTTCACCAACGTCGAAGGTGCCGGTATCCGGTTTTTCCTGACCGGTAATGAGGCGGAACAACGTTGTTTTACCAGCCCCGTTTGGCCCGATAATCCCGACGATTCCGCCCTGAGGCAGTGCGAAGTCAAGGTTTTCGAACAGGATCCGGTCGCCGAAGGCTTTCGACACGCCGTGGGCTTCGATGACCTTAGTGCCCAGACGCGGCCCCGCCGGAATAAAGATTTCGAGTTTTTCTTCCTTCTGACGCGTTTCTTCACTCATCAGTTTTTCGTAGGCACCCAGACGGGCCTTCGATTTAGCCTGACGCGCTTTCGGAGCCATGCGAACCCATTCCAGCTCGCGCTGTAAGGTTTTCTGACGCTTCGATTCCGATTTCTCTTCTTTGGCCAGCCGGTTTTGCTTCTGCTCCAGCCACGACGAGTAGTTACCTTTCCACGGGATACCTTCGCCCCGGTCAAGTTCCAGAATCCAGCCGGCTACGTTGTCCAGGAAATACCGGTCGTGGGTAACGGCGATAACCGTTCCTTTATACTGGCGCAGGTGTTCTTCCAGCCACAATACCGATTCGGCATCGAGGTGGTTGGTTGGTTCATCGAGCAGCAGTACGTCCGGTTCCTGCAACAGCAGGCGGCACAGCGCTACCCGGCGTTTTTCACCTCCCGAGAGGTTCGCGATGAGGGCGTCCGACGGCGGCGTCCGCAGGGCATCCATGGCGCGCTCCAGGCGTGTGTCCAGTTCCCAGGCGTTGTAGTGGTCCAGTTTCTCCTGTACCTCCGACTGACGGGCAATCAGCTTGTCAAAGTCCGCGTCAGGATCGCCGAATGCCTCGTTGATCTGATCGAATTCTTTTAATAAGTCAACGATTTGCTGTACCCCTTCTTCAACTACTTCCTTTACCGTTTTGGCCGGATCCAGCTGTGGCTCCTGTTCCAGCAAACCGACAGAGTATCCCGGAGAGAAAACGACCTCTCCGTTGTAATTTTTGTCGACACCGGCGATAATGCGCAGCAACGTGGACTTTCCGGAGCCATTCAGGCCCAAAACGCCGATTTTTGCGCCGTAAAAGAAGGAAAGGTATATATTCTTTAGGATTTGTCGGTTGGGCGGAATAATTTTACTGACACCCGCCATCGAAAATATAATGGTTTCTTGGCTCATTATTTGTACGTAATTTTGTGGTGGCAAATATCTATAAATAAACCCAATGCTCAGCCTTAACTGAGGTTAAATAATGGAAACCGCTTCATTGGTAGACGAATACGGTTACGTCAAAGACGGAAAGGTATTTTTAAAGGGCTACCTCGACTATCCAGACCGCCAGATTGGCGAAGTGAAACGAACTGAGCAGGAAGCGCTCGACTATTTTAAGAACCGCTTCATTATTGCTCAAAACAAGGTTAACCAATTAGAGCAGGAGATTGATGAGGCTCAGAACAAAGGCTCTTACCTGACTAAGTTGGTGCAACTTCGGAAAAAACTGATCGGCTTTGATGCCATCGGTGACTTTGTGCCGCTGCTTGAGCGGCTCGATGCGCAGGAGACGTATCTGACGGAACTCATCCGGACGAATCAGCTCAAGAATCTTGAGATCAAGCGGGCTCTGCTCGGCGAAACCGAGCCATTAGCAGCCAGCGACGACTGGAAAGATACGGCTGATAAGTTGCAGGACATTAAACAGAAATGGATCAAAACCGGCCCGGTCGATAAAGAACTGGATGCTGAGGTGGAAGGCCGTTTCCAGGAGTTGCTCGATAACTTCTTCCAGCGTCGCCGTGAATTCTTCAATGAGCAGAACAAGATTATTCAGGAACGTCTGGATCAGTATGACCATCTGATCCGGCTGGCTTTCCGGGCAAACCGGAATCAGGATATCGATGCTGCCTATCGGGAAGTCCGGCAATTGCAGAATGCCTGGAAGCTGATTGGCGAAGTACCTATCAAGAAAAGCGGTAAGCTGTACAAGCAGTTTAAGAAAGCTACAACGATGGTGTATACCCGCTACAATGATGCTAAGGGCATTGTTATTCAGAAACGGGTTGATCCGCGTATCGAAGCACAGACGCGCATGGTGGAAGAAGCGGAGCGTCTCGCAAAAGCAACCGACATCTTTGCCGCTGCCGAACGCGCGAAAGTGCTGCTCAATAGCTGGAAAGAAATCAAGATTCCGCCAAAGAATCAGGATCGTCAGCTGAACGAGCGTTTCCGGTCGTCTTGTGATAAGATTTTCGAGCTAAGCTACCTGGGCCGTGTTCTGTCACGGAAGTATCCTGCTTTCCAGCTGAAAAGTGTGGCTGAACAGCTCCGGACCAAAATCCGCGAAATGGAATACCTCGTCCGCCGTGAAAAAAGCGATCTGCAGTTTGCCCTTCAGGATGCCGAACATCTTGATCCGAATAAGCTGGAAGACAAACAGATTCTGAATAAAATAAATACGCAGAAACGTAAAATTGCTATGAAAGAAACCATTCTGGTGGAATTTCAGAAGGAATTAACCGATATGGGCTATTAATTAGCCGTTTTTCTTAAAGCATCAGGCGGCTCTTTCTCCGGAAAAGCCGCCTGTTTTTTTTCAGCAAGATCATCATTTACGCATGACAATTCGCGAATCACAGGAGATTGTTGACCACTGGATAAAAACGGTTGGCGTCCGCTATTTTAATGAGCTTACCAATATGGCTATCCTGACGGAGGAAGTTGGTGAATTAGCGCGCATAATAGCCCGTCGCTATGGCGAGCAGTCAGAGAAGGAATCAGATAAAAACCGCGATCTGGGCGACGAAATGGCCGATGTGCTGTGGGTGCTGATTTGTCTGGCCAACCAGACCGGCGTCGATTTAACGGACGCCTTTGCGAAAAATCTGGAAAAGAAAAACATCCGGGACAAAACCCGCCATCTGGACAACCCGAAATTGCAATAACAAAACCATTTTCAGCCGGTTATCTGTGTCTGCTATAAAAGTAAAAGGACAATAAAATAACATCTCATAAAAAGTGGCTAAACAATTCAGGTATAGCCTTGTTAATGGCGTTAAAAATAGTTTGATTGCATCATGCAAGATTTTTTAAAAAAAGAACTTGGATATGTAATTTTTTTTACTTTTGCAGCCTTATAAATTTAGAGACTAAACGAACAATTACTATGTACTGGACTCTTGAACTAGCATCGTACTTGGAAGACGCGCCGTGGCCGGCAACAAAAGATGAACTGATCGATTATTCAATCCGCTCAGGGGCCCCACTCGAAGTTGTTGAAAACCTGCAGGAACTCGAAGACGACGGACAACCTTACGAAAGCATTGAAGAAATTTGGCCTGATTATCCGACAAAAGACGACTTCTTCTTCAATGAAGATGAGTACTAGTCCAGCCAAAGTCACAGCAAAAGGCATAGCTTAACCGGCTATGCCTTTTCTTTTGTACGCAGTTGAACACCGGCCTGTCCGGCAAGTGCGAGAATGTCGTTTCTGAAGGCTTCTGCGGCCGTTTGCCGGTCTTCTGTTGTCCAGTTCAGATAAGCTCCCATCAGTTCGCTCACCGGTTGAATAGCCGTCAGTGTCGCCTGCCAGTCGACAAGCCCTAGCCTGATCCGCCGCATCAGCACATCCGCCGGCGTTTGGGCCATTTCCTCCTCCAGTGCATACATTACTTCTGCTTTGATAAACGGATGCCCTTCGGCAAGCGGTTGAGCATAGCCGGGCTGCGTTCCGGCGAGCCGGGCGATCACGGGCGCGTTGGTACCGTAAGTAAACAGGAGATGTTCTATCGTGTCGGCGGGCAGCTCCGCAAATTCACGGCGGAAAGCTGCCTGAAATTCCGGGGTAAATCCTTCGCCGCCAGTAACCGCCAGCGTTTCGGTTTTACCGGTCAGCGGACGTTCCAGATGCCGGCAGCAGGTATCTATGGTTTCTTCGGCCATAAGCCGGTAGGTGGTCCACTTGCCGCCCATGATACTGATCAGACCGGAGGTTTGGTCTACTTCAACCTCATGATCACGCACAACACTCCGGCTTTCGGTCGAGGCATTATCATGGTCTGGTTGCAGCAACGGACGAAGGCCGGCAAAGCCGCCGGTAATCTGATTCGTCGAGAGCGGGCTGATCAGGTACTGGTTCACGTGCTCAGTCAGGTAAGCCGCTTCTTCCGGCACCAGATGCGGGTTGTCTTCCGGAGCCGCTTCCGTGTCGGTGGTACCGATAAGGTAGTGTCCGCGCCACGGGATGGCAAACAGCACCCGCCCGTCAGATGTCGACGGCACCAGTAAGGCGGCCTGCGCCTTGCCAACGGCCGACATCGGCATGACTACGTGTGCACCTTTACTGGCACGCATGCGCAGTCCCTTTGACGGAGTGGCATCCTTGCGCAGTTCATCCGCCCTTGTACCGGTCGCATTGACAAAAACGGATGCACGGATCGTAAAGGTTTCGCCGGTCAGCGTATCCAGCACCTCAACAGCCGTTAGTTTACCGGCATCATCTTTCCGGAAACGGACCGCTTTCAGGTAATTGGCGACGGCAGCGCCCTGTTGCGCGGCTGTCTGCACAAGCGCGAGATTCAGTCGTGTATCATCAAACTGACCGTCGTAATACAGTACTGCACTATGCAGTCTGGATGGATTAAATGCCGGAAAGTGGGCAATTGCTTCCTGTTTGGATAACCAGCGGCTGGACTTCAGCTGGCGGTTTCCTGCCAGTAAATCATAAAGTTTCAGGCCGATGGAATAATACATGCCATCGAACCAGGTTTTGCAGGGGGTAAGCAGTGCCAGGGGGTGGGCCAGATGCGGGGCAATCTTCAGCAGCGTCATACGCTCATGAAGGGCCTTCCGGACCAGCGAAAGCTGTTTAGGGTCCAGCTTTTTAAAGGCTTGTTCCAGGTAGCGCACCCCGCCATGAACCAACTTGGTGGAGGTCCCCGACGTTACAGAACAAAAATCCCCCTGATCAATCAGGGCCGTTTTCAGGCCGCGCGAAGCCGCATCGAGCGCACAGCCCGCACCGGTTGCACCCGCACCGATTATACAAATGTCAAATGATTCTGAACGAAGACGGTTAAGGTGCTTTACGCGATTCATGATAAGGATTGATCGGCCTTGGCGGTTTTCACCGGCACATCATACCGCTTAGGCGCATATAAAAAGCCGAACGCCTGAGCGCCTTCTTTTGTATGCACTTTATGATGGATGTAGTGTGCCCGGATAATCCGCTTCATATACCGGCTTTGGAATTTGTGCTTTAATTTAACGCGTTGGTGGACAATAACATCGTGGAAAATGAAATAAAATGCCCCGTAAAGCGTCACACCGGCACCAAGCCAGGTCAGGTAATTCAGCGAGGGTACTTCGATACCGACAACAATCAGTGTGATGGCAACCGCACTGAAAACGACAGCAAATAAGTCGTTCCACTCAAAGAATCCTTTATGATGATTATGGTGATCCCGGTGCCAGCTCCAGAGCCAGCCGTGCATAATGTACTTATGCGTAAACCAGGCTACGCCTTCCATGAACAGAAATGTACCAATAACGAGAGCAACGTTTAGCAGCATTTTTGTGTTATTATTGTATAAAAGTACAATGATTTGGGTTGATACTGATTCGGGCAGCAACAGAAATAGCAGCAGCCGACAAACTAATAACTAATTGTGTTAGGGAAAAGTTAGCAAATGCTCCTTTTTCTGGTTTTGATGCTTTGACAATTACGGCATACAACCTTTATTTGGCTATTGCGTTAATAGGCTATAGCTTATTTATCTTTAATCAGTGCTCACACTATTTTGTAAGCCATCTATGGACTACCGGGCACTCAAGGATTTGGTTAGACATGGGGAGGGCAGCCAGCTGGAGTTTAAGCTCAAATCCAACCACCCCGAGAAGATTATTCGTGAAATGGTGGCCTTTGCCAATACGGAAGGTGGCATTCTGCTCATTGGCGTAGGCGATGATAAGTCAGTGCAAGGCCTTAAATATGCTGATGAGGATGAGTACCTGCTGGTACGGGCTCTCGAAAAATTTTGCTTCCCGGCGATCGCCTATACGCTGGAGCGCATCAGTATTCCCGGCGAACGGGAGGTGCTGATGTTCCGGGTGCCGCGCAGCCCGTCACGGCCTCACTACATTGTGCCTGACCCTCAGAAACCCGAAGAAAAAAAAGCCTATGTACGCGTCGATGATAAATCAGTGCAGGCCAGTAAAGAAGTACGCGAAATTCTGAAAGGTGAACGGGACGCCCGTAATATCCGGTTCAGTTACGGCGACAAGGAGCGCATGCTGATGAAGCATCTGGGGGAGCACGACCGGATAACGGTGGACCTGTTTGCTTCCGTTGCCGGTATTTCGCGCAAGATAGCCTCCCGGACCCTGGTGCTACTGGTGCTGGCCAACGTGCTGGAAGTTCACCCGAATGAAGTGATGGATTATTTTACCAGCCGGGCAGCGTAAGTATTTCATTCGCTGGTTACAATTGCGGGGCAGAGCAATCAGCACCGTTTTTTTGTGGAGCCACTCACAATATTACTTATGCTTCCTTAACATATTTTCTGAATGCCTTTACTAACTGAAACAACAAGTAGGCGGCTAGTGATTTAGAAATAAGGTCTATCAGGCGCGCCCAAGGAACATTCGGACTTATATTATTTTCACCAAATATGCCTTTGAATTCATGTAATGGATTAAATGTAAACTCCAAGTATGTAATAAAGTCATCGACATGTGGAAGATGGAATTTGATGCTCCATCCCAACAATAATTTAATCAGCAGATAGCTGACTCTTGTTGTTAATCCAAGCCACAATAAGGCAAGAAGCCAGTCTTGACCATGCTGATTTGACCATGCATTTGTATAAAGAATGAATCTTTCAGAGATGCTTTTCTTTTGGTTATTATCGGCTTTGTAGGCATCCATCTCTAAGGCTTCATACCTAAGCTCGTCAATCTTATTAGACTGCTTGTTGGCAGCCATTTTTAACTGCCTATATGCTTCCTGGACGCCTCTTAAATCGTAAGTATCAGACATAAAGCTACTTATGTCATCTGGGAATTTTGTATTGATCAGGGTAATTTCAGAGATATTACTTAGAGTAATCTCTGCTTTAGCGCGATCCATATATACGCTAGTGAGGTCTGTCTTGCCCAATACTGTTTCACGAATCAAGAAGTTCTTTTCAATTCGGACGTTATGCAATCTAATTTCGCCGCTATTCGTAAAGTCTGAAAAGCAGCCTGTGGCTGTCGTTGTATGTCGAATGGTTGTGTTACCATTATGGACTCCGCTGAACTTTAACGTGCCAATATTTGCCTGGCTTATCACCAAAGAACCTTTATTGGTTTGATTGTACGCATTTACGGCCAAGGAAGTAATATATACCTCTTTACTCTTGTCTCCTGCAACAGCGTCTTCGCTTTTACCTTTTACAATCATCTGCTCGTATTGGGCCTTGATGTCTATGCATACCGCAACATTTACACCTTCAATAATGCACTCCTTGAACGTTCCTTCCAGCGTAAGTTTTTTTATGTCACCACCTTTGATGACTACCTTACCAATTGTATTGCCTTTGTTACTTATCCGTAGCTCTGAGGTGGTCCGGTTTAGCGGCACACTGAACTTGCAAGTTTAGTATAATACTCCTGCTCAAACTGTTCAGGGCTTTT